>CAKUAM010000023.1 GCA_934636305.1 uncultured Oscillospiraceae bacterium
GGCTCGGTGAACGGGAAGTGGTGCGGGCGGAAGCGGACAACGGAATCCTGGCCGTACATGGCCTTGATGAGCGTCTCGAGCGTGCCCTTGAGATCGGCCATGGTGATGCCCTTATCAATGACAAGCCCCTCAATCTGGTGGAACATGGGCGAATGCGTTGCGTCAACCTCATCCTTGCGGTATACGCGGCCGGGCGCGAGAATGCGGATCGGCGGCTGGCCGATGGCCTCCATGGCGCGGATCTGCATGGGGCTGGTCTGCGTGCGCAGAAGAACCTGCTCGTCGTCTGTAATGTAGAAGGTATCGCTGCGGTCGCGGGAGGGATGGTTCTGCGCGATATTGAGCTTGGTGAAGTTGTAGTCGGCCAGCTCAACCTCCGGGCCATCGAGGATCTTGAAGCCCATGGAGATGAAAATATCCTTGGCCTCGTCGAGTGCCTTGTTCATGGGGTGGCGGTGGCCCAGCTGGACAGGCGTGCCGGGGATGGTCACGTCGATGGATTCTGCCTCGAGCCTGGCCTGCAGGGCCTTTTCCTTGAGCTCAGCGCGCACCGTCTCCATCTTTTCCTCAATGGCGGCGCGGACATTATTCGCGGCCTGACCCATGACCGGGCGTTCCTCTGCCGACAGCTTGCCCATCATCTTGAGCACGCCGGTCAGCTCTCCCTTTTTGCCCAGAAACCGCACGCGCAGCGCGTCAAGCTCGCCTGCGTCGTTCACGCCGGCCAGCGCGCTGAGCGCCTCCTGCCGGATCTTTTCCAGTTGTTCTTTCATAAACGAAGGTCTCCTTTTCGTGATAATACAAAATGCAAAAAAAACGCCCTCCGCCCGGAATCGGGACGAAAGACGAGGCTTCCGCGGTACCACCCGCTGTTCGCAGAAAATCTGCGCTGCTTTTGACCGTGTAACGGTGGCCGGCCGGCGCGTCCTACTGGGAAATCCTGTTCAGACGGCAGCTCCCGAGAGAAGGCCCTGATCCCGCCGGGAGGCGGTTTCCAGCAACCCGCCCTCTCTGAACCCGGCCTGCGGAGGCAGGACAGCTCGATCTGCGCTTTTCCAGATATCAGCTGCATTTTAACACAGCGCGCGCCATTTGGCAACTGCTTTTTCGGGAAAACAGCGAAGCTTATCAGGCAAATTGCCCGGATGGGAGCAGATACCACTGGTAATCGGAAAGCGTGGTGCGGCGCGAGATATAGCTGCGCGGAACCTGATAGGGATCGCCGCCCGTGTGATACGTCCCGCCGTCCATCCGCAGCGCAAAGGAATAGTACTGTCTGGCAACGTCCATTGTCAAATGGCTGTATTTGCCCTCCGGGTAGCACAGTACATATGGAAGCTGGCCGGTTGCGGCAGCAAGGGCATCGTTGCACAGCGCCATCTCCTGCCGCAGCGTCTGCTCGTCCATGGCGCTGAGATTGCCGTGCGTGTAGGTATGGCTCTGGATGCTGACAAGACCAGAGGCAGCCAGCTCCGTCACTTGCTCGCGCGTCATTTTGTGCGGCTGGCCCATGGCGTTCCCGATGACAAAAATGGTCGCCTTCATCTGGTATTTCTGCAGAAGCGGAAACAAAACCGTGTAATTATCGTCATATCCGTCGTCAAACGTTAAAATAACCGGCTTTTCGTATTCCTCCATGTGCGCAAGATCGGAGAACCAGATGGGGCTGTAGCCGTTTTCCTGCAGATAAAGAAGCTGCTGCTCCAGGGAGGCGGCACTGACAAAAAGATCAGAATACCCCCAGAGCTCGTCGCCGGTGGCGTGATACATGAGAACCGGCACGCAGATATCTGCCTCCGGCAGCGCGGCGTCCACCTGCCGGGCAAGGTACCGGAGGCCATCCGGAGCGGTGCCCCAGACAAAAGGAGCTGTGCTGGTCACATCATCCAGCGCATACCAGCGAAGGCCGCAGAGCATAAGTGCCTGCGGCGGGCAGAGCGGGAGGCACTCCAGTGCGTCCGCAGACAGATACTGCCGCTGGCCGTCCGTGTAGAGCGTGACCTGCGTGCCGGAGAGCCAGATTGTTTCCTCGGCGGTCAGCGTGCGCGCGGGCACGGACACGGACGCGGACACCGGCTCTGCAGCCGGCTCCGGCACAGGTGCGGGAGGCTCCGGCTGGGGAGCAGGGAAGGAAACAGGCGCGGCAGAGGCACCCTGCGTGGCTGCGGGCGCGCAGCCGGACAGGACGATGAGCAAGAGCAGCACTGCAGAGATCAGACGACGGTGCATTCAGGCGGCCTCCTTCTCGAAATTCTCAATGGATACCCTGAGTTTACCATGAATTTCCGCGCGCGGCAAGAGGAAGCTGGCGTTTTTTCTTGACGGGAAAGCGCCCGCAGACTATAATATAAAAATAATACCAGCTTGAAGGAGAAAATTTCCAACTATGGTTCCCTCTTTTCTTCGGCGTCTTGGCCGGCCGTTTCAGAATCTGCGGCCCGGACAGCTGATTGTTCTGACCTTTGCAGGTATCATTCTGCTGGGGGCAGGGCTTCTCTGCCTGCCGGCTGCGTCCAGATCCGGCGAGCCGACGCCGTTTCTGACAAGCCTTTTTACCGCCACCTCGGCGACGTGCGTCACAGGCCTGATCCGTGTGGATACCGGCTTGCACTGGAGCGGCTTCGGCCAGGCGGTGATCCTGCTGCTCATTCAGGTGGGCGGCCTGGGCTTTATGAGCATCGCGTGCATCTTCTTTTTTGCGCTGCGGCGGAAGATCGGTCTGCGGCAGCGGATGCTGCTGGCGCAGGCGCTCAGCAGCGACAGCTACAGCGGCATTGTGAGCCTGGTGCGCAATATTCTGCGCGGCACCTTCGCCGTGGAGGGAGCGGGCGCTCTGATCCTGTTTTTCAGGTTCCTGCCGGAGTTTGGCTTCGGGCGCGCGCTGTGGTACGGCGTATTCCATTCTGTTTCGGCGTTCTGTAATGCTGGCTTTGATGTGCTGGGCGATGTGGATGTGGGCGGGAGTCTGTGCGGGTATGCTGCAGACCCGGTTGTCAATGGTACCATTATGGCGCTCATCATCATCGGCGGCCTGGGTTTTGCCGTGTGGGGTGATCTGCGGAAGAACCGGAAATTTTCACGCCTGAGCGTTTATACGCGCCTGGTCGTGCTTATTACGGCGGTGCTGATTTTCGGCGGCGCGGCGGCGTTTGCGGCGCTGGAGTGGAACAACCCTGCAACCATTGGCATGCTCAGCGTGCCGCAGAAGCTGATGGCAGCGCTGTTCCAGTCGGTGACGCTGCGCACGGCGGGCTTTACCACGATCGATCAGAATGCGCTTTCAGATGTGTCGAAGGCGGTAAGCGACGTGCTGATGTTCATTGGCGGCTCCTCCGGCTCGACGGCGGGCGGCGTCAAGACAGTCACGGTGGGCGTGATTTTGCTGGCATCGTGGGCGGCTGCGCGCGGCAGGACGCATGTAACTGTGATGCACCGGACAATCCCGGCGCGGGCCATTGCCAACGCAACGGCGCTTTTTGTGCTGGTGCTGGTGCTGGCGCTGGCCGGCGGCGCATTCCTATCTGTGGCGGACGGCGTCAGCCTGGAAAATGCCATTTATGAAACGATCTCGGCGCTCTGTACGGTGGGGCTGACAACGGGAATTACCGGCACACTCTGCGCGGCGTCGCAGATTCTGCTGATTATCTTCATGTTTTTCGGGCGGCTTGGGATCATGACGATCAGCGTTGGCTTTATGGCGGCGGATCCCGGCTCGGAGCGCATTGGGTATGCGGAAACGAAGATCATGATAGGCTGAGTGAGGATGAAAGCAATGAAAAAAACATATATTGTAGTCGGACTGGGGCGGTTTGGAAACGCGGTGGCGCAGCGTCTGTATGAGCTTGGCAGTGAGGTCATGGCCATTGATCTGCGGCCGGAGCTGGTTCAGAAGCTGGAGAGCAAGGTCACGTGCGCGGCGGTCTGCGACGCGCGGGACGAGGATGCGCTGCGCGCGCTCGGCGTGCGCAATTATGACTGCGCCGTTGTCGCGATCGGCGGCGATCTTGCCACCAGTGTGGTCGCCACGCTGAACCTCAAGGAGCTTGGGGTGGCGCAGGTTATCTGCAAGGCGACGGATGAAACGCAGCGCCGGGCGCTGGAGAAGCTGGGCGCGGACCGCGTCATTGTGCCGGAGCGGGAATCCGGGATCAAGCTGGCGCAGTCGCTGACCTCGTCGAGCATTCTGGATTTTATTGAGCTTTCGCCGGACTGCGGCATTGCGGAGATGCAGACACCGCCCGAATGGTGCGGCAAGAGCATCCGGGAGCTGGATGTACGCTCTAAATACGGCGTCAACATCATTGCCGTCCGGGAGCATGGGCACGTGCGTGTGACGCTCGATGCCAATAAGCCGCTGAGGCAGGAGATGACGCTTGTGATGCTGGGCGACAATGAGCGGCTGGCCAGGGTGAAGCCGTGATGGAGCAGCATGTGACAAGCCGGCACAACCCTACGCTCCAGCATGTGAAAAAGCTGCTGTGCTCGCGCGCCCACCGTGAAAAGAGCGGGCAGTTTGCCGCAGACGGTGTGAAGCTGCTGGCAGAGGCGGCAAAGTGGTATGACGGGCTGCAGCTGGTTGTCGCGGAGGAGAATGTGCAGCTTTGCGCGCTGCCGGAGCGGGTGCAGGTTGTGCGTGTGCCGAAGGATGTCATGGCTTCCATCTCCCAGATGGAAGCGCCGCAGGGGGCGATTTTTGTCTGCGCGCTGCCGCAGCCGGGGGACAATCCGCTCCGGCCCGGTACGCTGCTGCTAGACGGCATTCAGGATCCCGGGAATCTCGGCACAATTCTGCGCACGGCAGATGCGCTGGATACGCCGGTTGTGCTGCTCGATGGGTGCGCAGATCCCTATAACCCCAAGACGGTGCGCGCGACGATGGGTGCGCTGTTTCGCACGCAGCCTGCGCGCATGACGCGGCAGCAGGCCATCGAAGCGTGCAGGGCAGCGTCAGTGCCTCTGCTGGCGACGGCGATGTCGCACGATGCGGTGGATCTGCGGCAGGTGCCGCTGGCGCAGGCGGCTGTGATCATCGGCAGCGAGGGGCAGGGGATTTGCCAGGAGCTGTTTGACGCGGCGGAAAAAAAGATCATCATTCCCATGTCGCCCCGGTGCGAATCGCTTAATGCGGCAGCTGCTGCGGCGATCGTGCTGTGGCAGATGAAGCGCTGAGAGAAATCATCCGGGAAAGGCAGGATGGAGTATGCTGGAGTATTGGCTGTGGCTGGCAGAGCGCCGGTATACCGGCGCGCGGACGCTGCATGCGCTGCTTGCGCAGTTTGGCACGCCGGAGGCGGTTTACTGCGCGGGAGCGGACGACTATCCGCCGGAGCTCAGGCCGGAGGCACGCGCTTCGCTGGCGGACAAGGATCTGGCCCAGGCAAAGACCATCCTGCAGCAGTGCTACCGGAAAAATATCCACATCCTGACGCTGCAGGACGCCGGATACCCGCAGCGATTAAAAAATATTGACGATTCGCCGCTGGTGCTGTATTATCAGGGCATTCTGCCGGATTTTGACGCGCAGCCTGTGCTGGCTATGGTCGGCACACGCCATGCCTCGGCATATGGCCTGCTGCAGGCCAAGCGGCTGGGATACGAGCTTGGGCGCTATGGGGCGCTGATTGTGTCCGGCGGCGCGGCCGGCATCGATACGCTCAGCCTGCGCGGCGCGGTTTCCTCCGGCATGCCGCCGGCTGCCGTGTTTGCCTGCGGTGTGGATGTCGACTATCCGGCAGCCAACCGCGGATTGTTTGACGATTTGCGCGTGCATGGCTGCGTGCTCAGTGAATACGCACCCGGCACCCCGCCGCTGGCGGAGCATTTCCCGGTCAGAAACCGCATTCTGAGCGGACTTTCCAACGGCGTGATCGTGGTGGAGGCACCGGCGAAAAGCGGCGCGCTTATCACGGCGCACCACGCACTGGAGCAGGGGCGTGACGTGTTCGCGCTGCCCGGCAATCTGGACAATCCGGCCTGCGCCGGCAGCATTCAGCTGCTGCGGCAGGGGGCAATCGTTGTCAGCGAGGGCTGGGACGTGCTGCAGGAGTATGTCCATCTGTATCCGCAGCTGCCGCAGCGGCAGCCCAAAAGTGTCCTGACGCTCTCGGCGCAGGAGGAAAAACAGGCGGCAGAAACGCAGGAAGCGGCCAGCAGGCCGGAAAAATCTGACACGAAAGCCGTTGACAAGCCGGAAAACAGGGCTTATATTGACGTACAGGAAATTTTACCCCAGCTGTCTGCGGATGAGGCTGCCGTGATCGGCCAGCTGCAGACGGGGCGGGAGCTGGTAGACCGGATCATCGATGCGGCGCAGCTGCCTGCCGGGCGTGTGCTTGCGGCACTGACGCTGCTGGAGGTCAAGGGCTTTGTCAAACGTCTGCCGGCGAGATATTATGAGCTGGCGAAAAAATAAAATGGAGGCATCTATGCCGAATGCAAAACAGAACCTGGTCATTGTGGAGTCTCCCTCAAAGGCCAAAACAATCGGAAAATATCTGGGCCCCGACTATGTAGTCAAGGCCAGTATGGGACACCTGCGGGATCTGCCCAAGAGCACGCTGAGTGTCGATATTGAGCACGACTTTGAGCCGGAATATCAGCCGCTCAAGGGAAAGGAAGAAATCATTGCGGAGCTGCAGAAGGCAGCAAAGGGCTCCAACCGGATCTATCTCGCAACGGACCCGGACCGCGAAGGAGAGGCCATTTCCTGGCACCTCAAGTATCTGCTGTCGATTCCGGACGATGAGACGTACCGCGTGACCTTCAACGAAATTACGCGCAACGTCGTGCAGGACTCGATCCAGCACCCGCGCCCCATCGACCAGAATCTTGTCGATGCGCAGCAGGCCAGACGCGTGCTTGACCGCATTGTGGGCTATCAGCTCAGTCCGCTTCTGTGGCGGAAGATCCGCAAGGGCCTGTCGGCGGGCCGTGTGCAGTCGGTTGCAACGCGGCTGGTTGTGGATCGGGAAAATGAGATCCGCGCATTTGTGCCGCAGGAATACTGGACACTGGATGTAAATCTGAGCCGCGATGGAAAGCCCGGCAGTTTTGTTGCCCATTATTATGGCGATCCCAAGAAGCGGGAGCTCGGCAGCGAGCAGGATGTACAGGCCGTGCTGGAGGAACTGGGCAATCAGCCGTTTTTTGTCACGGGTGTCAAAAAGACCGAGAAAAAGCGCACACCTGCGCCGCCCTTTATCACCTCGACACTCCAGCAGGAGGCTTCCCGCAAGCTCAACATGACGCCGCGGCGCACGATGATGATTGCGCAGCAGCTGTATGAGGGCGTGGAGATTACCGGCGAGGGCTCTGTCGGTCTGATTACGTATATGCGTACAGATTCCCTGCGCATTTCCGAGGAGGCGCTTGCCGCCGCCGGCAGCGTAATCCGCAGCCGCTATGGCGAGAGCTATTATGATGGCCAGCCGCGGCGCTATAAGCCAAAATCCGGTGCGCAGGACGCACACGAGGCAATTCGCCCGTCGAATGTGGCGCTGTACCCAGAGATGGTAGAGCATGATCTCACCAAGGAGCAGTATAAGCTCTATAAGCTTATCTGGAGCCGGTTCATTGCCTCCCAGATGGCAAATGCGCTGTATGATGTGACGGCAATTGAGACAACATGCGGCCGGCATGTGTTCCGCGCCACGCACCAGAGCATGAAATTCTCCGGCTTTACCGCCATTTACGAGGAAGGCCGTGACGATGAGCAGGAGAAGCTGGATTCTCCGCTGCCGGATCTTTCCGAGGGCGAGGCGCTCACGGCAACCGGCTTTGACAAGCAGCAGCATTTTACCCAGCCCCCGGCGCGCTATACAGAGGCGTCTCTGGTGCGCGCGATGGAGGAAAAGGGCGTTGGACGCCCGTCTACGTATGCGGCTATCATTGCCACAATTCAAGACCGCGAATATGTCATCAAGACGGATAAAAAGCTTTCGCCGACCAAGCTCGGTGAGGTTGTCAACGGCCTGATGATGGATCGGTTTCCCAATATCATCAGCGTGGAATTTACCGCTGACATGGAGAAGCAGCTCGACCAGGTGGAGGCCGGCAGCCGCAACTGGAAAAATGTCCTGGAGGAGTTCTATACCGGCTTCCATCAGGAAATGCTGGACGCCGAGGAGGCGCTCAAGGATACCAGACTCAAGGTGCCGGATGAGGTCTCAGATGAGAAATGTGAGCTCTGCGGGCGCAATCTTGTCGTCAAGACAAGTCGGTTCGGCAAATTTCTGGCCTGTCCGGGCTATCCGGAGTGCAAGTTCACCAAGGCCATCACAGAAAAAATGCCGGGCCGCTGCCCGAAGTGCGGCAGCGCGATTCTCAAGCGTAAGAGTAAGCGCGGCTATGCCTATTATGCGTGTGAGCGCGGCGCAGCATGCGGGTTTATGACCTGGGATGTGCCGACCGATCAGGATTGCCCGGCCTGTGGGCAGACGATGTTCAAGCGCTCCGGCAAGGGCGCAATGAAGCCGTTCTGCGCCAATCCGGAATGCCCCAATTTCCTGCCGGAGGATAAGCGCGGCTATCGCCGCAGATCCACGTCTGCGGGCGAGACTGCAACGGCGGAATCCAACGCAGAGGCGGCGGCCGAGGCGGCGCAGAAGCAGGCCGAGGAAAAGAAGGCTGCCAAGAAAGCTGCTGCCAAGAAGCCGGCAGAAAAAAAGGCGGCGGACAAGAAGCCGGCAGCCAAAAAGACCACGGCAAAAAAGACAACACCCAAGAAGAAAGCGCAGACGGAGGAGGATCTTCCGTTCTGAGCGCTGCGGAACAGAAAGGAACGGACATGCTGGAAGTGAAGGTGATCGGCGCGGGATTGGCTGGCTGTGAGGCTGCCTGGCAGATGGCGGAACGCGGCATCCATGTGACGCTCGTGGAGATGAAGCCGCAGAAGATGACGCCGGCGCACCACTGCGCGGATTTTGCAGAGCTTGTCTGCTCAAACTCTTTGCGCGGCGATCGGCTGGAAAATGCGGTGGGACTTCTCAAGGAGGAGCTTCGCCGCCTGCACAGCCTGATTCTTGCCTGCGCAGAGGCAAACCGCGTGGAGGCCGGCGGCGCACTGGCTGTGGACCGCTATGGCTTTTCCCGTATGGTGACGGAGCGGATCCGCTCCCACCCGAATATCACGGTGGAAGAAGGCGAGGCAGCGGAGGTTCCATCTGGCCCGGTCATTGTGGCAACGGGCCCCCTGACCTCTGAGGCCATGAGCGCGGCCATTCAGAGCTATTTTGGCGGCCAGCAGTATATGAGCTTCTTTGATGCGGCTGCGCCGCTGGTGACGTTTTCCTCCATTGACATGGATAAGGCGTGGTTTGCCTCCCGCTATGACCGCGGCGATGCAGATTATATCAACTGCGCCATGGACAAGGAGGAATATCTGGCCTTTGTCGAGGCGCTTACAACGGCGGAGGAGGCACCCGTGCACGGCTTTGAGGACAAGCATGTCTTTGAGGGCTGCATGCCGGTGGAGGTTATGGCGCGGCGCGGTGTGGATACGCTGCGCTATGGGCCGCTGAAGCCTGTCGGGCTGAAGGACCCGAAAACCGGACGGGAGCCGTATGCCGTTGTGCAGCTGCGCAAGGACAACGCAGCGGGCTCGGTCTATAATATTGTGGGGTTCCAGACCCATCTCAAATTCCCAGAGCAAAAGCGGGTATTTTCGATGATTCCAGCGCTGCGGGAGGCGGAATTTGTCCGCTACGGCGTCATGCACCGCAATACCTTCCTGGATTCTCCGCGTCTGCTTGACCGGTATTACGCCGACCGGCGCGACCCGCTGGTTGCGTTTGCCGGGCAGATGACCGGCGTGGAGGGGTATGTGGAGTCCACAGCGTCCGGCTATCTGGCGGGCGCGGCAATGGCAGCAAAGCTGAAGGGCCAGCCGTTGCCGGAGTTTTCGCGCGAGACGGCGATCGGTGCGCTGGCTGCTTATATTTCAGACGAAAGCGTCGTCTCGTTCCAGCCGATGAACGTTAATTTCGGCATCCTCACACCGCTTGACCACCGGGTAAAGGGAAAGGCCAATAAAAATCTTGCCATTGCGCAGCGGTCGCTGGCGCTGATCGATGCGATGGCCGGGCAGGAGGATACATAAATGAGGATTCTTGTAGACGCAATGGGCGGCGATCACGCACCCGACCAGATTGCGCTGGGAGCCATTTGGGCTGCGCGCGATTTTGGCTGTGAGGTTGTGCTGGTCGGTCGCGGTGAGGCCATTTTGCAGGCACTCAAAAATCAGGGGATCGAGACACTTCCGAAGGGGGTGGAGATTGCCAACGCGGATGATGTGGTAGACATGCATGACGACCCTGCGGCAGTGCTCAGAAAGCGGGCGGACTCGTCCATGGTTGTGGGACTGCATATGCTCAAGGATGGCGGCGGCGACGCATTTGTCTCTGCCGGTTCTACCGGCGCGCTTTTGTCTGCCGCAACGCTGACAGTGCGCCGCGTCAAGGGGATCCGCCGTGCGGCCATGGGGCCGCAGATCCCAACAAAGGACGGCGGACAGGCTGTTCTGATTGACTGCGGCGCGACGGCGGACTGCACGCCGGAATTTTTGCTGCAGTTTGCATTTATGGGCTCGTATTATGCCGAGAAGGTGCTGAAGATCGCGCAGCCGCGCGTGGCGCTTTTGAATATCGGTGCGGAGGACAGCAAGGGCGGGGAGCTGCAGAAGGCGGCATATGCGCTGCTGCAGAAGGCCGGCGAAGAAGGGCGCATCAATTTTACCGGCAATATCGAGGCGCGTGATGTGCCGCTGGGCGGTGCGGACGTGGTTGTTGCCGACGGATTTTCGGGAAACATTCTGCTCAAGGGAATCGAAGGCACGGCCGTGTTCCTGAGCGCGATGATGAAGCAGATGTTCAAAAAGAATATCCTGACCAAGCTTGCGGCGCTTTGCTGCAAGGACGGAATTACGGAATTTAAGAAAAAGATGGATTACCGCGAAATTGGCGGCACAGCGATGATTGGCCTTAATAAGCCGGTAATCAAGGCGCACGGCTCGTCCGACGCGCTGGCCATCCGCAATGCGATCCGACAGGCAATCGGAGCTGTGGAGGCCGATATCGCCGGGATGCTGGCGGCCAATATGGAGCATATGATCGTACCAAAGGAGTGAAACCATGCTGCATGAACTCGAAGCTGGGCTGGGATACACGTTTCAGGATCCGTCGATCCTCACAAACGCGCTGACGCACAGCTCCTATGCCAATGAAAATCGCGAACGCGGCCTGCGGGACAATGAACGTCTGGAATTTCTGGGCGATTCGATTCTGGGCTTTGTTGTGGCGGATTATCTGTATCGGAATTTTCCGGATAAGCCGGAAGGGGAGCTGACAAGAATCCGCGCGGATCTGGTCTGCGAAAAGAACCTGGCCCGTGCGGCCGCAACGGTCCGGCTGGGAAGTTTTCTGCTGCTGGGCCATGGCGAGGAGCATGGCGGCGGCCGCAAGCGCGATTCCATTGTCTCCGACGCCATGGAGTCCGTCATTGCTGCAAGCTATATGGATGGCGGCTTTGAAGCGGCCAAGGGCATTATTGACCGGCTGATTCTCTGCGATGTGCCGTCGGGCAAGCCGCATAATTTTGACTATAAGACGGCGCTGCAGGAGTTGGTGCAGCGGAAAAAGGATCAGGTGCTGCATTATGCGCTAGTCGGTGAGTCCGGCCCGGATCACGATAAGAAATTCGAAGTTGAGGTGCTGCTCAACGGCGGGCGCTGCGGTGTGGGTACCGGCAGCAGCAAGAAGCGGGCTGAACAGGCGGCAGCGGCAGCAGCGATTGACGCGCTGTTCCCAGGAGAGCTGTAAAAACGTGAAATCAGAGCCTGGGCCAGCTGGCCCAGGCTCGTGTATTTGGAAAATGCCTCCGGCGGCGCGTCAGAAGCGAGCATGACAGAACAAGCTGCCGTAAACGATGATGGCAGTTACGTTATAATGACTGCCACAAATCCGTCCTGCGGAAGAAATCTGCCATGCAGTATGGATTTGCATGGGACTTCCATGTGTGTGGAAGAGATCCGGGAAAATTGAGATTTTCTGATAAATTCAGGCGCAGAGGCCGACTGGCCTCTGCGCCTGTTTTGAATCGGAAGGATAAAATTCAGATACACCCTAGGTGTCCAACTTCATTTTACAATCGACCTAAAGATAAAATATGGAGATTTTTACAGAATGGAAATCTGACACATCTTCATCGCCTGCAGCGCATTTTTGTGGCTTTCCGGCGTAACGCCGGCGCAGCAATCGGCGCGGACAGCTACTGGGATTTCCGGCAGTGCAGCTTTGATGAGCATTGCGTTTGAAATGACGCAGATATCTGTGCAGAGCCCGACCAGCTCAATATGCTGCAGGTCTGGCAGCGTCTGCAGATAAGCGGCCAGCTCCATCGAGCCGAAGCCTGGCTTATTGAACACGGGAGCAGCATCCACGGGCAAGGACGCGTCGATCTCCCAGCCGTCTGTGTTCTCCAGACAGTGCGGCACAGGGAGGTTCCGCCCCTCCTGTGTGGACAGATAGTCAGCATGGTGCGTATCACGCGTGAAAACGATGTGCTCACCGGCTGCGCGTGCCTGCTGCAGACGGCGGGCAACCTTCGGTAAAACAGAAACGGCTTCTGCGGTGCCGAGCGCACCGTCGATAAAATCCTTCTGCATGTCGATAATTACAAGAACATTCATGGTGTAAGCCTCCTTTGTGCAAAGGATTATAGCACATTTGCCTGCAGATTGCACAGAAAAATCTTGACAGTCGGCGATGGACGCACTATACTATGCATTATTTAAAAAATTTTAAGTAATCAAGGGGCGAGGCTATGCTTTCAGAAGCCATTGCGCAGCTTTTCAGAAAATACCGGCTGCTCTGCTATCGGCAGCTGTTTGCGTCCATCCGGGAAAAGGACGGCAGCCTGAGCGCAACGGAGGCGTTTTCGGCGGATATTATCCATCTGCTGGGGCATCCGACGATTTCGCAGTTTGCCGCCACAATCGGGATCTCGCAGCCAAACGCTACCTATAAGGTCAACCAGCTGGCGGCGAAGGGGTATGTGGCCAAGCATGTGCCGGAGCGCGACCGGAGGGAGATCGTTCTGGAGGTCTCAGAGAAGTTTTCTGCGTATTTTAACGAAAATGAAGAAGAACTGAAAAAGCAGGCCGCAGCGCTGCGCGAGCAGTTTGCACCGGAGGAACTGGAGACAGCGGATCGGGTGCTGCGCGCGCTGGATGGGCTGATCTGATGGAGGAAAAACATATGGACATCTTTGAAAAATGTTATCAGCGGTATATGCAGGATGAGGTGCGGGAGCTTGGGATCTATCCCTATTTTCATGCGCTGGAATCCAAGCAGGATACCGAGGTCATCATGGAGGGCAAGCGCCGGATCATGCTGGGCTCCAACAATTATCTCGGCCTGACAACAAATCCCGAAGTGATTGAGGCCGGGGTGGAGGCGTATCGCGCATTGGGTTCCGGCTGCTCCGGCTCCCGGTTCCTCAATGGCACGCTGAAGCTGCATCTGGAGCTGGAGGAGGAGCTTGCAAAATTCCTGCGCAAGGATGCGGTTGTGACGTTCTCAACTGGCTTCCAGTCCAATCTTGGCATCATCAGCGCCATTGTCGGCATGCACGATTATGTCATTATGGACCGGGAGAATCATGCCAGCTTGTATGATGGCTGCCGTCTGTCGTATGGCAAGATGCTGCGCTTCCAGCATAATGACATGGCAGATCTGGAGAAGAAGCTGCAGAAGGTGCCCGATTCGTGCGGCTGCCTGATTGTGACGGACGGCGTATTCTCCATGGGCGGCGACATTGCCAACCTTCCGGAGATCTGCGCGCTGGCGCGCAAATATGGCGCGCGCGTGATGGTCGACGATGCGCACGGTCTTGGCGTAATCGGCGAGGGCGGCCGCGGCACGGCAAGCTATTATGGACTGGAGGATGAGATTGATATCTACATGGGCACGTTCTCCAAGTCGCTGGCCTCGCTCGGCGGCTATATGGCGACCAGCGCCCGGGTGGCGGATTATGTGCGCCACTGCTCACGGCCGTTCATGTTCTCTGCCTCTATCCCGCCGGCGAACGCGGCTGCTGCGCTGGCCGCGCTGCGGTATATGGAAAAGCACCCGGAGATTGTGACCAATCTGCAGGACAACGCACGTTATATGCGCCGGCTGCTGCAGGAGCGCAAGATCAAAATGCGCCCGTCCAACGGTGACTGCATCCCGATCATTCCGATCTATACATATGAGCCGATCCCGACGCTGACAATTGCCAAGGATCTGTATGAAAACGGCGTCTATGTCAACTCGTCCCTGCCGCCCGCAGCTGCGCCGCACGAGTGCCTGCTGCGCACGAGCCTGATGGCGACGCATACGCACGCGCTCATTGAAGAAGCAGTCAACACCATTGCGGAGGTTCTGGGGAGGTATGACCTGTGAGCAAGGTTTGCATCATTACAGGCGGAACGTCCGGCATTGGCCTTTGCACGGCAAAGGCCATGCAGACAAAGGGCTATACCGTCTATGAACTCTCCCGCCGCGCACAGGGCGCAGAGGGGCTGCATCATATTGTGGCGGATGTGACGAAGGAAGATACGATTGCCGCTGCGCTCACGCAGATCCTGCAGCAGGAGGATCATATTGATGTGCTGATCAACAACGCTGGCTTTGGAATCTCCGGTGCGGTTGAGTTCACGGACACGCAGACGGCGCAGCGTCAGCTGGATGTCAATTTCTTCGGCATGGTGCGTATGTGCCGGCAGGTGCTGCCCATTATGCGCCGGCAGGGCTATGGCAGGATTGTCAATCTCAGCTCTGTGGCGGGGGCGATTGCGATCCCGTTCCAGGCGTACTATTCTGCCAGCAAGGCGGCCATCAATTCCTATTCCATGGCCCTTCGCAACGAGGTCAAGCCCTTCGGCGTGCAGGTGTGCTGCGTGCAGCCGGGCGATATCCGCACGGGCTTTACTGCGGCGCGGGAAAAGAATCTTGAAGGAGACGATGTTTATCATGGCCGCATTGCACGGTCCGTCGCGGGCATGGAGCGCGACGAGCAGACCGGCATGACGCCGGAAAAGGCGGGGGCGTTTGTTGCGCGCGTGGCATCGCGCAGAGGCAACCGGCCTGTCAATACCATTGGTCTGGCGTATAAATTCTTCTGCGTGCTGGCCAAGCTTCTGCCGGCCAAGCTGCTATATTTCCTGGTGGGGATCATCTATGCAAGATAATCGGCAAGCGCGGGCGCCCTTATCCGCTGACGCAAACCAGGACAAATATAAAAACGTGTGATAGAAGGAAGAAAATCTGAATTGGAGATTGGTTCAGATGGAGAGAAAGAGAAGAATCAGCGCAATATGGATTGCCGTACTGCTCCTGTTGGCGCTCGCAGTGACTGCGGACACCCTGACAGGCACTATGACACTCGGAGGCAACGGAGGAAGCATTCGGCTGTTTCTTGTGACGGCGGATGGGTGGAAGCCGCTTGGCGCTGCGCGGGAGCTGTGCGAACAATCGGTATAAAGATGCAAAAGAAAAGAGCCACTCCGGCAGGAATGGCTCTTTTCCTTTGCGTTTACTCCAGATGGAAGGTTTTCTTGAAAATTTTTCGGATGAAAAATGTATTGAGGAATGCGACCAACGCGCCGCCGATCAGCAGCCAGAAGATACCGGTCCGGAAAAAGAAGCCGGTGGCGAATACAAACAGCAGCGGCGCGGAAAGATTCAAGAGGGCCATAAGCAGCGAGCAGGGCAGATTGGCAATGGCCAGAAGACAGGCGTTTTTCAGCGTAGCGAGCAGCTTGTTGTCAAACTGGGCGACGAGCGGGTAGACATAGGTTGTGACGAGCGCCATCAGAAGCGACGGGAACAGGAACACAACGCCCATGGCCAGCGACTGCGAAATTGCCCCGGACAGATACAGCCAGGCCTCATAGATCACGAGCACCAGCGGAACCAGCAGGACAAGAAAAATCAGCGTACCGGGCTTAATATTCTGCTTGAACGCGTTCCAGAAGGTACTGATGACACCGCCGCCCTCGCCGCGGTGCATGTTGAGCGTCACACGGTACATGGCGGCGGTTGATGCGCCGATGGTGATAATCGGGATGCAGAAAACCAGCCAAAGGACATTCAGCAGGACAAGATCCGCAATTTTATTCAGAAAGCTCCAGAACGGAGAGTCGTAATTGAACAGCTTCATGGACATAACCTCATTTTATAAAATAAAATTATTATACAGAAGGATGCGGGAAAAGGCAAGTGCTATGCAGGAACAGGACATAGTGCATAAAAACACGGGGATAAAATCATATAAAATGCTGAATTTTTTTAAGCGGCATTTTTTGATTGCTGAAAAGCAAAAAATGTAGTATAATATGGTCATGAGAAATGGAAACGTTTCCATTACTTCAAAAACAAACACAAACAGGAGGAAATATCATGAAAAAGCTGATTGCAATGCTGCTTGCACTCGTGATGGTCCTGGGGCTGGCTGCCTGCGCATCCAAGACGACGGACACCACGACGACCGAACAGACGCCCGCGGCTGACACCACCACGGACACCACGGACACCACCGAAGCACCTGCCGACACCGAGCAGGACACCACCGCTGACACGGCCGCTACTGGCTCTGTCTACTACCTGAACTTCAAGCCCGAAGCTGACGAGGCCTGGCAGGCAATCGCCAAGACCTACACCGAGCAGACTGGTGTTCCTGTCAAGGTTGTCACCGCTGCATCCGGTACGTACGACACGACGCTGGCAGCTGAGCTTGACAAGAGCTCCGCACCGACGCTGTTCCAGTGCGGCAACCAGGGCGCCATCAACTCCTACGGCGACTACTGCTATCCGCTCGACGGCACCGCAATTATGGATCAGATGACCACTGACGCATTCAACCTCAAGGGTGAGGATGGCCAGACGCTCTCCATCGGCTACTGCTATGAGGCATTTGGCATCATCGTCAACAAGGCTCTGCTCGAGCAGGCCGGCCACTCCATCGACGAGATCACTGACTTTGAGTCCCTGAAGGCTGTTGCTGACGATATCCACGCAAGAGCTGACGAGCTGGGTTTCGACGCTTTCTCCTCTGCCGGTCTTGAAGGTTCCTCCAGCTGGCGTTTCTCCGGCCATCTGGCCAACATGCCGCTGTACTACCAGTTCCGTGACGACGGCGTGACTGCACAGCCCGCCACGATCACCGATGCTTATCTTGATAACTACAAGATGATCTGGGACCTCTATACCACCGATACCGCTACGACTGGCGCTGCGCTGGCAACAGCTACCGGCGATGAGTCTGAGGCTGAATTTGGCGAGGGCAAGGCTGCGTTCTATCAGAACGGCACCTGGGAATACTCCAACCTGACCGGTACGTTCGGCATGAACCCCGACGATCTGGCCATGATCCCCATCTACTGCGGCGTTGACGGCGAAGAAAAGGCCGGTCTGTGCGCAGGTACCGAGAACTGCTGGGCTATCAACAACGAGTCCTCTGAGGAGGATATCCAGGCTACCATCGACTTCCTTGTCTGGGTCGTCACTTCTGACGAAGGCACCACGATGCTCGCAGAGGAGTTTGGACCCTGCCCGTTCAAGAACGCCAAGGAGCCGGAGAATGTGTTCTTCCAGGATGCTAACAAGTACACGGCTGATGGCAACTATGTTGTCACGTGGGCATTCAACTGGACACCGGCTGTTGACGACTGGAGAGCTGCAGTTGTCGATGCTCTGACGCAGTACACCGCCGGCACCGGCGACTGGGAAGCTGTCAAGACTGCATTCGTGCAGGGCTGGGCAAACCAGTACGCAAAGGAAAACGGCTAAGCATTCATATTCCGCCCCCTGCCCGCAAGGGCAGGGGGAATGATCTCCCAGACGGCTGCCTGTCCGGTCGGGCAGCGGTCTGAGCGATTTTTTTACGGCGCTGCGATACCATAAAAAGGAGAGGCATGATGAAAAAAAGAAAACATGACGATTCGGCACTCTCGTGCAGTCTGATCCGCCGACCGATCCAGCATTGGTTCTGGCTGTTCCTGCTGCCGACGTTCGCCGCATTTTGCGTCGGATTCCTGTATCCGTTCGCAAAGGGAATGTTCCTGTCATTCTGCAAGTTCAAGACGACCAGCAAATGGACCTGGGTCGGTTTTGACAACTATGTGAAGATCTTCCGCGACGAAGGGTTTTTGCATTCGTTCTGGTATACGGCGCTGTTTGCCCTGGTGTCGCTGCTGATTATCAATGTGCTGGCGTTCGCCGTGGCCTATGTGCTGACGAAGGGCATCAAGGGCTCAAACATGTTCCGTACGGTATTCTTCATGCCGAACCTCATTGGCGGTATCGTGCTGGGTTATATCTGGCTGATGATCTTTGACGGTATTCTCAGCCATTTTGATACGGCAGTTGTCCTGCAGACCAAGTTCGGCTTCTGGGGACTCATTATTCTGATGTGCTGGCAGCAGATCGGATATATGATGATTATCTATATTGCGGGCCTGCAGGCAATCCCGGAGGATATGCTGGAGGCGGCAAAGATTGACGGCGCGTCCGGCTGGAAAACGCTCTGGTACATCACAATCCCCAATGTGATGCCGTCCATCACCATCTGCACGTTCCTGTCGCTGACCAATGGCTTTAAGCTGTACGACCAGAACCTGGCTCTGACAGGCGGCTCCCCGTTCAAGACGCTTGCCGACGGCAACGTCATCAAGACGACGGAAATGCTGGCCCTGAACATCGTAAACTCCAACACAAGTAATTCCAAGGGCCCCGGGCAGGCCAAGGCTGTGGTGTTCTTCATCTTGGTTGCGGCCATCGGCCTCATCCAGCTTGCAGCGACGAGAAAGAAGGAGGTCGATCAGTAATGGCCAGCAATGCCTTCCGGAAGGACAGACGCTCCAACCAGGTGCTGACGATCATCTTCGCCGTCATCGCAATTGCGTATCTGTATCCGATTTTCCTTGTGCTGATGAACTCGTTCAAATCCAACGCCTCCATCAACACCGATACCTTTGCGTTTCCCAATCGCGAGACCTTCATGGGCCTGCAGAACTATATCAAGGGCATGACCTTCGGCAACTACCCGTTCTGGCGGTCGGTAGAATACAGCTTTGTTATCACAATTGTATCGTCTGCGCTCATCCTTGTGTGTACGTCGATGGCCGCATGGTACATTTCCCGCGTGGACAGCACCGTCTGCCGGATTGTGTATTATCTGTGCGTATTCTCCATGGTCGTGCCGTTCCAGATGGTGATGTTCACGCTGTCGAAAACTGCCGATACGCTGAAGCTCAACACGCCGTGGACGATCCCCATCATCTACCTCGGCTTTGGCGCGGGTCTGGCGGTGTTCATGTTCACAGGCTTTGTGAAATCCATCCCACGCTCCATTGAGGAGGCGGCTGTGATCGACGGCTGCAACCCGATGCAGACTTTCTTCCAGGTCGTTTTGCCGATGATGAAGCCGACGTTCATTTCCGTCGGTGTGCTGGAGATTATGTGGGTCTGGAACGACTATCTGCTGCCGTATCTGGTGCTCGACCGCACAAAATATATGACCATCCCCATTCACATCCAGTATCTTAAGGGTAGCTATGGCTCGGTCGATATGGGTGCGACAATGGCACTGATCCTGCTGTCCATCATCCCGGTTGTCATTTTCTATCTGACATGCCAGAAGCACATCATCAAGGGTGTGGCGGCCGGCGCGGTCAAGGGATAAAATTGCCGGCAGCTGTGGATTTTTCGGGTCTGCTGTATTATAGTAAATGGTAAATGAAAAATCCAAGAGGAGCGGCAGACAATGACCATCAAGGATCTTGCGCGGGAAAGCGGATATTCCCTGGGAACGGTTTCCCGTGTGCTCAATAACCAGCCGAACGTCTCAGAGCGGGCGAGAAGCGCAATTCTCGCCATTGCAGAGGCACATGGCTTTGAACTCAACGAAAGCGCGCAGCTGCTCAAGCAGCAGAAAACAAACACCGTGCTCATCATCGTGAAGGGCACAGCCAATGAGATGTTCGCCAGCATGGTTGAACAGCTGCAGTCGCTGTTTTCCCGCACAGTGCACCCCCTGATTGTTGATTTCATCGACGAGGACGACAATGAGGTGCTGCGCGCGGTGAAGCTCTGCCGGGAGCGCAAGCCCATGGGTGTGATGTTCCTTGGCGGAACGAACCGGAACTTTCTTGGCGATTTCGACAAGATTCATGTTCCCGGCGTTGTCGTCACAAACGACGCGCGGGAGCTTCCGTTCACGAATCTTTCCAGCGTCACCACCAACGACCGCCAGGGCGCGGCCTGCGCAGTGGACTATCTGATCCGCTGCGGCCACCACGAAATTGCCGTGCTGGGCGGCGACCGCACGCTCTCGGATACCTCGGCGCAGCGCTATGCCGGCTGCGTGGAGGCCTTTGAGAACAACCACATGCAGTTTGACGAGAAAACGTATTACCATACCGGACGCTATAGCTATGAGGATGGCTACGCCGGCATGCAGGCTGTGCTGCAGCGGACTCCGCACGTTACAGCCGTGTTTGCCATGGCAGATGTCATTGCCATCGGCGCGATCCGCGCGCTTGTGGATGCCGGGCTGCGGGTGCCGGAGGACATTTCGATCATTGGTTATGATGGCCTGAAGATCGGCAGCTTCTACACACCAAAGCTCTCCACCGTCTCCCAGTCTGTGGAGATGCTGGCGCGGCGCAGCTTTTCCGTACTCATGGACTGCATGGAGCATGGCGACGCACGGCGTCACCTGACTGTACCGTTTACACTTTCCAACCGTGAGAGTGTCCGCAAAATAAGCAGCCTCTGACAAGGCGTTTCCACCTGCCGGAGCTGCCCCGGAATTAGGATCTAAGAGTATTGACACTATGAAAAGAAGCAGTGGTATCCTGATGCATATTACCTCGCTGCCGAGCCCCTATGGGATCGGCAACATGGGAAAGGCAGCATTTGATTTTGTTGATTTTCTGAGAAAAGCAAACCAGACCTATTGGCAGATTCTCCCCATCAACCCGCCGGGATACGGCGACTCGCCGTATCAGGCGTTCTCCACGTTTGCCGGCAACCCATATCTCATTGACCCGGATCAGCTTGTACAGGCCGGCTATCTGCGGCAGACGGATCTGGATCAGGTCAACTGGGGGGACCGGGCAGATGAAGTTGATTTCTCCATCATGTATCAGCAACGCCTGCGGATTTTGCATCTGGCCTGGAACCAGTTCCGCAAGCAGCTGCCCGCCGATTATGCAGACTACTGTCAGGCGCAGCGTGCGTGGCTGGACGAGTACGTGCTGTTCATGGCGGTGAAGGCCCACTTTGGGGACGGCCCGTGGTCCGAGTGGCCGCTGGATATCCGCCTGCACCAACAGGCGGCCATGGAGCATTACCGTGCGCTGCTTGCAGATGAAATTGAGTTCCAGCGTTTCCTGCAGTACAGCTTCCACAAGCAGTGGCAGCGGCTGCGTAATTACGCGCATGAAAACGGCGTCAAGATTATCGGCGATATCCCCATCTATGTCCCGCTGGATTCTGCGGACGTGTGGTCGCACCCGGAGAATTTCCAGCTGACGCGTACGCGCCGTCCGCGCGTGGTTGCCGGCTGCCCGCCTGATGGCTTCAACGCCAACGGCCAGTACTGGGGCAACCCCATTTACGACTGGGCGCACATGGAGCAGGACGGCTTCAGCTGGTGGATGGATCGTCTGCGCGCCGCCGGAGAAAACTTTGACGTCGTCCGGATTGACCATTTCCGCGGCATTGAGAGCTACTGGTCCATTCCCGCGGTCAACCGCACCGCGCGCAAGGGCGCGTGGATCAAGGGGCCGGGCATGAAGCTCATTGAGGCCATCCGTAATAATTGTCCGGATACAGAGTTTATCGCGGAGGATCTTGGCTTTCTGACGCCGGAGGTGCAAAAGCTGGTGAAAAATTCCGGTTTCCCCGGCATGAAGGTTCTCGAATTTGCGTTTGATCCGCGCGAACCAAGCAACTACCTGCCGCACAATTACGGCGAGAACAGCATTTGCTATACCGGGACGCATGATAACGAGACGCTGATCCAGTGGTGTGAGGGACTGAGCATTGAATCCGAGGATTATGCGCGCGAGTATCTGAAGCTCGGGCCGGAGGATGATCTGGCAGACGCCATCATCAAGGCCGGCATGCAGTCGAAGGCAAAGCTGTTTGTGATGCAGATGCAGGATTACCTGCGTCTGGGCAAGGGTGCACGGATGAATGAGCCCGGTCGGCTGCTGCTGTCGAACTGGCGCTGGCGGATGCTGCCCGGTGCGGCCAGTGACGCGCTGGCAGAAAAAATTGCAGGTTTGACGGCTGCTGCAAACCGTGTATAATACTAGGAGAAGTACGGATTCGCGCTTTTCCCATGACATTCTGGCGCCCACCCGTCCTTGCCGGAAGGGTGGGCGCTTTTTTGAAACCGGCGCAGCACGCGCCTGAGAATCCCATGGAGGAATTTTTTATGAGTGAATATTCAGAACGCATTGTGAAGCAGACAGAGGCGCTGCTGCATTTCCAGCATGACGAGACGCTGCAGGAGACCTCTCCGGAGCGCCTGCATGAGGCACTTGGCCAGGTTATCATGATGGAGATCAGCGACAACTGGACCAAGACGAAGCGCCGTCAGGCGCCGGGCCGCCGCGCTTTCTATTTTTCGGCAGAATATCTGGTGGGCCGGCTGGTGTACAGTAACCTCTTTAACCTCGGCATTTTGCGTGAGGTGAAGGCCGCATTTGCAGAAAAGGGCGTGGATCTTGCCTGTCTGGAACATATTGAGGATGCTGCGCTCGGCAACGGTGGTCTGGGCCGTCTGGCGGCCTGCTTCCTGGACAGCGCCGCGACGCTGGATCTGCCGCTGACCGGCTATGGCCTGCGGTACCGCTTCGGTCTGTTCAAGCAGTCGTTCGTCCATGGCGCGCAGCGCGAGGACGCGGACGACTGGACAAAATATGGCGATCCGTGGAGCCACCGGCGCGACAAGCTGGCGGTAAAGGTGCAGTTTGCAGATCAGACCGTCAACTGCGTGCCCTATGACATGCCGGTCATTGGCTATCAGACCACCACGGTCGGCACGCTCCGCCTGTGGCAGTGTGAGGCTGAGGAGGAGCTGAACTTCGACGCATTCAACGCGCAGGACTATGTCAAGGCGCTGGAAAAGAAGAACAAGGCCGAGGATATCACACGCGTACTGTATCCGAACGACTCTACCTGGGAGGGCAAACGTCTGCGCATCAAGCAGCAGTATGTTCTGTCGAGTGCGTCGCTGCAGGATATCCTGCGCGATTACCGCGCGCAGCACGGCAATGATTTTTACCGCCTGCCGGAGTTCGCGGCGGTGCAGCTCAACGATACGCATCCGGCCATGTCCATTCCGGAGCTGATCCGGCTGCTGATGAACGAGGGGCTGGACTTTGACGCTGCGTTTGAGCTGGCACGGCACGTATTTGCCTATACGAACCACACCGTCATGGGCGAGGCGCTGGAAAAGTGGGATCTGGAGCTGCTGGCTTCTGTTGTGCCGGAAATCTGCGAGATTATCCAGCAGATTGACGCGCGCCTGAAAAAGGAGCATCCGCATTCTGACCTGTTCATCATCAAGGATGGGCAGGCACACATGGCAAATCTGTCGGTCTACGTCTCCACAGCGGTCAACGGCGTGGCGGAGATCCATTCACAGATTCTCAAGGACGATCTGTTCAAGGACTGGTATGCAGTCTACCCGGAGAGATTCCAGAACAAGACGAACGGCATCACGCCGCGCCGCTGGCTGGGACTTTCCAACCCGGAGCTGTGCGGTCTGCTCGACAGCAAGGTCGGCAGCGGATATCTCAAGCATCTTGACCAGCTGGAGGGGTTGAAAAGCTGCATGGATGACATGACAGTCAAGCAGTTCAACGCCATCAAGCTGGAAAAGAAGCGTCAGCTGTGCACGGTGATTGAGCAGCACGAGGGAATTACGCTCGATCCGGAATTTATTTTTGATGTGCAGGTCAAGCGTCTGCATGAGTATAAGCGGCAGCTTCTCAATGCGCTGTCCATCATGGATATTTATATGAGCATCAAGGACGGCAGTCTCAGGGATTTCACACCGACTGCGTTTATCTTCGGCGCCAAGGCTGCGCCTGGCTATCGCCGCGCCAAGGCCATCATCAGGTATATTAACCGCGTGGCGGACCTCATCAACCATGATCCGGCTGTCGCAGGACTGATGAGGGTTGTGTTTGTGCAGAACTACAACTGCTCGTATGCAGAGCATATCATCCCTGCGGCGGATATCTCCGAGCAGATTTCGCCGGCAGGCACCGAGGCGTCCGGCACGGGCAATATGAAGCTGATGCTCAACGGTGCGGTGACGCTTGGCACGCTGGACGGCGCCAATGTGGAGATCGCCGAACAGGCAGGCCGCGAAAACGAGTATATCTTCGGCGCAACCGTCGACGAGCTGAATGCCGTCAAGCAGACCTACCGCGCGCGCAGCCTGTATGAGTCTGACCCGCATATCCGCCGCGCCGTCGATACGCTCATCAATGGCACGGTCCCGACCGATGAGGAGCAGCATGAGCTGTATACCTCGCTGCTTGATGGCGCAAGCTGGCATAAGCCGGATCAGTATTATCTGCTCTACGACTTTGAAAGCTACCGGCAGGCGCGTCTGAACGCGAACCGCGATTACCGCGACCGGATGGCCTTCGGCCGTAAATGCCTGGAGAATGTTGCCTCCGCGGGGAAATTCTCCTCGGATCGCACCATCCATCAGTACGCAGAGGAAATCTGGCATATCGAACCGACAAAATAAAAATGATGCACGCGCAAGGCAGTTTTACTGCCTTGCGCGCCGCTGCATCCATGGGAGGAATGAAAATGCTGTTTGAGTACCTGATCCGCGGCGGTATGGTTGTCGATGGCACGGGCCGCGCGCCGTATCTGGCGGATGTGGCCATTGCGGATGGACAGATTGCCGCTGTCGGCAATCTGTCCGGAGTCTGCGCGGCGCAGACAATCGACGCGTCCGGAAAGTACGTCACGCCGGGCTTTATTGACATTCACAGGCATGCCGATTGTGCCCGCTTTCGGCCGGATTTTGGCAAGCTGGAGCTGAAGCAGGGGCTGACGACAATTGTAAACGGCAACTGCGGCCTGTCCGTTACGCCGTGCGCCGGGCCGTACCGGGACGAGATTGCGGCCTATCTGCGCCCGGTGACAGGGGAGCTGCCGCAGGGCGCGGATTTTGGCAGTATGGAGGCGTATCTGCGCCAGGCGTCTGCCCCGGCGCGCATTCATACCGGCATGCTTGCAGGCAGCGGCACCATCCGTGCAAGCGTCGCAGGGTTCCACACCACACAGCTGGACAAGACCCAGCTGCAGGCGGTTCGCACCTGTCTGGAGCGGGAGCTTGCAGCGGGGGCACTGGGCGTGTCGCTGGGACTTGGCTATGCACCGGATTGCTTCTATTCAACGGCTGCGCTGATTGCTGCGCTGCAGCCGCTCAAAAATTCCGGCATTCCTGTCACGGTACATATGTGGCAGGAGGGCAGCGGCGTTGTCGAGGCGCTGCAAGAGATGATCGAGGTTTCCCGTGCACTCGGCACGCGCGTGGAGATTTCACATCTCAAATCCATCGGCAAGGCCAACTGGCACCGGTGCACGCCGGAAATGCTGCATCTGATGGACGAGGCGCGGCAGCAGGGCGTGCAGATCGCGTGCGATGTGTACCCATATACGGCGGGCTCGACGCAGCTGGTGCATGTGCTGCCGCCAGAGAGCCAGAAGGGGGGCCTGGAGGAGCTGACCGGACACCTGGCCGATGCGTCGTTCCGCGCCGCGCTGAAGGAGCGGATGCTGACCGGCAGTGATTTTGAAAATATTTCGCTGCTGGTAGGCTTTGAGAATATCGTTGTTTCCAGCGTTTCGGTTCCGGCGCTGCAGCGCTATAACGGGAAAAGCATTGCGGAGATTGCAGCTGCGCAGCAGACAGACTGCTTTACCTGCCTGTTTGATCTTCTGCAGGCGGCCCACTGCGACGTGACCATGATCGATTTTATTGCGGACGAGGCGGATATCTGCGAGATTTTGCGCGACGCGCACAGCTGCGTCATCTCAGACAGTACATATCCCACAACCGGGCTGCTGCATCCGCGTGTGTATGGCACATACACGACGCTGCTGGAGCATTTTGTGCGGGAAAAGAAGGCGCTGACACTGGAATCCGCCGTGCATAAGTGCACCGGCCGGGCGGCAAAGGTGATGGGTCTGCGCGGCAAGGGCGTCCTGGCTGCGGGCATGGATGCGGATCTGAATATCTTCTGCCTTGATGAAATTCATACGAACGCAGCATATCAGGATCCGGCGCAGTTTTCCAGCGGTATGGATACAGTTTTTGTCGGCGGCAGGCCGGCAATCTGGCACGGTGCATTCACAGATGCAATGACAGGGAAAACCATAAAGCGATAAAAAAACAGGCACACATCATTTTATGGGCGATTTTCAACATTTTCTTTTTTGATTCGTCAAAAAAGAAAATATTGAGAAAAGAAAAAAGACGACCGGGGGGATTTCGAATTTCCCCCCGGACCCCCTTAAAG
>CAKUAM010000024.1 GCA_934636305.1 uncultured Oscillospiraceae bacterium
AGGCCAGCTGCTCATAGATTTCACGGTTGCCGGCCTGCAAAGCGCAAGCGCCGATGGACTGGATGGTATTGTTGATGAAGTGCGGGTTTAGCTGGGCCTGCAGTGCCAGCAGCTGACTGTTCTTGTTGCTGAGTTCGAGTGCATATTTTTGGCGGATCAATTCATTGATATTGTCCATCATGGCCTGAAAATGTATAATCAGGCTGCCAATTTCGTCGGTACGGTCGGTCGTGATAGCCTCCTGCATATCACCCTGACCGATGCGCTCCATATGTTGGGCCAGCTGCGCGATGGGGGCGGTAAAGCGGGCACTGATAGCAAACAAAATGGCGGAGGAGACCAGCAGGGCCAAAAGTGCGATGAACCAACTGAGATGGATGAGCTGGGAAGCACCGGCGGTAAGAATTGAGGCGGGTGTAACCTTTAAAAGAAGAAATTCCCCGCATTTCAGCTGCAGACCAGAATAGAAAAACAGTTCTGATATCTGGTGCCCGGTCTTTCGCGTTGCGGATCCGGTGCATGCGCGTTTGGGCAGCAGTGCGCGTGCCTGTGCCGGCAGAGAAGCCTGGCCATCCGGTGCATAGATCAGGGTGCCGTCTGTATGCAGAAGAAATACCGACTCCTTGTCGTCGGTTTTGAGCTTTTCCATGACAGAGTTCAGGTAGGATGGCTCCAGATCAATATCAATCTGCCCGATATAGGTATCCTCCGGAACGCGCATAAGCGTGCGGTGCATGGATATGACCGGGCGTGACTGCTTCGGGCTGATGCTGCTGACAACATAGCTCCGGCTTTCATGCAGGGCCTCCAAAGAAATTGCCCCACGGACGGGGGCTTTACTGCGCACACTTTTGGAAAAGACGGAGGATTGCACCAGATAGCTTGTTGCCTGACTGTCTACGTACAGATGCGTCTGATAAATTGTGGGGTCGGCGGAAGCGATTGCCTTGAGCGCAAGGCTCACATAGGAGTCGACTTCGTAGACAGGTGCGCTGGAGGAGGATATCCGCTGATAAAGCGCAGAATTGGAGTAGGGCACCAGCAGGGCAGTTTCAATGTTATGAAAATAGTTTTCAAGATTTTCTGCACCCTGATAGACCAGGTTTTCTGATGTAGCAATCAGGGTGCGGCGGGAATGCGCCTGTGTCAAATGGGAGATCAGGATCGTAAAGGCAAACAAAATCGCACAGATGGTGCAAAACAGCAGCAGCCAAAGCCGCCAACGCAGGCTGGAGCGTATACGCTGCCACGCAGAAATGTGCTGTGTGCTTGGTGTTGGCATGGGGCATTCCTCCAGAGTACGCCGGAATATTAGCGTAGGATCTGCTGGCATTATAGCATGCATGGTAAAAATAATCCACCTATTGTGTCAAAATCGTGAGTGTTTATTTTTTCGTCGACCCGCTACAATGAGGCCAGAGAAAACGAGGAAGGAATGGAAACCAGCATGAAAAACCGGAACAGACGTACCTTGCAGAGCCGGTTGGAGGGGGCTGCATTTCTTGGCCCTGCCCTTCTGGCCTTTGTGCCGATCGTAGCGATTCCGTTTATCTACTCTGTTGTCCTTTCTGTGATGCAGTGGAATGGCATCTCTGACGAGATCAGCTTTGTCGGTCTGAAAAACTACATCCGAATTTTGACAACAGACACAGACTTCAAAAATGCATTCTGGTTCACGGTGCGGATCACAGCGGTATCTGCTGTTGTGTCTAATATTCTGGGCCTGTTTTTTGCAACACTGCTGACAAAGAAGCTCAGAATCCGCGAATGGGGGCGCACAGCGCTGCTGCTGCCGAACATTATGAGCGGTGTAATTCTCGGCTATATCTGGCAGTTCGTTTTTACCCGGGCCTTTCCGGTACTGGGGGAGCTCCTTGGCTGGGGAATTTTCCAGCAAAGCTGGCTCGGCACACCGCAGACAGCCTTCTGGGGCATTGCAATTGTGAGCATCTGGCAGTGGACAGGTTATACGATGATTATCTATGTGGCTGGAATCAACTCTATCAGTGCGGACGTGCAGGAGGCGGCTATGCTTGATGGCGCAACAGGCGCGCAGAAGTTTTTCCGTGTGACGCTGCCGCTGATCATGCCATCTGTGACGATTTGCTTATTCTGGACCATCACACGTGCCTGTACAATGTTCGATTTGCCATTTGCACTCACAGCCGGCGGCCCGTTCCGGTCGTCAGAAACGATTGCCATGAATATCTATACGGAGGCCTTTACCAGAAATAATTACGGTGTCGGCTCTGCAAAGGCCATGCTGTTCTTTATTGTGGTGCTTATCATTGCGCAGCTTCAGGTTTACTTTACCTCAAAACAGGAGGTGCAGGCATAATGAAGCGAAAGACAAAACAGCGCATAGAGAATACCACCCTCACGATTTTTATCCTTGCAGTCAGCATCATTGTGCTCAGCCCTCTGCTGCTGGCGCTGCTCAATTCCTTCAAAACGCTTTCAGAAATCACATACGACGTGGCATCTCTGCCGGAGACCTGGCAGATTTCCAACTACGAGCGGGCGTGGAACAGTCTGAATTTTCCGCGGGCGCTGCTGAACTCGGTTCTTGTTACGGTGCTCAGCAATGCCGGTGTCGTGCTCATTTCGTCCATGGCGGCGTACCGGATTGTCCGCCACCCGACACGCGGGAATAAGGCGCTCTATAAGGTTTTTCTGGCGGAGATGATTCTGCCGTTTCAGGTTGTCATGATTCCGCTCACAATTGTCATCAAAAAGCTGGGGCTCATTGATACGATCGGCGGTGTTGTGTTTGCGTACCTTGGTATGGGCGTGGCAATGGGTGTGTTTACGTACTGCGGCTTTATAAAAACCGTACCCATTGACATTGAAGAAGCGGCCCGCATTGACGGCTGCAGTGAGTTTGGAACGTTCTTCCATGTTGTATTCCCACTGCTGAGGCCGACAACCTATACGCTGATTGTCATCAATACGTTCTGGTTCTGGAATGATTTCCTGCTGCCGAAGCTGATTCTTTCCTCGGAGGAGCTGCGTACGATCCCAATCGCAATTCATTCGCTGATGGGACAGTACATCATGCAGTGGGATCTGGCGCTGCCGGCGCTGATGATGGCAATTCTGCCGGCACTGATTGCGTTTTTGGCGATGCAGAAGAATATTGTTGCCGGCTTAACTGCCGGCGCAGTCAAGAGTTGAACCCGCGGATGCGAAACAATAAAAAAGAAAACAGGAGGAACCCAAAGTGAAAAAGATTCTTGCACTTACTCTCGCGCTGCTGCTGGTTGCGGCTGTCTTTGCAGGCTGCGCAGCCAAACAGCAGACCAACACGGCTGCAGATGCACCAGCGTCTGACACGCAGACGGAGCAGACCCCGGCAGAAACGACAGAATCTGCAGACACGGCTGCAAGCGGCGAGAAAAAGACCGTGAAGATCTTCCAGTTCAAGGTTGAGATTGCAGATCAGCTGTCCGCGCTTGCGGAAGAATACATGCAGCTGCATCCGGAAATCAATCTGGTTGTGGAATCTGTGGACTCGACGGACTACAATACGCTGCTTAAGACCAAGTTCGCAAGCGGCGAAGCACCTGACATCTTCAACAATCAGGGCTATACAGAGTTTGAACTCTGGCAGAGTAAGCTTGAGGATCTGAGTGATCAGCCGTGGGTGGCGGATATGGCAGAGTTCACCAAGGAAGGCATCAGCGACGCAGACGGCAAGATCTATGGCCTGCCGCTGTATCTTGAGGGCTATCAGTTCTGCTACAACGTCAAGCTGTTTGAAAAGGCCGGCATTACGGAGCTGCCCCGCACGCTCGACGAGCTTGAGGCAGTCTGCACAAAGCTGGAGGATGCTGGGATTCCGGCGATTATCAACTCTCTCGGCAGCTGGTACAACATGGGTGTGTTTGGCACCAATGTCGCCGTTGCTCATCAGCCGGACGTCAAGGCCTTCGTGGAGAACGTCACGAACGGTACGGAAAACTTTGAGGACAACGAGATCTTCAACGAGTGGGTCGACCTGGTAGATCTGATGCTCCGGCACTCCTACAAGGATCCGCTGACCACCAGCTTCTCGGATCAGATTTCTGAGATGGCAAATGAAGAAGCGGCAATCACCCTCTGCAACAATGGCGCGTGGCTGAGCTTCCTGCAGATCAATCCTGAAATTGAGGTCGGGTTCTTTGACGTGCCCATCAACAATGATGCCGATTACAACGATGTGCTCTTTGCTGGCGTCAGCACGTACTGGGTTGTCAACAAGGAATCTGAGTCCAAGGAAGAAGCAAAGGAATTCCTGAACTGGCTCATGACAAGTGAGCGCGGCCAGTATTATCTGGTTCAGGAGTTCGGCTTCGTCAGCGGTCTGACCAGCATTCCGGCGCCTGCAGAGTATGTTGGCCCGTTGAGTGCGGCAGTTGCGGAGGCGGTTGCAAACGGCAATACGCTGGGCTGGGAATGGTCCCGCTATCCTGCAGGTATGACCGAGGAATTTGGCGTTGGCATTCAGAAATATGCGTCCGGCGCTTGCACCAAGCAGCAGATGCTCGAAGGCTTTACGCAGTCCTGGCATAATCTGGCCGGTTAATGAAAACAAGCACTGGCCGGCGAAAGCCGGCCAGTTTTTTATCAAAACAGGAGGAAATACACATGATTATTGAACAATTTGGCTGCATTCCCTTCGGCGGCGATTACTGCCCGGAACAGTGGGACGAGCAGACCTGGAAAGAAGATATCCGCATGATGCAGGAGCTGGGGGTCAATACAGCCACCATCAATGTCCACAGTTGGGTCATGAACCAGCCGGCAGAAGGGGTATTTGACTATTCCAAGCTCGATAAAATTGTAAAGCTGTTAACGGATGCAAATATTCGGATCATTATGGGAACTGCGACGACGGCAGTGCCGAACTGGATGGGGAAAAAATACCCGGATATGCTTATGACGGATGTAAATGACCGCCATTTTACGACTGGCCGACGCGAAATCTATTGCACGAACAGTCCAGATTATCGCCGGGAAATCCAGACGGCCGTGGAGCACCTGGCCGAGCACTATAAGGATAACAAGAATATCAAGCTCTGGCATATGGCAAATGAAGTGGGACTGGTTTGCTATTGTGACAACTGTGCAAAAGCCTACCGGCGGTATCTCAGAAAGAAATTCGGAACGCTGGATAATCTGAATGAGCAGTGGACAACTGCGTTCTGGGGACATACCTACACAGACTGGGAGCAGATCGACCCGCCGAAGGCGACAACGGAGTTTTCCGCCAGTATGAACGGAATTGATGGCTTTGATTGTCACTTCCGGTCGACAGAGGCAATTGAGTATCTGCGCTTCTTCTCAGAATCGCTGCGCGAATGCTATGAAATTGAGCGGGATGCGATTCGTAAATATATCCCGGATGCGCTTGTGACAAACAATTTCCAGTTCCGTACCCTGGATTATCGCCGTGCATGCGCGGCGTCGAGCGTGATTGCCTTTGACAGCTATCCCAAGGCGGACGAGCACCCGGCAAAGAGCGCTATGAACTACGATATCTGCCGGAATCTCCAGACTCCGCATAAAAACTTCATGCTGATGGAAATGACGCCAAGCCAGGCCAGCTGGGACATGACCGTGCCCATTAAACGGCCGGGCGAGGTAGAGCTGATTGCGCTCAAGGGGATTGGCCATGGCGCGGATTCTTCGCTGTTTTTCCAGATTCGGAAAAATCGCAGCGGCTTTGAGAAATTCCATGGCGCCATGATCGAGCATGCAGGTCGGATCGATACGCGCACAGGCCGGGAACTGAAACGCCTGTCAGAAAAGCTCAAGACCCTTGAGCCGTATCTGTCTGAGACCGGTGTAGAGGCAAAAACCGCTGTTATATTTGACTTTGATACCATGTATGGAGTGGAAATTCCGTGCTCGATCCAGAAAAGAATCCAGTATATGGAGCAGGTGGAGCACTATTACCGCTATTTCAATGAGCATAATATTCCGGTCGATGTTTTGCCGGCGAGCGCAGATCTGTCCGGCTACAAGCTGGTTGTTGCCCCAATGCTGTACATGCTGACAGAGGCATTTGGCAAAGAACTCACACGCTTTGTCCGGGACGGTGGAACGCTTGTTACAACGTACTACAGCGGTATGGCGGATTTGAATGACTGCATCTACCCGGGCGGATATCCGGGTGTTCTGAAGGAAGCCTGCGGCATTTGGGTGGAGGAAACGGATGCGCTGACGGCAAAGCAGCACAATACAGCAGTTACTGGGGCAGAGCTCGGATTTGAGACGTTCTCCTGTGGGTATATGTGCGACATTATGCACCTGGAGGGGGCAAAGTGCCTGGCAAGCTATGGTGAGGATTTCTATGCCGGCACGCCCTGCATCACGGAAAACAGCTTTGGCAGCGGCAGGACAATCTATATCGGCAGTAAGCTCGATCCCCGCGGGACTGACGCGGTGTTGGCCTACGCGGTAAAGCAGGCCGGTGTAGAGGGCATTCTGGAGACACCGAGTGGTGTGGAGGCGTGTGTGCGTACTGGCAAAGCACATAGCCTGTTGTTTGTGGTCAACAATACAACCGAAGAAAAGTCGTTCCCGTTGACGCAGTGGCAGCAGCTGGTCGGCCCGGCACCGGATGACGGTGTGCTGACGCTGCAGGGGCGGCAGGCAGCTGTCCTTTTGAAGAAGCAATCATAAATGCAGCCAGCACGGCGAAGATCGTGCTGCCCATTGTCAGGTAGAAACCGTGCCCGGTGGTGCTCTGCAGCTGCAGAGTACCACCGGGCACGATGGGTATATTCGAGAATACTTCTGTGTGCAGGTTCAGCGGCCGGGAAAGGTTCAGACAAGCACCTTCGCGATCAGCTTCTGCACGTGGGATGTTGCGCCGGCATCCATGGCGGGGGCATGTGCGTCCTCGGGGAACAGGATTGCAACAGAGCCGGGGCGCATGGAAAGTGCGCAATAGGTGCTGCCGAGTCTGGCCAGCAGGATATCAGCGGCTGCGTCAAAATCCTGAACAATGGTCTGCAGCGTATCGGCCGGCTGGACACCGATGGTTTCAGTGCCCGAAAGAACCAACATAATATCGATGTAGCGCTGATGTGCCTCCATGAGGCTCTGCGCGGCGGGCCGGGTGTCATATTCTGCGGCGTTAATAAAGATTGCGTCACCGGCGACCTCGTGACGGCCCGGGGAAAACGGCGCGGCGGCGAGCGATTTCAGCGCGTCAAAGGCCTGCGCAAAGCGCGGGTTGAGCGGGCTGTAGCGGTCGAGATGTTCTAAGGTTGTACAGATCATAGCAGGCTCCTTTTCTGCCAAAATTCCGGCGGTACGGCATCGACAGCTTCAACTATATCGGGCCTGACAGGAGAATGCAATAGAAAAACAGACTGTGTCGTTTATTATAAATGGACATAAAGCAGGAAACAGACGGTGTTGCAAAAAAATAATTTTAAGGCAGAAAAAGTGTTGAATATTATAAAAGAAACCGCAGAGAGTCTAAGCAGTCTCGGTTGTGCCGGATGGGGCTTCGTGCTATAATTCGAATAAGCTGCATGGCTATCCGGCCAGCAGAATCAAGAGCTTTACGGAGGAACCCGTATGCGCAGATCAGTTGGGCGGCTGTATTATTTTGTGATTGCAGCGGGCGCTTTTTTTACGGTAGCCGTCATTATTGGCCTGACGAATAATCTCTACACGCTTTATGTCATTCCGGTTACGAGGGATCTGTCGATTTCCCGCGGCGTATTCTCTCTGGCGCTGACGGTCCGGTATATCGCGAGCGCGTTCTGCAACCTGTTTATGGGGCGGGTCTATCAGAAATACGGCTACCGCAGGCCGACGGCGCTGCTGGTTGCGCTGGTTGCGCTGTCATTTGTCGGCTATGCGCTGGCACAGAATATGTTGCCATACCTTCTTGGGGCGCTGATCTACGGCATTGGGGAATATTTCATCAGTACTGCGGCGCTCTCCCGCTTGATTGCCACGTGGTTCTACAGCCATCAGGGCGTTGTGACAGGCATTGTCATGGCGGCCAGCGGCGTGGGCGGCTCAATTCTGAGCCTGGTGCTCTCGTCAATTATGGAGGCGTCAAGCTGGCGGGATGCGCAGCTGTTTTCCGCGGGACTGCTGGCAATTGTCGCAGTGATAATCTTCTTTGTCATGCGCGACAGACCCGAGGAGGTCGGCCTCACGCCGTATCATTCGCCGGATAAGCCGGTGCGCAGTCTGCGTCACCGCAAGCTGATTACGCCCTGGGATGGCGTGAGCATGCATGAGCTGACCAGAAAGCCGTATTTTTATCTGACAATGGCTGGTATGATGCTGGCGACAATTGCCTCGAACGGGGTATACTGCATTGTTGTGCCGCATCTGCAGGATGTCGGTTTTTCGGCGGCATTTGCGGCAAAAATGCTGAGTCTAATGCTCATTATGATGGCGGTAGATAAAATTCTGCTCGGTCTGCTCACAGACCGCTTTGGCGCGCACTGCTCCGTGCTGGCCTGCGTGTGCTTCTGCTTTGTCGGGATTGTGATGCTGCTGAATATCCATAGCCAGTGGCAGGCGGTGGCGGCAGCGGTGCTGCTGTCCATGTCGGTGTGCCTGAACGGCTTTATTCAGCCGCTTCTGGCGCAGGAGCTGTTTGGCCGCCGGGCCTACAGCACCACGCTCGGCATTATGCTGGCGATGCTATCTATCGGGGGGCTGCTGTCCTCTCCGCTTGTAAATTTCAGCTTTGATCTGACCGGCTCCTACCGGCAGATTTTATATGTTCTGGCAGGTGTTACGGTGCTCGATGCAATTTTGCTGCTGCCGGCCTTCTATGAGGAAGGACGTTTCCGCAGGAAGGTTGAATCAGAGGCCAATGCGTCTGCCGCAGCTACTGTTTCTGACACAGAAGGAGAATGAACCATGGAAAACAACAATGTCAAATTTACCGGTGTTATGTCTGCGCTCGTTTCCTGCATCGATGAGAATGAAACTGTAAAAGAGGACAGCATGCGTCGCCTGATGAACTGGCACCTGAAGGAGGGCTTTTCCGGTTTCTATCTGACCGGCGGCACTGGCGAAGGACCTGTCCTGCAGAAAAGCACCCGTATGAAAATTGCGGAGATTGCCAAGGACGAGGCCGGCAGCCGCTGCAAGCTGATTGCGCATGTGGGCGCGATTGATCTGAAAACGGCGACGGAGCTGGCAAAGCATGCCGGGCAGATCGGTCTGGACGCAATTTCCTCTGTGCCGCCGTTCTTCTTTGGCTACGGTGAGGCGCAGATTGCAGATTATTATAAGGCGCTGGCGGATGCCTCCGGGCTGCCGGTTCTCATGTATGCCTCCCCGCTGGCTGGCGTGAATATCACGTGGGACATGGTTGATCGGTTTATGGATATTCCCGGTATGATCGGCCTGAAGTGGACAAGCCATGATTACTTTACGATGCACCGCATCAAGAGCCTGCGCGGCGGCAACATCAATGTCATCAACGGGCCGGACGAGCTGCTGCTGTGCGGTCTGACGATGGGTGCGGACGGCGGCATCGGCGCAACCTACAACGTTATGCCCAAGCTGTTTACAAGGATCTACAACGCCTATCAGGCTGGCGATCTGGAGACAGCACGGCAGGCGCAGTTCCAGGTCAACAAGCTCATCGAGGTGCTTGCACAGTTCGGCGTGGTCTGCGGCATCAAGGATATGCTCTGCATGATCGGCTACGACTGCGGCTATCAGGTCTATCCGCAGAAGCGCTTCACCGACGACGAGCGTGAGGCGTTCCATAAGGCGCTCAAGCAGATCCGCTATGAGGAGGAATATCTGTAATCCGGATCGGGAGGAGGTTGCCATGCAGATGAAATTGACGGCCCTGGAGAGCCGCGCGCTTGCGCAGCTGGAGGAAAAGAAGGAATCCCTGTTTTCGCTTCTGCAGACGCTGGTGCGGTTTGATACACAGAATTTTGGAAATGACGGCAAGGAAGCAGCCTGTGCGGAGTTTATCCGGCAGCTCTATGAAAAACAGGGGCTGGAGACAACGCTCTACTACCCGGACAGCGTGCCCGGCGTTGTGCAGAGCCCACTCTACTGGCCAGGACAGCACACCGATACGCGCCCGAATGTTACGGGTATCCGCTGGGGTGCTGACCGCACGGAGCGCGTTATGCTGGCGGCACACATCGATACCATGCCCACGGGCGACGTTTCCCTGTGGAAATATGGGCCGTTTAACCCGGTAATCGAGGATGGCCGGCTGATAGGCCTTGGCAGCTGCGACGATAAATTCGGCATTGCCGGTGCCTTTATCGCGCTGCAGACGCTCGATGAGCTGGGAATCTGCCTGAAGAAAACGGTTGTCTTAAATTCCTATTGCGACGAAGAATTTGGCGGCGGCAATGGAGCAGTGGCGGCAGCCATGCAGTGCCCTTGCCAGACGCTTGTGAATCTGGATGGCGGCAGCTATGAGATGTGGGCGACGGCGCTCGGCGGCGGCTGCTATCAGCTGCGGCTGCATCGGGAAGCAACCAGCGACGATTGTATGCATGTCTATCGTGTGCTGGCGCAGGTGATGCAGGAGCTCGAGCAGTTCGGTGCGCGCCGCCGCGCAGAGCTGCAGGCCAACCGGTATTACAAGGGTACGGTCATTGCGGACTCGGCGTTCCGCGTGGGCAGCGTCGGCTGTACGGGCGAGAGCCATCAGGACGCGCAGGTGAGCTTTGTCATTTATACTGACCGCACGCAGCAGCAGATTGACGCGGAGCTCGCAGAAATTGTGCAGAGGCTGCAGCCGGTTATGGAGCGGGCCAATGTTGTCACAGAGGGCTTTGCCCATACCAGCCGCTTCTTCCGCTACAGTGAGGTCGACGAGCAGGCAGAGGCGTTCCAAACCCTGCATGCCTGCGCGGAGGCGGCCTGCGGCCATCCGGTCCGCATTGCCGGTTCCTGCCTGACGGATCTGTCAGCCTTTGTCGGCGCAAACCCGTCCGCCTGCAGCTTCAACTTTGGCGTGCTGCGTGATTTTTCGCTCCCTGGTGGCGCGCACCAGCCCAATGAGTTTGTCGACTGCGAGGAGTTTTATCACTTTACGCAGGCGCTGCTTCTGTTTATGCTCCGCTACTGCGGCACAACGGAAGAATAACCGGAAAACCCCTGACAGCGGCCGTGTCCTGCCGCTGTCAGGGGTATATAGATATCAGGAGGAATCTTCATGCTATGGAACAACAGACGCTTTCAGCCGCCATCTGAGGACGCGGAGCCTGTCAGAAATACACCCGGCGCAAAGCTGTGGTATCTTTTAACCACGCATGTGCCGCGGCTGCTTTGGGCAAATCTGCTGTGCACGCTGTTCTGCATCCCGATTGTCACAATCCCGGCCTCCCTGTGCGCGCTGCATGCGGTTGTGCTGCAGTATTATCGGATCGGCTATGGCAGCAGCGTGTTTCAGATATTCTGGAAGGAGTTCAAATCTGCGTTTGTGCAAAAAACACTGCTTAGCCTTCTGCTGCTGGCGCTGCCGGTTGGCGGCTGGTTTCTCGGCAGCCTGATTGCAGTCTGGGCCAGCTATGCGCTTGCCGGCATTCTGGCAGTTCTGGCGCTGTGCACACTGGCGTGGTTTTATCCGCAGCTGGCGATTCTCCAGCTGCAGCCGGTTGTGGCGCTGCGCAACGCGCTGCTGCTGACAGCAATCGAGTCCTGGCGGAATTTGCTTCTGCTGCTCATTGAGCTGGTTGCAGTTGCCGTTATTGTGATTTTATGGCCGCTGAGCCTTCTGTTCCTGCTCATTTTTTTGCCGGTGCTGCCGGTTGTTTTGATGACGGCTGTGACAATGCCGGTCCTGGAACAACGGCTGATCGAACAGGAGCTTCCATCTGAAAATACGAAAACAGATGAATAAAAACAGCGCAGAGCACGTGCTCTGCGCTGTCAGCGTGTCGAAAAAGTCTTTTCGCCCCGCTGAGACAGTTTTCCGAACTTTAAAAAAGTTCGAAAAACTGGTTGATTGAACGCGAAGGGGGCTCTTTGCCCCCTTCACTCTTCCCCTGCTGCTCTGTCTTCCAACTCTTTTCGTAGTTTTTTGACAGTCTCAACAGCGCAGAGCACGTGCACGTGCTCTGCGCTGTTTCTTTGCTTATTCGTGGCTTATTCGTGCAGGGTTGTGATATCGATGGTGCGGATGCCATCCGGCGCGCTGATGTAGTAGCAGACCAGAATCCTGCCATCGTCAAGCTCAATGGCATTCGGATAGCCGAGATCGCCGTTGGGGGCATCGTCGCGGAGGATGAGCTCCTCCGCCTGGCTGATGTCTGTCAGCTCTGCGTTGCAGACACGCGCGCGGATGCCAAATGGCTCGCGGCGATAGCCGTAGGTCAGCAGAACCTTGCCGCTTTTCAGCCGCAGCGGGTGGAACGGGCTTGAGCCCCAGCAATTCGGAATCTCCTGTACGGGGCCAAAGGTCCTGCCATCGTCCTCGGATACGGAAATGTGCAGATTCAGATACGTCTGCTCAAAGTCAACGCCGGGAAGGGTGTAGTCGCTCTGCGTCCGGTAAAGGCCAATGATGCGGCCGGACTCTGTGCGGTAGATATTTGCCTCGAGATAGTGCTTCTGGCACGTGGGGTCAAACGCCATAGTGGAATAGAACTGCCACGTCTCGCCGCGGTCGGTGGAGCGGACAAGTCCGGCTCTGGACAGCTCACCCGGGTTGAGTGCACCGTAGAACGGCATCAGAAGGCTCCCGTCCGGCATTTCAATGATGTTGCCGCGCACGCCGCCGGCCTTCGGCACGCCGTCCATCCACAGGTGCGGCATGTGACGCCAGGTTTTGCCGTTGTCGTCAGAGATGCTGTAGCTCGCGCCGTCCGGATAGCAGTCATACTTGCCGTGAACATTGGTTCGGCCATATTTGGCGAACATGGCCGGGTCAAAGACCTTGGCCCCCTCGCCGGCCGGGACGAGCGCCCAGCGGAAGTAGGTGACAATCATGCGTCCGTCACGCAGAACGTTGACGCAGGGATCCTGATCACTCATCTCATCGTCGACGATAACGTGCAGGGTTTTGTCAAATGTTGTCCCGCCATCGGGAGAGACGACAAAAACGTCCTTCGCGGTTGGGTCAATGTGTGTGGTATAGCCGTATTCCTTCTGCCGCTCCAGCGCATGGCGGAACGCGCAGATGATCGTGTCGTCAGGCAGACGGGCAAGGTTCGGGAAGGCAACGTATTGCTCATCACGATAGATGGTTTTGTGACCAAGAATTTTCATAAGATCTTATCCTTTCACGGCGGAGCCGACCAGCGACTTTACAAAGAATTTCTGGCACGAAATAAAGGCTATCATAATCGGCAGCAGCATGATGACGTTTGCGGCCATGATGGCGGGATAGTTCTGCATCTGGTCATCAGAGAATACCTTGACGGCCAGCGGCAGGGTAAAGAGCTTCTTGTCCCAAAGGTACAGCAGAGGCTTTTCATAGTCGTTCCAGGACCAGAGGAAGTACATGAACAGCAGTGTGGACACGCTGCCCTTTGTATTGGGCAATGCAATCGACCAGTAGATCCGGAAGTTGCTGGCGCCGTCCAGACGCGCGGACTCAATGAGCGAATCCGGAATGGACAAGAATGCCTGCCGCATCAGAAACACACCGAAGGTGCCGCCGAAGAAATAGCCGAGCCACAAGGAGGCATGCGTGTTGAGAAGCCCCAGCTTGGAGTAGATCATATACGTTGGCAGCATCGTCACCATGCCGGGCAGCATCGTTGTGATGAGCTTCATCATAAACAGCTTGTCGCGGCCATAGAACTTGATCTTGGCATAGGCGTAGCCGGCCATCGTGCAGGAGAAAAACGTACCGACAAGGGCGATTGCCGAAACCTTGACGGAGTTGAAGAAGTAGGTGAAAAACGGAATCGTCCCGGAGAACAGCGCCTGGTAGCCCTTGAGCGTCGGATTTTTCGGAATCCATTCGATCGGGAAGCTAAAGACACTGTTGATGCCCTTGAAGGACGTGGAAACCATCCAGACAAACGGGATGACCATCATAATGCCGAGTAACCACACCAGCAGGGTTGCAATGATCCGCGGCAGGTAATCAAGCAGAGTTTTCTTTTTCTTTGTCATATCCGATCCTCCCGTTATTCCGCGCTGAACTTGCTCTCTGTCCGCCAGCGGATCACAGTAAACACCATGACGATCGCGCACAGCAGCCAGGCAAGCGCACATGCATATCCGGTCCGATAGGTAATGAAACCAGAGCGGTAGATATAAAGACCCAGCGTATAGGTGCTGGTGCCCGGGCCGCCCTTGGTAATAATCTGTACGAAGCTCCACATCTGCAGGCTGCTGATGATGCCGAGCACAGTCAGAAGGAACGTGGTCGGGCGCAGCTGCGGGAGCGTGATGCTGAAGAATTTCCGGATGGGCCCTGCGCCGTCCATGTCGGCGGCCTCATAGAGCTCCTGCGGAATCTGCTGCAGCGCACTGCTGTACATCAGAATGCTGTAGCCGATATCCTTCCAGAGAAGAACGAGCATAATTGCGGGAAGTGCCCAGGTGCTGCTGCTGAGCCAGCCGGGGAGCGCAGCCTCTGAGATACCGAGCAGCATGAGAAGCATGTTGATCGGGCCTTTTGTCTTGTGGAACAGGGCCTGCCAGACCGTTGCAACGGCAACGATGTTTGTGACATACGGCAGGAAGAACAGCGCGCGAACGCTGGCTTTGGCGTAAACAGCCTTATTGATAATGCTTGCAAGGACTGCCGCAAGAAACAGCTCGACCGGCACGACAAGCAGCAGCTTTGCGTTGTTAATGAGACATGCGCGCAGATAAATGTCGCTGAACATGTCTTTGAAGTTTTTCAGCCCGACGAACTGCGCTGCTTCAAAGCCCTTCAGCAGGTTCCAGTCCGTAAAGGCCATGCACAGGGAGAAGATGACGCCAAAAAGCGTAAATACCAGAAAGCCGATCAGATTCGGCGCGATCAGCAGGTAACCGCTGAGGTTTTCCGTAAATTTGGCGCTATGGATACGCGACTGCTTCTGTCTGCGCGTGGTGTTTGCTTGCATAAGGATCCCTCGCTTCCCCTTGTATCCGGCCACCGGGTGTGGCCGCCGGAGTGATGAAATAACCGGTGCGGCGGTTCCGCCGCACCGGTTTGCGTGAATATTCTGCGTGGTATGGATTGGATTAGTTTGCGTTTGCGATTTCAGCCTCGCCGAGCTGCTGCATCATGTCGACCCAGTCGTTGAGCTCCATCTCGTCGTTGATGTACAGAGCATACTGCTCAGAGAACAGCGTGCGCATCAGAGAGTCGTAGGAAGCCAGCGTCGGATCATAGCCGAAGTGACCGATGTGGGACTCGAACGGCGTGGAAACTGCAGCAACAGCAACTTCCTCCGGATAAATGTCCGTGTGGACATCGCCGTTGGAGTCGGTATACGTCGTGAAGGACTTGGTTGCTGCGTTCATGTCAGCACCGGTGTAGATGGGCATGTAGTTGCCGCATTCCTCGCTGCACTCGTTGCAGATGAACTTTGCAAACTCATAAGCCTCTGCCGGGTACTTTGCGGACTTCGGAACGTAGAACGCGCCTGCGACAGTGTTGTAGGAGATTTCCTTGCCGGCGTCGGTGGCGTACGGAACGTTGGTGACGCCCAGTTCAAAATCGAGGGGGCCTTCGCCCGGATCGTTGAACATGTAGTTCTGCAGCCAGACGAGCGTGTACGGGCCATCGATGATCATGGCAGTCTGGCCGGTGGCCAGTGCCTGACGACGGTTGAGGGACTCAGAAGTCATGGTAGCCAGCGTCGGAGCGACATTGTCAACTGTGGACAGGTCGTGGCACCACTGCATGGCGGTCTTGAAGGTTTCATCGTCGAAGTTCGGGGCGATTGTGCCGTCGTCGAGCGTCTTGACGGGTTTCCAGCCGGACAGCTCAGCAGCCAGATAGCAGATGGAATCCCAGGTATAGGGGAACACGCAGCCATAAACGCCGTTTGCCGGATCGTTCAGGGCCTCTGCAGCCTGTTCAAACTCCTCGATGGACCAGGTTTCGGGGATGGTGATGCCGGCAGCGTCAGTCATGGTCTTGTTGTAGAAAACCTTGAAGGTGTTGCCTGCGAACGGAACGCCGTAGATCTGGTCGTTGTAGGTCAGCATAGCGGTCGACAGCGTGCCGTACATAGCTTCGTAGTCGTCGCCAGCAGCGTTGATGTACTCGTCAAGGGGCAGAACGCCGCCGTTCATGACGCGCTTGTAAACATCGGAGTACGTCAGGTAGGTCAGGTCGACTTCTTCGCCGCCGCTGACCATGGTGTCGAGGTTGGTCATGTAGCCCTCGTCAGCAGCGCTGCCGAGTTCGATGTACTCGATCTGGATTTCCGGATGAACGGAGTTCCACTTTTCGATTACACGGTTGGCCTTTTCACCCTGGGACCAGCCAGCGCCGACCCATCTAAGGGTGACAGTTTCTGCCGAATCGGTGGAATCCGTGGATTCGGCGGAATCGTCCGTTGCAGCGGTGTCAGTATCCTGCTGCGTTGTGTCCGTCGACGTGGTGGTGTCGGACGGAGTCTGCTTTGCTGCACACGCGACCATGCTGATGAGCATCAGCGCTGCCAGAAGCAGAGCAAGAATTTTCTTCATTTTGCTACCTCCTTAGATTATATATGTTCGGGCTGCGTGCGAAAGCTGCCTGCAGCGTAGAACCAAATGCTTACAGGTCCTTGTTCTCCAGACCGCAGGGCCAGGTGCCAAACGGACGGGCAATGACCTCGGACACATAGCAGGTACCCTTGCCAAGACGGACAATGGACGACGGGCAGTTGCGGTCGATCGGGCCGTAGAGCTCGATGCGGGAGATCATTCTCTGCCAGCTGTCGCCGCCGGGATTTGCGATATTGTGCATGACCAGGCGCTCACGTGCGGAAATCACATCGCGCGGGCCGATGGTGACAGCTCTGGGCGGAACAGCCCACACGTCGCCGGCTGCGCCCATCGGTGCGAACAGTGCGTTCTCCAGCAGCGTCATGTGGTGCTGCGTTGTCACGCGGGAGCCGAGCTTCAGGAACTCCTCAAACGAGTCAGCCTGGAATTCCGGCACGTCCGGGTCAATGAATGCGATGTGGCCGGGCCAGCCGGTTGCGGAGTAGATGATATCTGCGCCGCCGCAGTCCTCAATCTGACGGGAGTAGACGCCGTCTGCTTTGTTGTCATTGGTGAATACGTGCCAGTTTTCCACGGGCGGACGCAGATCCTCACGGATATTGCCGTAGAAATGGGTCCGGAAGGAGTAGCCAAGGCTTGCGCCGTAGGTCAAAGGAGCGACGTTGCCATCCTGATCGGCCCACTCGTCCATGGCGAACGCATTGACGTTTCGACAGCTGACGTTATAGGTGTTTATCATGTTGGCGATGGCCGAATATGCGCCGGGCCACTGATTCGGGAAAATCATGGTCAGCGGGGTATCGTTGACATCGCTCAGATAAATCCGGTGGAAGCAGTCAATGACCATATGCAGCAGCGGGTCGATGACGACTTTGACGCTGAAGCCGTTCTCATTGGTATATTCCATATCCTCGCGCCGGATGTTTCTGCACTTTTCCAGTACGTCACGGTCGTGTGCAGGCAGCCATGGTGCAGGCTCAAATTTAAATGTATTCATAGTTTTCCGCCTTTCTGAATGCATCGAAATGATGAGATAAACCTTAACCCAATTATACCATGTAAGCAAACGAAGTCTTTACAAAATAATCCGATATGCTTATAATAATATACAGTTTTTATAAGCTTGGCCGGACAGGGCATATTCAGCCGGGCAAGTGTCAGCTGACGCAAAGGAGTCTGTATGGAGAAGTACACATTCTGCAATTATAAAATGTCGCAGCTGCTGCGGATCCGGAATCTGTCCACGGCGCATTATCTGCCTTCGCTGCAGGAGTATAACACGCCGCCGCACAAGCATGAGGCCTGGGAGTTCGTATTTTGTGTCAAGGGACATGTTAGCGCCTACCAGGGGACGGACCGGAAAAGTCTCAAGGCGAATCAGATCGTTATGATCCCGCCCAATACCATGCACTGCGTTCAGGTTGACGGCGCAAACACGACCCTGGTCATTATTTCTTTTTTCTGCGCGGATGACTGCATCAAGCTGCTGCAGAACCGGGTTTTGCACGTGGATAATTCGCAGAAGCAGATTCTGCAGATTATTGTCAATGAACTGGGCAATGCATTCGAGCTGGAGGACGGCAAGCTTCTGCTTGGCAGCTTCCACCCAAGCGCCAATCCGCCGCTCGGGGCGGAGCAGATGATTACCTGCTATATGGAGGCGCTGCTGATCAGCCTGCTTCGCAGCGCGACAGAGAGGGAGACGCAAGCATGGGATCCGGGTCTTTTGGAGCGTGCACTGGAAAATCGGATTGTGAGTGAGGTAAAGGCGTGCATTGATGCACATCTGACGGAAAAGCTGACGCTTGACAGCATTGCCGACCGGATTCACTACAGCCGGTCGCATATTGCGTCGCAGTTCCGGAAATCTGCGGGAACAACTGTTGCGCATTATATCGCAAAGCGCCGGTTGGAGGAAGCAGAAAAATATCTCAGGAGCGAAAAATATACGATTTCACAAATTGCAGAGCTGTTAAACTATTCTTCTGTGCAGTATTTTTCCAAATGCTTCAAGGATGAGTATGGCTGCAGCCCGTCTGCGTATAATAAGCGCGGCCTGTAGGCGGGCAATGGCTCCGGCAGTGTTTCTGCCTTTCCAACCAGTGACGGTATCGCTGGTTGGAAAGACGTCATATTGCACCAACACACCTCACCGTGTCTCGCTACGGGCCGCCCGTCATTTCGGAATCAAATCTGACAGCCACTGCAATTTAATAGGTGCAGAAAATCCGTACTGCCAACAAAATTTGTTACGCAGTACGGATTCGCATGAGACTTTCAGGCAACGCGGGAAAGATCCAGGAAAACCGAAGCGGTTTCTGCGTTGCAGACCTAGGGTGTATCTGAAAACTCCCAACGCACCCGGACAGCGGGCCTTTTCGCACTGTGCTGCGGCATTTTTTCTTGAAATACGTCAGTATTCCTGCGAAAAAATGTCTTGCTCAGCGCGATAATTCCTCGCTGCCGGTCACATCGCCAGTTTTCAGATACACCCTAGTTGGCGTCCAGTATCGAATATAGTTCACCCCCGCTGGAATGCACTGCATTCCGGCGGGGGTTTGGTGTGTTATCCGTAAATGGACTTGCGTGCGCCCTCGATCATCTCGTGTGCGTTATTGTACATAACGTCCTCAATATCCTGTCTGCTCAGGCCGAGCGTCTGGCTGGCGCGCTTGAAAGCCAGCAGCTCCTCATACAGGAAGAAGGTGATCTTCTTGGCTTCTTCCTCGGAAACCTCACGCAGATGCGGATCCAGCTTCGGGTCGCCATAAAGTCCGGGCGGCACAAGGTTGATGTAGGTGCCGTTTTCTTCGATGCGGTGCGTGCGCATCCGCAGAATCGGCATATCCGAGCCGAACAGCAGATGCTTGGGCCCGGCGTGGCGCAGCACCTCTGTAATGGCATATTCGCAGCAGTTGGCAGTAAAGTCGTACATAAGATCCGGCACGGCGGAGAGCACGTCGAATGCGTTGCCGATATCCCACTTGGTATAGGCGCGGCCAATATGCGCAATGATGAGGCGCACGTTCGGAAATTCCTGCTTGATCTCCAGAATCTGTGCCAGGTTGACCGGATCCTTCAGTCGCCCGCTGCGCGGGATGTGGAGCATGACGATGGCGCCAAGCTCGTCCATTTTTTTTAGCTGCGCCTTCGGGAAGAAGTCAAAAATACGGATTTCATTTTCCGGAATATACTTGGGAGACAGACTCAGATACGATTTGATACCGAGGAATCCACCCTTGCGGATTTCCTGCTCAACCTCCTCCGGGGACTGCTCCGGAAGGCTGAAGTAGAGCGCGGGATATCCGGTCTTTCTGGCAGATTCGGCGACGTAGGCGTTATTTTTGTCCCAGCCGCCCTTGCTTGTGAACATGAGCGGCGTGACGTCCTTACCGGGCAGCAGCAGACGATAGGTCTCCTGCAGATCCTCGATGGAATCATCCAGCGCGACCAGCGTCGGCCATGTTGCAATACGGGTTGTCTCGCCCGGCGCAAGCGGCTCGTAGTCGACATACTTGTCAAGCCAGATATGTGTATGGATATCGATGATCTTCTGGGGAAGAAAGTCCTTCAGTTCTTTTTCATAGACGTCCTTGTCATACGGTTTTACCTCAAACAGTGCCATAAAAACTCCTTTCGTGATGTCTGCAGATGCGTGCGGATAGACAGGGGCCGGCGCGGGAACGCCGGTGTTGTATGCTTCATATACCGCCGGATATGCGGCGGTGATCGTATGTTCGGGCCGGATACCAGCTTGCCTACACAATAGGACACAGCAACTGGCACGTCAACGGCGCTTGATAAATTCGGTCGTTATGTATTAGAAAAACAGCCAAAATCATAAGCGCAGAACGATAGACGCAATCCCCGGATCATCAGACAGATGATCCGGGGATTGTACGCTATTTTTGGAAGCCACAGCCAGACTGGCCGGCTATTTCTGCGGCTGCTCTGTCGTCAGATTTCGTAGCCAGATATATTTTTTATATCTGGGGATCAGGAAGGGGAATTTCACAATCTCATCTGCGCACATGACCATGTAGACCGTCATGACCGGCCAGTGGAACACGAAGCAGCCCAACACTGAGAGCGGAAGTGCCAGGCACTATGTCGCAATCAGTACGCTGACAGCATCGTATTTGGCGTCGCCGCCGGCCGGAAATACGCCGCAGGTAAAGATTGCGTTGAAGGAGTATGCAAACATATACAGAACATTATACGCAATCATCTGCACGAGATAGTGCTTTGCCGTGGGCTCCAGAACATAGAAGAAATATACACATGGGCCGACTATGCACAGCAGAACTGCATTTGCAGCACCGCAGAGAATGGCGACGTTCCAGAAGCGGCGGCCGTATTCCTTGGCCTTGTCGAATAGATTTTGCCCCAGAAGCGCGCCAAGCATGACCCCGGAGCCGCTGGCAAAGCCCTGACTCAGGCACTGGATCAGGCTGGTTGCGACGTTTGTGACAGAGAATGCTGCGGCGGCGTCCGTTCCCATATGCCCGATGATGCTGGAGTGCGCCGCAATGCTGAGTCCCCAGCTCAGGGAGCTGGCAAGCATCGGAAATGCGACGCGGAGCATGTCAGCCTCCAGCCGTCTGGAGAAAAAGCGCAGGCTGCGGCCATTCGGGTGGATCCGTCCCTTCTGATAGGAGGCGGCCACACACCAGATAAATGCGACCAGTTCAACGGTGATGGTGGAGTACGCAGAGCCGTTTGCTCCGAGTGCCGGGAGCTTGCCGATACCGTAGATCAGGAAAAAGTCCACCGTCATGTCAATGACCACCGTAACAGCGGAGATCCAGACGCTCACCTTTGCCCGGCCGTCAATTTTCATCAGCATCAGATAGCACTGGGACAGCCCCTGGAACAGATAAGAAAAGCTGACAATTTTCAGATAGCCTGTGCCGATTTCAATCAGCTCCGGCTCGTCGGTGAACAGCAGCATCAGCCGCTCCGGGATGAAAAACGCCAGGGAGAAGAAAATCAGGGTCAGGATCAGCACGTAGCGCAGCGCCATGCTCAGAAGATTGCGTACGGTGCCCATATCTCCTTTTCCGTAGTATTGTGCAGTCAGCACGCCAACGGCGCCGACAAGGGCGCTGATAAACAAGGACAGGACAAACGAGACCTGATTTGCAAGCGATACCGCTGCAACAGAGGCCTGTGTCAACCGTCCGAGCATCAATGCGTCCGAGGCACCAACCAATGCGTTTAAAAGTCCCTGCAGGGCAAATGGGATTGCCAGAGCGATCAATTCCTTATTAAACTGTTTGTCTGCACCAAAACGTAGGTGGTTCATCCGTGCGCTCCTTGTTATAGATTGCAGGTGTGCTGCATATTCAGTGTCCGCTATTTCCTGGAAGAAGGCAAGTACATTTATATGAATTATGACTGATTTTTTTGCTTTTTTCTGTGGAATGTTGGCGTATTCGTGTGCGGCACACGACATGGAACATACGATAGCGCAGAAGCGTGCTGCATCGCAATCTGCAGGACGCAGCAATGATGCAGCTGCCTCTGGAAAAGATAAAGCAGGCAATCTGTGACGTCCAGCAGGCACTTTTGGATACACCCTAAAACAAAGCAGCCCCCATTTGTCAGACGGACAGTGTCATGACAAATGAGGGCTGCACGCATAGAATGAACCTATGCGTTTTGCAGATACCAGGCAATCAGAAGATCCGCGGCTTCGCCGTAGCTCTGTACGCCGGATTCCTCGGAAAAGGCCTTCAGATAGGTGTCGTTGACTTTCTGTGCAGCATCCTGTACGGTGCCCTCATACTGCGCATAGTGGGCATTGGCAGCCTTGATATCGGTGATAACGCGGCTGTCCAGCGTGCTCCAGATTTGACTGGCGGCAGTCTTATCAACGGCGGAGAGCGCGTTGTGGCAGTAGATATACGCGCCGAACGCGCCGGAATATGCAAAGTCGTCATTGCCGGAGGCCATGCAGGCCAGATAGGCGCAGAAGTTGGCGTCATCCTCGGCGGCAACGGCCTGCTTGTGCGCAAGCTCATGACACATGGTAAACGGAATCCACGCGGGATAGGTATCCGGGTTGACGCACGACTCGCCGGTCAGGCAGACGAAAATGCCCGTCGTGCCGAATTGGCTGAACAGCCGCCAGGAGGCCAGCGACTTGACTGGGCCGAGCCTACCGGAGAAGAAGGGGGAGGACTGTGACAGGGTGCCGTAAGCATCGGCGGCTTCCGCAGAAAGTGCAGAAAATTCCGGGTAGACCGTGCGCCCGTCATCATCGCGTGAGACGCTGCCGGCGTACTGGTTGGCCTGTGCAGCATAATAGGCAGTGGCAGCGGTCAGCTCCTGCCTGGTATATTCGCGGACATTTAAATTGAGCGTCTGGCCGATTTCCGGGCCAAAATGGTTGAGACCCCAGAGCGCAACAAAGGCAAATACGCCGATGCATGCGCCAAGCAGCACGCCGGACAGCCAGCGAAGAAGGCTGTGATGCTTGGTAAAGACGCAGATGAAGGTATAGAAAAACCACAGGGCCAGCAGCACGACAAGCACCTCCCATACGGCAAAGGGGACGAGGGAGGTGACAGACGAAATTGCGGCGATAGCCGCGCGGGACCAGCCGGTATAGAAGGAAAAAAGTGCAGATGGGGCGGCCTTGGCAAATGCGGCCAGCAGCCCGGTCAGCACCAGCAGGATTGCAGATAGAATCACTCTGCCGATTGCTTTCAAGGTTTCACGGATCCTTTCTGGGCGCTCGGGATCGGGGAGCGCAGAATTTTCTGCAAAGAGTATAGCACAAAGTGCAGAAAAACAAAACAGTTCTTTCAAATTTCTGCCGTGCAGTTGACTTTACCGTGAATTCCACTATAATAAAGAAACGAAATCATATCCGTCAGGAGGACAGAATGAATGATGAAAAACAGTGAAAAGTCCATGGATAAGATCATTGCCCTGTGTAAGGGGCGCGGTTTTGTATTTGCCGGCAGCGAAATTTATGGCGGTCTGGCAAACAGCTGGGATTATGGTCCTCTTGGCGTGGAATTCAAGAACAACGTCAAAAAGGCATGGCTGAAAAAATTCGTGCAGGAGAGCCCGTATAATGTCGGTCTGGACGCGGCCATTATCATGAATCCGCAGACGTGGATCACAACCGGCCATGTTTCCAGCTTCTCCGATCCGCTGCTCGACTGCAAGGCCTGCAAGGCGCGCCACCGCGCGGATAAGCTGATTGGTGAGGAGCACCATGAGGTCAACGTCGACGCCATGAGCTTTGACGAGATGGACAAGTTCATTGCTGAGCACGAGGATATTGTCTGCCCCGTTTGCGGCAAGCATGACTTCACGCCGATCCGGAAGTTCAACCTTATGTTCAAGACGGCCATCGGCGTGACCGAGGATTCGTCGTCCACCTGCTATCTGCGGCCGGAGACGGCGCAGGGCATTTTTGTGAACTTTGCGAATATCCAGCGCACCACCCGCCGCAAGCTGCCGTTCGGCGTCTGCCAGGTCGGCAAGGCCTTCCGCAACGAGATCACCCCGGGCAACTTCACCTTCCGTACCCGTGAGTTCGAGCAGATGGAGTGCGAGTTTTTCTGCAAGCCCGGTACGGATCTGGAGTGGTTTGCATACTGGAAGGATTACTGCGTGAACTGGCTCAAGAGCCTTGGCCTGCATGAGGAAAACCTCCGTCTGCGTGACCATGAGCCTGCGGAACTGGCGTTCTATTCCCGCGCTACAACGGATATCGAATATGCATTCCCGTTCACCGACTGGGGTGAGCTGTGGGGCATTGCCGACCGCACCGATTATGACCTGAAGCGTCATCAGGAGGCATCCGGCAAGGATCTGACCTACTTCGATCAGGAGGCCAACGAGCACTATATCCCGTATGTCATCGAGCCGTCGCTGGGCTGCGACCGTGTGGCGCTGGCCTTCCTCTGCGAGGCATATGACGAGGAGATCATTGACGCAGAGAAGAACGACGTGCGTGTTGTTCTGCACCTGCACCCGGCGCTGGCTCCGTACAAGGCAGCAATTCTGCCGCTGTCGAAGAAGCTGGCGGAGCCAGCACGCAAGATCTATCAGGATCTGTGCGGCGACTTCATGCTGGACTACGATGACACAGGCTCCATTGGCAAGCGCTATCGCCGGGAGGATGAGATCGGTACACCGTATTGCATCACAGTTGACTTTGCAACTGTCGGCGACGATAAGACGCCGGCTGATAACGCCGTGACGATTCGTGACCGCGATTCCATGGAGCAGGTTCGCGTTCCGATCAGTGAGCTGAAGGCCTGGCTGGCAGAGCACACAAAATTCTGAGAACTGAAAAGGGGCCACAGGGCCCCTTTTTTCGTAAGACAGCCGTGTAAATCACGCGGCCATACCCGGACAGAAAGCTGGAGGAAGGTATATGAAAGCAATTATTACCGTTGTCGGCCCGGACAGAGTCGGCATTATTGCAGAGGTCTGCACGCTGCTGGCTCAGCTGCATATCAGTGTGGTGGAGATCAGCCAGACCATCATGGAAAATACGTTTACGATGATTATGCTTGTACAGTGGACGCAGGGAGCGCCGGAATTTGATGCGGTACAGAGCCGCGTGACGGAAAAGGGCGACGCGATGGGGCTGTCTATCCGCATCCAGCGGCAGGATATCTTTACCGCCATGCATAGCATCTGAGCGGGAGGACGCGATATGCTGAACCATTCTGATATCATGTCCACGGTCGATATGATCGACCACCAGCATCTGGATATCCGGACCATTACAATGGGAATTTCCTTGCTGGACTGTGCAGACCCCAATGCAGCTGCGTGCGCGCAGAAAATTTATGACAGGATCTGCCGGCAGGCGGAACATCTGGTGGATACTGGCTGCCAGATCGAGCGGGAGCTCGGCATCCCGATTGTAAATAAGCGGATCTCCGTAACGCCGATTGCGCTTGTCGCGGCAGCAAGCGAGACAGAGGATTTCGTCCCCTTCGCAAAGGCCATGGACCGCGCGGCGAAAAGCTGCGGCGTCGATTTTATCGGCGGGTTTTCCGCGCTTGTGCACAAGGGCATTGCCTCCGGCGACCGGCGGCTGATTGCTGCCATTCCGCAGGCGTTGGCGGAAACAGAGCTGGTCTGCTCCAGCGTCAATGTCGCCACGACAAAGGCAGGAATCAACATGGACGCGGTGCGCCTGATGGGACAGGCCATCAAAAAAACAGCTGCGCTCACCGCGGAGCAAGGCGGCCTTGGCTGCGCCAAGCTCGTTGTGTTCTGCAATGCAGTGGAGGACAACCCCTTTATGGCTGGTGCGTTCCACGGCGTGGGCGAGGCGGATGCGGTTGTGAGCGTTGGCGTATCCGGCCCCGGTGTTGTACATCATGCGCTGCAGGCAGTCAAGGGCAGACCCTTTGATGAGGTGGCGGAGTGCATCAAAAAGACAGCCTTCCGGATTACGCGCGTGGGCCAGCTTGTGGCGCAGGAGGCTTCCCACCGGCTGGGCGTGCCGTTCGGCGTGGTCGATCTGTCGCTTGCGCCGACGCCGGCAGTCGGCGACAGTG
>CAKUAM010000025.1 GCA_934636305.1 uncultured Oscillospiraceae bacterium
ATTTTGAACGCAAAACAGGTCAAACGAACGTCCTTTTCAGAAGCGGAACAACTGTTCACGAAACACTGTAAACTAAAAAATTTAAGCCCTCAAACCATGCGCTATTACCGTGAAGGTGCATAAGGCCGGTTCGGCAGTCATCACAGCAACCTATGAGTCGGATACCACCTGCGGTACGCAGACGGCAGGCATCACAGTAAATCAGAAGGTGCTCACCCTTGCGGCGAAAAACCAGAGTATCTATGTGAACGGAACGGTGCCTGATCTGAGCAAGCCGACAAAGGATACCCATTATACGGTGACCGGCCTGCTGGACGGTGATACGCTGGGCGGCACGATTACCATGAAGTATCAGAAGGACGGCGCGGATGTTGCCAAGCCCGATGTGACAACGACTGGCGCTATATCCGGCAATACACGTTTGGCTTGCAGAGGGGAACGCCGGAACAACCGAGTATGATTTATCTGCAACAGAATCTCTGATTTGCGCGACATGAAGGATGTCAGCATGTTGATCAAACGGAAAAGGAGGGATGTGTGATGGACGGCGATTTACTGCTGCGGCTGCAAATGCAGAGCGCGGATGCGCTGGAGCAGGCAATTGCGCAGTATGGGGCCTATGTGATGACCATTATACAAAACCGCAGCCGGGGCGTCCTGACGCCGGAGGATCATGAGGAACTTGCGTCCGATGTCTTTCTGAGCCTCTGGCACGGGGCAAAGGATATCACATCCGGACAGCTCAGGCCGTGGCTGGGCGCGGTCGCCCGCAATAAAACGATTGCGGCAATGCGGCGAAGGAAGGTATTTGTTCCTTTGGAGGAGGATGCCCTTATTACACTTGACCGGTTATGGGAGCGCGCCTATGAAAGCCAGCGGTGCGAAGCAATTCGGCAGGCGCTTTCCTGTCTGTCGGAGGAGGACCGCGAGATATTCTACCGATTTTATGATTTGTCACAGACAACCGGGCAGATTGCAGCGCAGCTGCATCTGAACGCCGCAACAGTCCGTTCGCGCCTGATGCGCGGACGGCAAACGCTGTGCAGGCAGCTAAAGAAAGGAGGCTTTTTCCGTGAGGACGACATGGGATGAATTGATGCGTTTCGCACCGGAAAAGGAGTATGCGCTTGCCCCGCTGCAGGAGGGGCAGGCAGAGCGGATTATGAAAAAAACAATGCAGAAGCTGAACACCACGGACGCGGCGCGCAGGCCGCAGAGAACTGCCCGGCGGGTACTGCTTGCGGCGGGGATTGCGGCGCTGCTCTGCGTCAGTGCGCTTGCTGCGTATTCCCTCGGCTGGTTTGACCGGCTGTTCGGGAAATCGGCTGCTCTGATTAAAGGCAGCATTGCAGCCTACGATGAGACGGAGCAGATGGATATTACCTATCCGACCTATACAGAAGCCGAGCAGGCGATGATCGCGGAGGGCACCATGCAGGTTCCGGAGCAGGCAGAACTTGCGGAAACGGGCGTATCTGCGCAGACGGATGATTTTGTATTTACACTTGAGTCCATGCTGGCCTCTAAGGACAGCCTGTGTGCGATTATGCGCATTGAGGCAAAGACGGATGATGCGGCAAAGGAGCTTGCTGCGCTGCCGGATGCCAGCGAGGCAGAAAAAGAGCGCGCCGGGAGCCTGTTTGTGTCCGCAAGCAACAACTCTGGCGAGGGACGCCAGCGCGAATGGAAAAATGGCGGGATGAGCATGGACATCATAGAGGCAGATGGGGGCACGGCGTATGCGCTTCTGACAAACAACGGCGGAGAATTTGAGCCCGGCGATATGATTTTATTCCACATGCGCTGCCGGGGCGCCAATGTGAATCTTTTTGAGATGCCTGTCCCGGAGCAGATGCAGACGGAGCTGATTGTCCCGCTGGACACGTCTGTCTATGAGGGGAAGAATTACAGCTGGGATACGGCGACCATCACGCCGATCTCATTCCGGCTTGACGGAACATGCAGAGCCTCCATGGAGCGGGACGAGACAGAGGTTTCCCTGACGCTGAACGATGGAACGAGCTTTACGCTTTCCAGCGCGGCAAACGGCTATGCAAGCGCGCCCTATGGCGTTTATGGCTCGTTGAGCTTCGCCGGAACCAGCAGCGCGGAAGGGGATGCGAGGAAAACAAACTGGCTGTTTTCGAGGATGGTGGATCTGCATGAGCTGGCCTCTATGACTGTGGACGGGAAAACATATGATCTGCAGGACGATCTGAAATAATCGGAGCCGCATAAAAGAAATGGCCACCCGCTACAGCACAGGTTGCGCTGCAGCGGACGGCTTTATCGCCGATTACAGATTACGGAAGCTCAATCGGGGAGAACCCGAGCAGAAAGGCCGGCAGACAATAGGCGGGCTTTGCCAGCGCGGTATTGTAGTTGGAGACAGCCTGACGGTAAATTCTGGTGCTGCGTGTCAGCACAGCGGCACTCTGCGTATCCTCCGGTGTGTTGGCGGCTGTCTGTCGGGCGGAGGTAAGCTGTGCGGCGGCGACACTGACGATGGCACGCTTGTCCAGCAGGACGCGCCGGACCTCGCGCAGCCAGAGGATCACGGCGGTCGTGCTGCTGAACGCAGCAATCAGCCACGCAATCCACGTCCACATATGCTGCGCCTCCTCTGAATACCTGATTATTGATTACAGAATAGCACGTATGGCAGAGAATGGAGTCAATATGGCCTGGAATGTATTGGATTCCAGCATGAAATGTAAAATGCAGGCTGGAAAGCGGCCTGCTGCTATGGTAGAATAAGAAAAAAGACAGGGGGTGCGCAGATATGTATATTGCGGTCTGTGACGATCAGACAGAGGAGCTGCGCACGATTGCTGCGCTGCTGGAGAGCTGGCAGACAGAGCGGAAGCTTTCCGTCCGCTACAGGACCTTCTGCGGGGCTGGGCCGCTGCTGGAGGCGGCGCGGCGGGAGCGGTTCGATCTGTATCTGCTGGACGTGATGATGCCGGGGACAAGCGGCATGGTCGCGGCGCGGGAGATCCGCACGTTTGACGACGCGGCAGAGATTGTGTTTCTCACGTCCTCCCCCGGCTTTGCCTATGAGAGCTATGGCGTGCGCGCGATGGATTACATTCTCAAGCCTGTGCGCGCGAAGCTTCTGTTCCCGGTGCTTGATCAGCTTGCGCTGCGCGAGCGCATGCCGCAGGAGGGGCTGACCATCAAGGTCGGGACGGCGTTGGTGCGCGTGTCGTTCTCCCAGCTGAGCTATGTAGAGGTAAACAGCAAGCACCTGTATTTCAATCTTGCCGACGGGCAGGTGCGGGAGGTGGCCGGTGCGCTCAAGGATTATGAGCAGGCGCTTTTGGCCAGGCCGGAGTTTGCACGCATCCACCGGTCGTATATTGTGAACATGCTGCAGATTGCGGAGCTTTCGCCCGCGGGGGTACATACGTTTTCCGGGAAGAATCTTCCGGTGTCGCGGCTTCTGTACCCGCAGCTGCAGAAGGAGTATATGAAGCTGCTGTTTGAGGAGCGGGAGGAAACGCTATGACGGTTCTCTCAGCGCTGGGAATGCTGAACTATGGGCTGGTGCTGGCGTTCGGTTTGTTCCTGAGTGTGGATATTGCGGGCGGCTGTGAAACTATGCGGCAGAAGCATTTTGTTGTGGCGCTCTGCCCACTGTTTCTGCTGGCGCAGGTGGTGCTGTGGCTCATTCTGGGCTTCGAGGCTGTGGAGAGGCTGTATCCGCTGATTGTGCATATCCCGTTGATGCTCAGTCTGATTTTTGCGCTCAAAAAGCCGGTGGGTGTCGCCATTGTCAGCGTGAGCACGGGGTATCTCTGCTGTGAGCTGCCAAACTGGCTGCGGATGATTGCCGCCGATGTAAGCGGATCGCCGCTTGTGGGGGAGATCACCTATACCGTGCTGATTGTCCCGATCTTTTTTCTGCTGCAGCGGTTCTTTGCGCATGCGGCCTATGAGACCATGACGCTGTCCAAGACCGCGCTCATGCTGTTTGGCAGTCTGCCGCTGGCGTTCTATGCCGTTGACTACGCGACAACCATCTATTCCGATGCGCTGTATGCCGGGATCCGGGCAATCAATGAGTCGCTGCTGGCGGTTTTTGTCGTGTTTTACGTGATATTTCTGACGGCGTATCATGTGCAGATGCAGCAGCGCGGGCAGGCGGAGATGCAAAGCTCCATGCTGGAAGCAAAATGGACGCAGGCGCAGACAGAGATGGATGCGCTGCGCCGCTCCCAGACGCAGGCGGCGCTGTACCAGCATGATATGCGCCACCATCTGAACATGATTGAGGGGTATCTGGACGCAGGCAAGTCGGAACAGGCGGCGGGGTATATCCGCAAGGTGCAGGCTGATGTAGAGGCTATTACGCCAAAGCGCTTCTGCGAGAATGAGACGGTGAATCTGCTGTGCTCGGCGTTTGCAGCCAAGGCGAAGCGCATCGGCGTGCGGCTGGGCGTGGCGGCGAAGCTGCCGTCGGAGCTCCCCATTGCGGATACAGATCTTTGTGCGCTGCTATCCAATGGGCTGGAAAATGCGCTGCGTGCGGCCGCTGGGCTGGACGAGCCGTACCGGCACGTGGAGCTATATTGTGCGGTACGGCTGGGAAAACTGCTCATTGAGATCAAAAATCCCTACCACGGCCGGATCTTGCTGCAGAATGGTGTTCCGGTTTCCAACCGCGAAGGCCATGGCTTTGGCTGCAGGAGCATGCAGGCAATTGCAGCGCGGTACGGCGGGCTGTGCGAGTTCAGCATGGAAAATGATATATTCCAGCTGCAGCTGGTGCTGCCGGTAAAGAATGTATCCGCCGTTCAGCAGGACAGAATGGAGCATGCATGAAACAGGAACAGACCAGCCGCCGTGAGCGGCTGCTTTCCGCTGCGCAGGAGGCAATCCGGGAGAATCTGCCGGAAGCCTGATACGCCGGGCAATTGCGGCGCTCAAAGGCAGCTATGCCCAGCAAGCACATGCTTGCTGCAGTGGGAGAAAATGTAAACGATGTGAAGTCATACTTGTGGAGGGAAAACAGCATGAAACTGGTAGTCCTGGATGGATATACGGAGAATCCTGGCGATCTGAGCTGGGAGGGGCTGCGGGCACTGGCGGATGTGACGGTGTATGACCGGACGAGCCTGACAGACCCGGCGGAGGCCATTGCGCGCATCGCGGACGCACAGATTGTAATCACGAATAAGACGCCGCTGCCACGCGCAGTATTTGAGGCATGCCCGGCAATCCGGATGGTGGGCGTGCTGGCCACGGGGTATAATGTCATTGATATCGCCTGCGCCAAAGAACGGGGGATTCCGGTCTGCAATGTTCCGGCCTATGGCACGGCGTCTGTCAGCCAGTATGCCATTGCGCTGCTGCTGGAGGCGTGCCACCATATTGGCCATCACAACGACGCTGTGCATGCCGGGCGCTGGGCCAGCTGCCCGGACTGGTGCTTCTGGGACTATCCGCTTGTGGAGCTGGAGCACAAGACCATCGGTATTCTGGGCTTTGGCCGTATTGGACAGGCCACTGGCCGTGTGGCGGCGGCGCTTGGCATGCGCGTGCTGGCGCATGATATTTTCCCGACGGACGCAGGCCGCGCAATCGGCGAGTATGTCGATCTGGATACGCTTCTGGCACAGTCGGACGTGATTGCGCTGCATTGCAACCTTACAAAGGAAAATGAGGGCGTGATCTGCCGGAAGAACATTGAAAAGATGAAGGACAGCGTGATTCTGGTCAACAATGCGCGCGGACAGCTGATTGTGGAGCAGGATCTGGCCGATGCGCTGGAGAGCGGCAAGGTTGCCGCGGCAGCGCTGGATGTGGTGTCCACAGAGCCGATCCGGGAGGATAATCCGCTGCTGCGGGCGAAAAACTGCATTCTGACGCCGCATATTTCGTGGGCGCCGATCGAAAGCCGGCAGAGAATCATGGATTGTACGGTGGAGAATGTGCGGATGTTCCTTGCGGGGACGCCGCAGAATGTGGTCAATCGCTGATTGGATGCAAAAGTCAGGCACCCTCTGGTGCCTGACTTTTGCATCTGTTTTCTCTTTTCCGGCAAGGCAGAAAAAACGGAATTGCCGGAGACATTCTATCCGGCAGCCAACCGATGCCGGGAACAGAAAAGGACTTCCCCGGGTGCTTACAGCACCCGGGGAAGTGTCATGAAGGAATGGAATCCGAAGGTGGGAGCGCTTGAGACGCGCCCAGCCTGAGGGGGTGGATTCCAAAACAGGGGGTTACAAGGTTATTCGCTGACAGAGGTATAGATTTCGCCGTTTTCGCAGGTGAACTGTGCAGCATCAGAGTATGCATAGTTGCCCATGGCGTCGCGCATCTCAAACATCATGCTGTAGGTGCCATCCGGCAGGGAGGCTTCCCCGAAGGAGGTGTCTGCCGTGACGGTCAGCGTGTCGGCGGTGTACATCTCAAAGTCATCATCGCCGGATACGGAGGCCATTTTCCAGATGGTTGTGATCTCGTCGCCCTCCTGCAGCAGGCGCAGATCCTTATCGGCCATGCCGCTTTCGTCGATGCCCTGGCGCGCGCCGAGAATGCTCCACTGCTCGGTGGTAAAGTCGTAGACAACCAGCAGATTGTATGCTTCACCGTTGAGGAGAATGGGCACGGAATAGAGGTTGTAATCTTCTTCTGCACTGGAGAGCTCCATGTAGACAAGGCTGCCGTCAATTGCGCCCCAGACGCCGCGGAAGTTGTCATAGAATGTGCCGGTCTCCCAGTCTGCGGTGATATCGTTGTCCGTGCCCAGAAGGAGCATGGTATCGCTGTCCTCGTTGATGTAGTACAGCTGGAACGCAATATCGGCCAGAATGTTGTTGGCCTCCGGACCAAGCTGCAGGAAGGAGCTGCCATTCTCGTCGACATCGAGCGGTGCGTTGTCCCAGTCGACCGTGGTGAGGTTTTCAATGGGTGGAAGCTCGGAAAGATCGAGATCAGCGATGTATTCCTGACCGCTTTCGCTCAGCTCGCCGGTCAGACCATAGGAATAGTAATATTTGAAGCCGGCGCCGGCACCAAGTGCCGCGTAGCCGTAGAAATCGTCAAGATCGCCGTTATAGGAGTAGTAGCAGCTCAGGCCGCTGGCGTTTGCCCGGTAGGGGCCGCGCACCTGATACACCACGCATGCATCCAACGCGTCCAGCACGGCGGCAGAGGCCGCGGTCATAGAGGACGACTGACGTGCAAGGTCGCCGAGGTCGACCATGTTGGTATAGCCCTCGTCTCTGGTGTTGCCGCCGTAGTTCTCGCTGCGGATTGCCGCGCGGGCAAACAGGGAGAAGAAGGACGGATCCTCACAGGCGTTGGCCAGGCATTCCTTGCCGAAGGTGTCATAGGCCTCGAGCAGCGGAGCAACCTTCGTGAGGTCGGTCAGCGAGAGTGTGACGTTCTGCTCGGTCTCCACGGCCTCGCAGCCGGCATAGAAGGCGTCGCAGATCTGACGGCCGAGTTCTTCTGCATCCATGTACGGATCCTCAGCCAGTGCGCCGACCCACTGCGTGTAGTACCAGCCGTTGCCGGGCTCAACCTCCTCGGAGGCAACCAGATAATGCGCAAGATCGGTAAAGATGTTTGCAACGTCGATGGTTGCCATGAGGCAGGTATCAAAGCCAATCAGATCGATCGGCGGGAGCTCAGAGGACGGGGTGTAGACGCTGGTGAAGGCGGCGTACAGCTCGTCAAGCGTCAGCGAATCGTTGCCGTACAGCTCGTCAAAGGCTGCGCCGGAGACAGAGCCGCCGCCATGGTTCCAGAAAACAACGGCAGTGTTGTCGGCGGGGTAATTCGTGCTGGCGAAGGCCAGGAAATCTGCAAGCGTCTGTGCCTCGCCCATGCTGGCGGACGGCTGTTCGTCGACGAGCTGCAGCCCCTCGCTGTTGTAGAGATAGCGCTGGAGCTTGCTGGCGTCAACGATTTCATTCTGCCAGGTGGACGCGCCGCCGGTCTCGATGACGACATTGACGTTTTCCGGCAGCTCTACGGCCATAAGCTCGGACAGATCCGTCGTGGCGCAGCCGTTCTGGGATTCCAGATCGCTGCCGCAGAGATACCAGTAGATCGACCAGCTGGCCTGATCGCCGGAAACCGTGGGGGCCGCATCCTCCTCCGGCATGTCGGCTTCGGCAGCGGCGGGGGTATCCTCCTCAAGGGTATCGGCCTCGTCCGCCTCATCGCCGCAGGCGGCGAGCGCCAGGACAAGCACAAGGGCGAGGAAAATTGCAAGTAGCTTTTTCATGAAACATCCTCCCTGTATGGGTCCGGAAGAACCCATACATTCTTTCTCCATTTTTCTTCTCCAGTATACCAGAAACGACGAGCCTTTTAAAGACGCCAGCGCGAAATGTATCAGAATTTTGCCTGAAATGCGGAACGTGGTCAGCGGGACGGTGATGGCCGCGCGAGCATTTTACCACGTGGGACGATGATGCTGTGATGTCCATGGTGGAGCGTGGCTCGGCGTGAGCATTCTGCCGGAGCTGATCTGAAAGCGCGTGCCGTACCGCATCGTGACCAGGGAGCCGGATGTGCCGGCTTACCGGACAATTGCATTCTGCATGCGGGAAAGAAGGCTTGCCTCCGCCGCGGTCAAGCGGTTTATAGAGTATCTGGACGCGCGCAGCGCATAAAAAGCCGCCCCGTCAGCAGTCTGTCTGCTGGCGGAGCGGTTTAGAGAAAGGAAGCTTACAGCTTGGAATATGCAACAGCAATCTTGCTGGCTGCATGGGCGTTGTTGTAGGCCAGCTCAAGGTTTGCGGCGAAGGACTTGCCCTCGGTCATATCCTTGATGTGGGCCAGCAGGTACGGCGTGATGGCCTTGCCGTGGATGTGCTCGGCATTGGCCTGTGCGACAGCCTTGTCAATGATGCTGTTCATGTAGTTGGGATCCATGGCGTACTGCTCCGGGATCGGGTTGCCGACGACGGCGCCGCCCTTGAGGCCGATGTCCCACTTGGTTTTCATGATCCTGGCGACGGTTTCTTCGTTCGGGCAGTTGTAGTCGAGCTTGAAGCCGGAGGTGCGGCAGTAGAAGGCCGGCAGCTCATCGGTGCGCAGACCGAGAACCGGTACGCCCTGCGTCTCCAGATATTCAAGCGTCAGGCCGAGATCCAGGATGCTTTTTGCGCCGGCGCAGATGACGCAGACCGGCGTGTTGGCCAACTCCTGCAGGTCAGCGGAGATATCCATGGTCTTTTCAGCACCGCGATGCACGCCGCCGATGCCGCCGGTTGCAAAGAAGCGGATGCCGGCCATGGAGGCGATAATCATGGTGGTTGCAACGGTGGTTGCACCGGTCATGCCGGTAGCGAGATAGACCGCAACGTCGCGGCGGCTGACCTTGCCGACGCCGTCAGCCTTGCACATGACCATGAGCTCGTCTGCGGTCAGACCGACCTTCAGCTTGCCGCCGATGATGGCCGTGGTAGCGGGGATAGCGCCCTCGGCACGGACAATCTCCTCAACCTTGTGCGCGAACTCCACGTTCTGCGGATAGGGCATGCCGTGGCTGAGAATGGTGGATTCCAGGGCGACGACAGGCTTGCCGGCGTCAATGGCTTCCTGAATTTCAGGGGTAACAGAGAGGTAATCCTTCAGATTCATAAGAAAAACTCCTTTCGGTAAATGCAACTACTACAATCTATTGTCAGATACGATACGTTTCCAGGATATCCTCCAGCAGGGAAACGCTCATATTTGGATTGATGGTTTTGGGGTGGGACAGCGCGGCGATGCCGGCGGCCATGGCGAAGTCCAGCGTTTTCTGCACGTCATAGCCCTGCAGCGTGCTGTAGAGCATGGCGGCGGCAAAGGAGTCGCCTGCGCCGGAGGCGTTGACCATCCGGGAAACGGGGCGGAGCTTGCGCCGCATGGAGGTCCCGGTGTGGTCCATATAGAAGCAGCCCTCGCTGCCGAGGCTGACGAACAGGCGCTTGAGACCCTTGTTTATGAGGCGTTCGCCGGCGCGCAGCAGATCGTCCGACGTCTGGATTTCCATCCCGGCCAGCACCTCCAGCTCCATCCGGTTGGGCTTGGCTGTGTGGATGCGGCCAATATGCGGGGCAAGCACGCGCGCATATGCGCAGGAAACCGGGTCAACGGAAATAATTTGTTCCGGTGAGCAGAAATCAAGCAGCTGTACAAGCGCAGCCTCTCCCATGCAGGGGTCGAAGGTGATGATTTTTGCGCCCCGGATGAGCGCCTCCTGTGAGGCCAGATACGACGAGGGCATATCCTGCTGGATGATGGTCATGTCCGACATGCCAACCAGCATATCGCCGTCTGCGTCAAGAATGGACAAATAGATAGACGACGTAGCGCCGGGCACGCGCAGCAGATGCGAAATGTCGATGCCGGCTTCGCTGCTGGCACGGCAGATAAAGCTGCCAAATTCGTCGTCACCGACGCAGGACAGAAGCTTGACGTCCGCGCCGAGCCGGGCAAGATTTTCGCACACATTGCGTGTGACGCCGCCGGCGGAAAGACTGATGCGGCCGGGGTTGGAATCGCGCAGATGAATGGACGATTTGGACGCACCATTGAGGTCGAGATTCGCAGCGCCGACGCCGACGATATAAGCATTGGAACCCATAAAAAATTCCTCCTGCAAACTGGTGAAACTGTATAATAGCGAATGGACACGAAATTGTCAAGAGAGAAATTATCAATTTTCAGCAGAAAAATCGGGTGCGCCGCCATGCAGCGCACCCGAAGGCATACAGACTCAGCGAGTCAGGAAGAACATCAGCGCGAACAGGATTGTGATAACCCAGGTGCCGGCGTTGATTTCCTTGATCTTGCCGGTGAAGATCTTGATGAAAACATAGGAGATGAGGCCGAATGCGATGCCGTAGGAGATGTTGTAGGTCAGCGGCATGAATGCAACGGTCATAAAGCCCGGAACGGCAGCGGTGGGATCATCCCAGTCGATGGAACGGACGTTGGCCATCATCAGGACGCCGACATAGATGAGCGCGGCAGCGCAGGCGTAGGTCGGGATCAGCTGTGCGACCGGAGCGAGGAACATGGCGATGAAGAACAGCGCCGCGGTTGCCATGGAGGCAAGACCGGTGCGGCCGCCCTCGGCAACGCCGGAGGAGGATTCGACAAACGTGGTAACGGTGGAGGTACCGCAGACAGCGCCGCAGCAGGTTGCGATGGCGTCAGCCAGCATCGCCTTGTCCATGTTGGGGACGTTGCCGTCCTTGGTCAGCATGTTGCCGGCAGCGCAGGCGCCATAGAGCGTGCCCAGCGTGTCGAACATATCAACCATGCAGAATGCAAGCATCGTGGTGAGGAACATGACAATGAAGTTGCCCATGCCATGCTCGGCAATGTACGGGGTGAAGTTGAAGCCCTCTGTAAAGACCTTGCCGAAGGCCTGCGTGCCGAAATCCTTGAACGCACCGAAGAAATCGGAGGTCAGGTTGGGGGCGACAGAGGTAGCATAGAAGTCAGGAACCGTGATGAGGCCGATGACGTAGTAGAGAACTGCGCCGCCGAGCATGCCCCACAGGACAGCGCCCTTGACCTTCTTCTTGGACATGGCGCCGATGGCAAAGACAGCAATGATGGTCAGCAGCATCGGGAAAATGCTGGCCCAGGTTGCCGTGCCGGAGAAAACGTTGAACGATGCGAGGTTGACGAGCGTTGCGCCGTCGTCCACAACGATACCGGCGTTCTGCAGGCCGATGAATGCAATGAACAGGCCGATACCGGCGGAGATGGCGGTTTTGACAGCGGCCGGGATAGCGTCAAAGATCATCTTGCGCAGGCCGGTGACGGTCAGCAGGACGAACACGATACCGTCAACAAGGACGAGCACGAGCGCGTTTGCATAGCTCAGGCCGAATGTGAAGCAGACCGTGTAGACAAAGAAGGCGTTCAGGCCCATGCCGGAAGCCTGCGCCAGCGGCAGGTTGGACAGGAGACCGATGAGAACGGTGCCGATGACGGCGGAGATTGCGGTTGCAATGTAGATGGCGCCGTAGCTGACGGTGCCGAGGCTGGAGAACATGCCGGCGTTGACCATCAGAATGTAGGCCATCGCCATGAAGGTCGTCACACCGGCCATGATCTCGGTACGGACAGTCGAGCCGTGCTCCTTTACCTTAAAGTAGTTGCTCATGAAAAATTTCCTCCATTTCTTTTTCTTCTGGCCCACTAAAAAAATTTTAGCGGGCCAAACTTTCTGACAGTTTGATTATAGAGGAAGGCACGGGCAAAAACAAGAGGGACGCCGGAAAAGCATTGCCAAAAAAACGCATTTGAAATTTACGTTCTGCACAAAAAAACAGCATCGTTCGCTATTGACGAAAAATGATCGTTTTATATAAAGAATTGACAAGACGAAAGATTATACGTATAATAAATAACCGGAAAACTGCAAATATTGGCATGAAGGAGAAGGATCCGCATGAAATATAAAATGAATATCGCCGGGCTTGACCGCGAGCTGCCGCTATGTAAGGTGGCTGATGACCTGTACATTGGTGCTTTTGTCATGTTTGGCGACGCAGAGATTACGGTCGCCTGTGCGCGTGAGCTGCTGGCCCGCGCCCCCAAGGACTACGACTATATGCTCACGGCCGAGGCCAAGAGCATTCCGCTCATCCACGAGATGGCGCGGCAGTCCGGGGCAAAGGAATATTTTGTTGCGCGCAAGGGCATGAAGGTCTATCTGACGCATCCGCTGCATGTGTCGGTGCGTTCGATTACCACGCAGCACGATCAGGAGCTGTATCTGTCCGGTGAGGAAGCAGACAAGATGAAGGGGAAGAAGATTCTCATCGTCGATGATGTCATCTCGACGGGGGAATCGCTGCACGCACTGGAGGAGCTGGTTGAAAAGGCCGGCGGCACCGTGGTTGGCCGCATGGCGGTTCTGGCCGAGGGCGACGCGCAGAACCGCAAGGACATTACATACCTTGGCAAGCTGCCGGTGTTCAACGCCGATGGCACAATCAAAGAATAAGAAATAAAAAATCATTTTGCCGGGGGCTTCTGCTCCCGGCAAAGCTATCCAACCAGCGACTGTGTCGGTGGTTGGTTTTTTAAAAATGTCTCCGACGGCCCCTCTCTTTTCCGCCTTGCCGGAAAAGAGGGGGGAGAAAAGGGGCGCTTGGGGACGCGTTTGGTGCATGCTGCATCTGAGTTCAGGCAAGAACTAGATATGATAGCACTCATATCGCACCAACGCACCTCACCGTATCTTACTACGCGCCGCCCGTCATATCGGCATCAAATTTGACAGCAGTTGCGGTTTCATAAGTGCAGAAAATCCGTACTGCGGATAAAATCTGTTACGTAGTACGGATTCGCCTAAGTCTGCCAGGCAACGCGGGAAAGATCCAAGAAAACCAAAGCGGTTTTCTTGGTCGCTTCAAGGGAGTCTGAGGGGAAATCGAAATCCCCTCAGGCTCCTCTTTCTTTGCCATACTTTCTTTCTCGGAGAAGCGAGAAAGAAAGTATGATCCGTTCCCGTGGAGGAACAAAAAAGAAAACGCTGAAAATATTCTAGTGCAGGCAGAACTAGCCATTCTGAGCTTCTGCCGAAGGCCGTCTGTTTCTCAGGACGTTCAGAGGAAGAAGAATTTGCTGCCGTGTTCTTGACAGCTTGCCGACAAACCCGTATGATAAGCCTATAATTCTAATATGATATATAGAGGGAACCTATGCTCAATCAGTTTTCAAGAACACAATTGCTTCTCGGTGCAGAGGCAATGGAGAAGCTCAGGCATGCGCGTGTGGCCGTGTTTGGCATCGGCGGCGTGGGCGGCTATGTCTGTGAGGGGCTTGTGCGCAGCGGTGTGGGCGCGTTCGATCTTGTCGACGACGACAAGGTCTGTCTGACGAACCTGAACCGGCAGATCCACGCCACGCGCAAAACGGTCGGCCAGTATAAGGTGGATGTCATGCGGGAGCGGATGCTGGAGATCAATCCGGACTGCGATATCCGTGTGCATAAGTGCTTTTATCTGCCGGAGACGGCGGGGGAGTTCAATTTCTCAGACTACGACTATGTGGTTGACGCCGTTGATACCGTGACGGCGAAGGTGACACTGGTGCTTGAGGCGCAGAAGGCGGGTGTGCCCATCATCAGCTGCATGGGTGCGGGCAACAAGCTGGATCCGACGCGGTTCCGCGTGGCGGATATCTACAAAACGCAGGGCTGCCCGCTGGCGCGCGTCATGCGGCAGGCACTCAGAAAGCGCGGCGTCCGGCACCTGAAGGTCGTCTACTCTGACGAGATTCCCACAAGGCCCATCGAGGACATGTCCATCAGCTGCCGCAGCCATTGTATCTGCCCGCCGGGCGCGAAGCACAAGTGCACAGAGCGCCGCGACATTCCCGGCAGCACAGCCTTTGTGCCGTCAGTGGCGGGGCTTATCCTTGCAGGCGAGGTTGTCAAGGATCTGACCAGGGCATGAAAAAGACCTATGTGACGAGCGTGCCGAACCAGATCGGTGCGTTTCTGGAGGCCAGCCGGCTGTTTGCCGGACTTGGCATGAATATCACCCGTGTCAGCTATAATAAGGCGGTCGACTCGCATACGATTTTCGTCGAGGCTGACGGCTCTGCCCGGCAGCATGAAAAGGCGGCGGCAGAGCTTGCCTCGCTTGGATATCTGCACGGACCGGAGTCGGAAAAGAGCGTGGTGCTGCTGGAGTTTCGGCTGCGCGACGTGCCCGGCAGCGTGACGCAGATCCTCTCGCTGATCAGTGCGTTCAGCTTCAATATCTCCTATCTGAGTTCGCAGGAAAACGGGACGGACTGGCAGCTGTTTAAAATGGGGTTGTTTGTGGATGATCCGGCACGGATCCGGCAGTTTCTGACGCAGGCGGAGGAAATCTGTCCGGTGCGCGTGATTGACTATAACCACGCGGAAAAGAGTTTTGACAACAGTATTTTTTATGACTCGTTTGTTTCCGGGCTGTGCCGGCAGGCGCACCTGACAGACGAGCAGCGGCAGGCGCTTCTCGTGAATGCCAATCTTGCCATGCAGACGCTTGACGAGCGCGGACTGTCCCCATACCGGACCTTTGATTCCATCGGCCGATTTGCGGAGCTCCTGGCGATCAGCCACGCCGAGCAGTTCTCTCCGCGCATCACGTCGCAGCAGCTGACGGACAAAACGACCCTGACGCTCATTGAGCCGCCCTGCGGCAGCAATACGGCCGTTTTGCAGTGCGGGGATGAGGTACTGTTTCTTGACAGCGGCTATGCATGCTATCGGGAGGAAATGCTGCCGATTCTGCGCAGGCTTGTGCCGGAGTTTGATACGCGGAGGAAACGGATTTTTATTACCCATGCAGATCTTGACCACTGCGGGCTGCTGCCGGAGTTTGATGAGGTTCTGCTGAGCGCAAAAAGTGCGGAGATTTTGCGGCTGGAGGCGGCGGGAAAGAACGGCTGCCGGGAGCAGAACCCACTTCATAAGCCGTATGTGCGGATCTGCAAGATTCTGACGGCATATGTGCCGCCGGAGCCAGAAAAGCTGCATGTCTGCTGGGGCGATCTGACGCCGCTGCAGACGCCGCTGCAGCCGGTTGGACGGCTGCAGTTCGGGGATCTGGATTTTACGGTGATGGAGGGTGCGGGCGGACATCTGCCGGGAGAACTGGTGCTGATCGACGAAACGCACCGGATTGCCTTTACCGGCGACGTCTATGTCAATCTGCACGGCATGACGGCGGAGCAGGCGGCTTATAACCGCTATGCGCCGATCCTTATGACCTCAGTGGATACCGATCCAAAGCTCTGCGCGGAGGAGCGCCGGGCGGTGTTTGCGCAGATGACGCCGGGGAAGTGGATGGTGTTTGGCGCACACGGCAGTGGAAAAGAATATACAGCAGAATAAACCGGGGCGGCTTTGCAGCAGCAAAGCCGCCCCGGTTAGATTGTAAAAGCTGCCCGACGATTGTATTTATCGCGGATTTGTCAGCACGCCACGCAGATCGTAAATGGCGTGGCGCGGACATTTGACGGCGCATTGCCCGCAGGACAGGCAGACAGACTCGTCAATGTGGGACAGATTGTCTATCACAGTGATCGCGCCGGCCGGACACAGCTTCTGGCAGATGCCGCAGCCGATGCAGCTGACCTGGCACATCCTGCGTGCATCCTTGCCGGCGTCACGGTTGGAGCATTTGACGACGACAGGATTGGCGCATTCGTGAATGTGGATGAGCTCCCGCGGACATTCGCGCACGCATTTGCCGCAGGCAATGCACAGATCCTCATTCACCTCAGCAACACCGTACTCGTTGAGGGCGATGGCCCCGAATTTACATGCGTTCACGCACAGCTCGCAGCCGACGCAGCCGTATTGGCACTCTGCCGTTGCGCGGCAGCCGCCGTTGCAGGCGACAAGCGCAGCCTTGTAGGGAAAGCGTTTTTTGATGGCCATGTTATTTCCCCTTCCTTTCATACGGCGTGTTGGCAAGCGGGAGCCTTGTCCGGCGCTCGCCGTCGTAACGGAAATAAGCGTCGGCAATGGCAGGCGCGGTGGGGATGGAGGTAATCTCGCCGATGCCGATGGCGCCGCAGGCCACGTCCAGCCCCGGCTTGTCGATGACAATCGGCACAAGCTTCGGAATTTCATGCGCGCGGAACAGGCCAAGCTGGCCAAATTTTTCAATCGGCTTGCAGTTTTCATCAATGGGATACTGCTCACGCAGCGCGTAGCCCATGCTCATGATGACGCCGCCTTCAATCTGGCCCTCGCACGAGCGGGGATTGACGGCCTTGCCGACGTCGTGTGCAGCGACGATCTGCTCAAGCTTGCCGGTCTTTGTGTCAATAACGCACATCTGCGTGGCGTAGCCGTAGGCCACGTGCGAAACAGGGTGCGGCACATCCGCGCCAAGCTTGTCCGTCTTGGCCAGATATTCGCCGTAAAACTCCTGCCCTACGAGATCGGACAGTGTATGGCCCTCCAGTGCGGCGCTGAGCTTTTCACAGGCTCTTCGGCAGGCCTCACCGGTCACGAGCGTCTGGCGCGAGCCGGAGGTATCGCCGGAATCCGGTGCAATCCAGGTATTGGAGCGCTCATAGACAATATCCCTGCGGCCGAGCGGCGTGTTGGTGACGATCATCTGGACCAGCACCGTGCCGACGCCCTGCCCGATGCACGAAGCGCCCGCGTAGATGTGCACCTTCGCATCGTCCTCCACGATCAGCTTGCAGCGGCCCCAGTCCGGGATGCCGACGCCGACGCCTGCGTTTTTCATTGCGCAGGCAATGCCGACAGGCTTGCCCAGCTTCATGGCTTCGTCATAATACGGCTTGACCGCCTCGAGCGTCTCGACAAGACCCGTCTCCGAGCCTACAATCTGGCCGTTCGGCAGCTCCTGCCCGGGCCGGATAGCGTTGCGGTAGCGGATCTCCCACGGGGTAATGCCGACCTTGTCGGCCATTTCGTTCAGAAGCGTCTCCGTGGCGAAGCAGGTCTGCGTGACGCCAAAGCCGCGGAATGCGCCGGCAGGCGGGTTATTGGTATAGTAGGCAGTGCCTTCAATTTCAAAGTTCTGATAGTTATACGGGCCGGCGGCATGCGTGCACGCACGCTCCAGCACCGGGCCGCCCAGCGAGGCGAACGCGCCGGTATCGGAGTAAACCCTGGCCGTGACGCCCTGAATGATGCCGTTTTCGTCGCAGCCCATGGTGAAGTCCATCCAGAATGGATGGCGCTTGGGGTGGATGAGCAGCGATTCCGGGCGCGTGAGCTTGACCTTGACGGTGCGGCCGGTCAGATAGGTGATGAGCGCGGCGTGGTGCTGGACGCTCATATCCTCCTTGCCGCCAAAGCCGCCGCCGACCAGCTGGTTCTGTACGCGGACCTTGTCTGAGCCAAGCAGCAGCTTGCATTCATGCAGCGTAGTATGCGACGACTGGTCGGTGGAGAGCACCATGACATAACCGTCGCGATCCAGATAGGACACGGCGCACTCCGGCTCCAGGAACGCATGCTCGGTCCAGGGCGTCTCAAAGTGCTGCGAAATGACATATTTGGAATTTTTGATGGCCGTTTCGGCGTCGCCGCGGGCAATGTGCTTGTAGGCCTGGACGTTGGATTCCTCCTCGTCGAATACGCGCGGCGCGCCCTCGGCCCAGGCCTCCGGCGGGTTGTGAACGGCAGGCAGCGGCTCGTAGGTGACCTTGACAAGCTTTTTTGCTTTTTCGAGGATTTCGGGAGTTTCCGCCACGACGAGCGCAATCGCGTCGCCAAGATAATGCGTCAGCCCGCCGATGGGGATGAGCGAATACTGGTCGTGCTTCAGATGGCCGACCTTGTTTTCCCCGGGAATATCCTTCGCGGTAATCACGCGCACGACGCCGGGCAGCGCCTCTGCCTTTGATGCATCGATGGCGAGAACTCTTGCGCGCGGGTACTGGCTGCGGACGGCAGAGCCGTAGCACATGTCCGGCAGGTACCAGTCGTCCGGGTATTTGCCGTAGCCAAGGACCTTTTCCTCCACGTCGATGCGGTGGACGTTCGAGCCGAGCGTCCAGTCGTTCTCCGACGCCTCGGGAATCACGCCCTCGCGGCGGCACTTCGCGGCCAGTCGCACCGCGTCCATGATCTTGACATAGCCCGTGCAGCGGCAGTAGTTGTTGCGCAGCGCGTAGCGGATCTCATCATCCGTCGGGTTCAAATTCTTATCAAGCAGCGCCTTGGTGCACAGCACCATGCCCGGGATGCAGAAGCCGCACTGTACGGCGCCGGCCTCGCCGTAGGCGTAGGTGTAAAGATGCTTTTCTTCGTCGCTCAGGCCCTCCACGGTGATGACGTGCTTTCCCTCCAGTGCGTCGGTAGACGGCGTGCAGGCCCGGATGGGCTGGCCGTCAATGAGCACGGTACATGCGCCGCAGGCGCCCTCAGAACAGCCGTCCTTGACCGAGGTCAGGTGCAGCGTGTCGCGCAGATAACGCAGAAGCCGCTGGTTCTGCGTGACGGTGACCTGCTCACCGTTGACAAAAAATACTGCCATGGTAAAAACTCCTTTTTGTTCGAATCTCGGCTTTCACGTCACAGCGCCGCTGTTCTCGGCCGGCATATTGTGCCTGAGCCACCGTAATTCCGAAGTTTTCCCGGCAAGGGACATAATGCCTAAAAAACTTTTATTATTATACAATAATTTTTAGCACTCTGCAATATATAGGGGCGAAGAAACGTTATTCTAAATATATATAACGCTACATCATGCACACGTGGTAGCCGTCCACCTCCAGCTGCAGCTGCTCAAAAAGTGCCTGCACGGCGGCGCGGTTTTCCGGGGCGGTGCGCCAGCCGAGGCCGCAGTCGCTTGTGATCTCGCGCGGGACGGGGATGATCCGCCCGGGCAGCCCGGTCTGCTGGCAGGCCTGCTCCGCGGCCATGGCGGCGCTGGTGGTATAGAAGGTGACAATCAGATATGGTTTCTTTTCTCTCATGCCTGTGCAATCTCCCTGATGGCGCGGATAGCTGCGTCAACATCTTGTTCTGTGTTGTAATAACCGAAGCTGAACCGCACCGCGCCCTGCTCTGCGGTCCCCAGCGCCGCATGCAGTCTGGGCGCGCAGTGAGCCCCGGCGCGCACCGCGATATCATAGACCTCGGCCAGCTCGTCGGCGACGGCGGATGATTCATAATCCCGGATGTTGAGGGTCACGACCGGCGCGCGGGCTGCGGCGGAAAAGTCACCGTAGACCGTGACGCCCTCGATGGCAGAAACACCTGCATAAAACTGCTGCATAAGCGCCGTTTCGTGGGTGCGGATGGCGTCCGGGCCGGTTCCTTTGATAAATTCCAGTGCGGCCAGCAGTCCGGCCAGCCCGTGCCCGTTGCAGGTGCCGGCTTCAAGCCGGGTGGGGTACTGCGGCGGCTGGGTCTGCAGGAAGGTCTGTACGCCGGTCCCGCCAACGCACCAGGGGCGAATGTCCACCCCCTCCGCCACACACAGCCCGCCGGTGCCCTGCGGGCCCATAAGGCTTTTGTGGCCGGTGAAGCACAGAACGCTGATGTGCTGGGTCTGCATGTCAATGGGGAATACCCCGGCGGTCTGGGACGCGTCAACGACAAACAGCAGCCCGTGCGCGGCGCAGAACGCGCCGATGCGGGTAAGATCCAGCAGATTTCCGGTCAGGTTGGAGCCCGCGGTGCAGACGACGGCGCGTGTGTTCGGCTGCAGCAGACGCTCAAAATCGGCGTAGTCGATGCAGCCGCGCCGGTCTGCCGGCAAAAATGAGACGGCGACGCCGCGGCTCTGCTCACGGTACAGCGGGCGCAGGACGGAGTTGTGCTCCAGATCCGTGCTCAGCACATGGTCGCCCGGACAGAACAGACCGGAAATGGCAATGTTCAGCGCCTGGGTGGAATTTGCCGTGAAGCATACGTGGTCTGCCCGCGCGCAGCCAAAGAGCGCAGCGGCAGCCTCCCGGGCCCGGAAGATCGTGCGGGAGGCAGACAGACTGCCGCCGTGGGCCGCGCGGCCGCTGTTGCCCATGGTCTGCATGGCGGAAACAACGGCGTCAATGACGCAGGGTGGTTTCTGCAGTGTGGTTGCCGCATTGTCGAGATAGATCATGTCCAGCCCCCCTTTTCTCCATTATATAAAAAAGGCAGACAGACTGCAATGCGGTCTGTCTGCCTTTTGTTCGAAATTACCGAAAACAGGACAAGTTATCCCTTGGTCTGCCAATGCGGATCAATGCCAAGCGATTCCAGCGCGGCAATGGTGTGCGAGGCGCCAATGGGCACGGAATCCACATACAGCTCCGATTTCTGCCCCGGGATACCGGAGTCCACGGAGAATACGAGCCACAGGGCTGCGTAGTTGGCGTCCTCGCCGGCAGCCTCCACCGTGGCGGCGTCCGCCGGGCGCACATCCTCCGCGCCGAGTGTCCCGTCCAGAATATCCTGTACGCAGGCGTCATAGACGAGCCAGGCGTCTGTGGTGCCGAGCGTCTGCCTGTCGCGGCTGTCCGAGAATACCACATCGCACGACCAGACGTCCGACTGCGTGCGCGGTGCGTCAAAGCCCGTGCGGACGAGAATGCAGGTCGGGCTGTTGTAGAGCGAGGCGAAGTCTGCAATCAGGCTGCCGGAATCGGAAAGCTCGTCGGCGGTAAAGATGGCGTCATAATAGCGCTGCAGAACCTTGCCGTTTTTCAGCCGATAGGAAATATAGACGGCTTGTGTGCTGTCTGTGCCGTCGCGGAAATGGACCCTGCGTGCATCCTGGGCGGTGCGTTCCTCCACGAAACGGGTATGCAGCTGGATGACGCTTTCAATGAACTCCGGATCCTGGGACATGTAGCTCAGACCATAATGCTGGCGCATGGTGAGGCCCGCAGAGGCAACCGTGTGTTCCTCCGGGATCCGCCGGGAATAGCCGAACAGATCGGCCTTCGCCGCGCCGAATGTCACAAACAGTGCCAGACAGCATACGCCGAGTCCGAGCCAGCCGTGCCGGAACACGTGGATCGTCTTATTCAGCATCATCCGGGCGAAGAAATATCCGACGGCAGCGCCAAGGAATAAAAACACAAGAACCGTCCAGAAGCTGTCTGCTGCGTTGGAGGGGAACAGCTGCATCACCAGCGCGCAGATGACCAGTGCGCAGCCGATGGTAAATACGTACAGCGCAACAGGGCGGAGCTGCCGGATGGCAATGACGTCGCCGCAGCGCTCCATTTCCCGCGTTTTGAGCAGCCAGAACGCGAGCAGCGCGAACAGCACGCCGACACTGGCGAGAATCAGCAGATACTGCCAGCCGAACAGCCTGGGCTCGTCATAGAGCAGATGATTGGCGGTGCTGCCGGCAGCCAGATGGTTCGATGCGACGGTTACACCGCCCTGCAGCAGATAATAAAGCGGCGAGAGCGCCTTTGCGGCGGCTTCGGCGCCGCCGGACAGACTGGGCGGCATGCCGTAGACAAACGTCTGCAGCAGACCCTGGACAATGCTCTCAACAACGATGGCGGCAACGTTCAAAATGAGATATACGACGGGCATGGCGGCCATCTGGCCGATGACCATGCACAGAAGCGACGCAAAGGAGAAGAAAAACAGAAATTCCAGCATGCTGGCGGCTGCGGCCTGCATGGCATAGGAAAAGACCGGAACGCCGAGCAGCGCGCCGGCGGCTGTGCTGAGAAGCGCGGACAAAAGCACCGGTACGGTGCACACCAGCAGCGCAGCGGCATAGATCGTCAGAAAGATGGTCGGCCTGCGGACAGGAAGGGATGCGACAAAATAGGCCCGCGAGGTGGAAAACAGCCAGCGAAACAGCACCCATGCCAGAAGCAGACCGTAGAGGCACATGACGATGGTGCACAGCGTGCTTCCGCCCGCCTCCAGAACACCCGCCTGTACGGCGCCGGTGTAGTTGTAATAGGAGTAGTCCTGTATGGTGTAATGCTGGTAGGCGGCGTACAGCTGCACCGGAAGCAGCAGCTGGTACAGTGTGAACAGCACCCAGACAGGGGCTGTCTTTTTAAGCGCGCGGAGGAAAACGGCGCGGTCAAAGTACGAGATTTTTGATGTCATAGCCGATCCCTCCCAGTTCGTAAATAAAAATTTCCTCCAGGTTCAGCGGCAGCAGGTCGCAAAGCATCGGGCCGCTGGCGGCAAGCGCGTCGGCGACGGCGTGCTGTCTGCCGCGGATGATGAGCGTCTGTACGCGGCCAAGCATACTCTCATGCAGGATATCAAGCTCCTGCGGCAGCGGATGCTCCGTGACGAGCTGAACCTTGACAATATTCTCCTGCAGCTCTGTCAGTGCGCGGGAGAGCAGCATGTGCCCCTGGTGCATGATGCCGACATGGTCGCAGATATCCTCCAGCTCGCGCAGATTGTGCGAGGAGACGAGCACGGTCGTGCCGTAGGCGGCAACATCCTCCATCACAAGCCCCCAGATCTGCCGCCGCATAACCGGGTCAAGGCCGTCAACCGGCTCGTCGAGCACCAGATAGTCCGCGCGCAGACAGAGCGTCAGCCAGAACAGCGCATGCTTCTGCATGCCCTTGGAGAACCGGCGCAGCGGCTGCCGCTCGTCGAGCTGAAACACGTCGCGCAGCGCACGGAACCGGGCCTCGTCGAAGCGGGGGTACAGCGCGCGGTAGAACCGGTGCAGCTCGCCGATGCTTTCGCTGCCGAGCGTGGTCAGATCGTCCGGGATATAGCCGATGCGGCACTTGACCGATGGATTTTCATAGACTGGCAGTCCGCCGATGCTCACGCTGCCGCTGTCCGGGCGGTAGATGCCCATGATGTGGCGCAGGGCGGTGGATTTGCCTGCGCCGTTGGAGCCGACCAGGCCATAGACAACGCTTTGCGGCACAGTAAGGGACAGATCGTCCAGCGCGCATGTCCGGTCAAAGCGTTTGGTGATGTGTGAGAGCTCAATCATGTGAAGGTTCCTCCTTTCGTTCGAGCAGGCTGTGCAGCGCGGTGTCTGTCAGGCCAAGCTCCCGCAGACGCGCCGCCGCGGATAAGAACGCGTCGGTGGCCTGCTGCATCTGCTGCTGGGTGAGCACGTCCAGCTGGGCGACGAACGAGCCCTTGCCGGCAACAGAGAGAATGTAGCCGTCTGCTTCCAGCTCGCGGTAGGCACGCTGGATGGTGTTGGGATTGATGGCGAGCTGGCCGGCAAGCTCCCGCACGGAGGGCAGACGGCTGCCGGGCGGCAGAACGCCTGTCAGCATCAGGCGCTGCAGCTCCACCTGAATCTGTTCATAGATGGGCCGCGGATCGCGGTAATTGATGGAGATCATACAGGAACCTCCTGCAACTGTATTAACTGTAGTGATACAATCATAACATGCCGGACAGGCGCTGTCAAGGCAGACGCTGATGAAATTGACAGGACTCGCTGTCTGCCGCAGGTGATTGCTGCAGATACACCCAAAGAAAAACAGTCGCTCCGGAGTCGGGTTTCCGGCTTCGGAGCGACGGAGAAGAAGCAAGGCTGCGGCATTATACGGCCTGATAGCTCTGGCAGAAGCGCATCAGCATGGCGGCAGCCTGCGCGCGTGCCGCGCCGCTTGCCGGGCTGCGGCGATTGCCGCTGACGCCGCTGATGATCCCGGCCTGATCTGGCGCCTGGCCCGGCTACATCGGGTCATTTCCGGGCATCTGGCCCGGCGCGCCGCCCGGCTGTATGCCGCCGGCAAACCCGCTCTGGCTGGAGCCGGTCTGCGCTGTGGCAGTTGCTGCGCTGCTGCCCGAGCAGAGCGTGTAGCTTGTGCCGGAGGTCAGGGACGCAGACGAGAAGAATACGTAGCTTGCGCTGCCGAGCGCAGTGGTGCTGAACACGCTGGCGCTGTGGTCCGGGATTTCCTACGCAGTCTGTGTTGCGCTGGTGTATGTGCTGGTGGTGCTGCTGTCGCGGCGCGCCATCGACCCGGTTGTGCGCGCGGCAGAGCAGCAGAAGCAGTTTATCACCGACGCCGGGCATGAACTCAAAACGCCGATCACGGTGATTGGTACCAGCCTCAAGGTGCTGGAAATGGAGGTCGGGCCGCAGAAGTGGATCGATAAGGCGCGCGCGCAGACGCAGAAGCTGCGCGATCTGGTGCAGGCCCTGATTACGCTGTGCAGATACGACGAGGAAACCTCACCCTTGCACCCGGAGCTCTTTGCGGTCAGCGAGGCAGTGCAGGACACGGCAGAATCGTTCGCTGATTTTGCACAGTCCGGCGGGCATGCGCTGGAGCTTGCCATTGCGCCGATCCTGCAGTATTGCGGCGATGAGGCCGCCGTGCGGCAGCTGGTGTCGATTCTGCTCGATAACGCGGTCAAGTATGCTGCACCCGGAACGGCCATCCGCGTCTCGCTGGAGCCTGTGAAGCACGGCGTGAAGCTTGCGGTGGAGAATGCGTGCCTGCAGCCGCCGCAGGGGGATCTGAACCGGCTTTTTGACCGGTTTTACCGCCCGGACGCCTCGCGCACAGCCGCAACGGGCGGCTTTGGGATCGGGCTGTCTATCGCAAGAAGCATTGTGGAGGCGCATCGGGGGACAATTGCGGCTGCCTGCAGCGGGAATATTATTACGTTTACGGCGCTGCTGCGATAAGGTAAAAATGGCCCCGGCGCTGCAGGCTGCAGCGCCGGGGCAGACGATAAAAGTAACAACGTAAGTTGTGTCGGTTTTTAATATTTTCTTTTTTGCTTCTTCAAAATGCGTAAGGAACGGATCATACTTTCTTTCTCGCCACTCCGAGAAAGAAAGTATGGCGCGTCAGAAACGGTCACGACGGA
>CAKUAM010000026.1 GCA_934636305.1 uncultured Oscillospiraceae bacterium
AAGGAGAATTTGAACATGAAATATGTCTGCGATATCTGCGGCTATGTCTATGACCCCGAGCTCGGCGATCCCGACAATGGTGTCGCCCCCGGCACGCCTTGGGAAGAAGTCCCCGAAGACTGGGTCTGCCCGCTCTGCGGCGTCGGCAAAGACCAGTTCAGCGCGGAAGAATAAGCACAAGCGGGGGAAGAAGCAATTCTTCCCCCGCTTTTCGTGATTCTGCCCATTTGCATGTCTGTCTGCATCTGTGGTAAACTGAATACATCCAGCCCAGAAAGGAGCACTTCCATGAACGAATATGAAGTTCTGATTGAAACCATCAATCCCTGCGGCGGCGAAGCGCACGCCAGCAAAGAGTTCAAAGAAATCGAAGCCGAAAGTCCGGAAGCCTATGTCCTTGCAAATGGCCGCTTCCCCATTCTGGACAGCGGAAAAAATGCATCCGGGGACACCGTCATTATGACCGGTGACGGCAAGGGCACCATGATCCGCTTCACATTCACGGCCTAACCGGACAAGCGCTGAATGGAGACTGTCAAAAACTACGAAAAGGAGTTGGCAGACAGAGCAGCATGGGAAGCGTGAAGGGGGGAAAAGAGCCCCCTTCACGTTCAATCAACCGGTTTTTTTGAACTTTTCAAGGTTTGAAAACTGTCTCAGCGGGGCGAAAAAACTTTTTTGACACGCTGTGCTCCCGGCCTTTGAGGCCGGGAGCGTTTGTTTTTATCAGGCAAAAACGATTCTTGCCAGCACAGCCGCTTTTCCGGCTTCATGCTTCACTGCCAGATGGCATTCTGTTTCCGTTTTTCTGCAATAAATGCCCAGCGTTTCGCCCTCCAGACAGGGGCTTGCATAGTGGGCCTCCATCGTACGTACCGCCCCGCCTGCAATCTCCGCCGCGGAAAAGCAGTTCAGCAGCAGCCGCAGATACTGGACGTTATTCATATGCCGCCCCATATCAATATCCATTGCGCGAACCACATGCTGGTAGCACAGCTCGTCCGACGTAAAATCATCCTGAATGCGCACCGGGTTCTCTGTTATCCCTTCTTTTTCCGGAAATGGGTAATCTGCCGGGAAGCCGGACTCTGCAAAGCGCAGAATTTTCCCCTCTGGGCCGAGAATTGCCCACTGTGTTCTGCCAAGCGCAATCAGTTTTTCTCCACACGTCAGGCTGTAGCCGCGGAAGCAGCGGATATTGCGTCCGTCACAGCGCTCCGTCCACGTCTGCGCCGTCAGCTCCTGCATCAGATATGCCCGCGAGAAAAAATCCACGCGGCTGTGTGTCGTCAGCCAGAACTCTCCACGCTTTGCCATGGCCGCGCCGCCAACGCCAATTTTCTCCGCGTGCTCGGCCGCAATGCCCTGAAAGATTGTAAACGCAGCCAGCGGCGACATTGCCGCCTGCATGTCACAATTCTCCGGTGTCAGCACGAGCTGCTTCTGGTAGATGCCTGTATCCATATCCAGACGCCTCCCGTTTTTTTGCCTCAGTATAGCACATACCAGGAATTTGCGCCAGTATTTCTGCAACCGGACAACAATCCCTTGAAATTTTTCGTTGTTTGCGTTGGAATTATGTTGATTTCTGCGCAGCAATGCAGTATGATAAACACGATTGAAGCATATGACCGCATCATTTTGATATGGCTGCGGCCGGCTGCGCGGGCCTCGCCCGCATTTCATACACAAGGAGACGTTCGTATGATTATTACGCAAAAAAAGCCCATCGAGGAGCTTATGTCGATGGTCGGCGACGCCAAGACCGTCGCAATCGTCGGCTGCAACAGCTGTGCGACCGCATGTCATACCGGCGGTGAGCCGGAGGTTGCCGCACTGGCAAAGGCGCTGACGGATGCCGGCAAAACCGTCGTCGGCACCACCATTGCAGACTACTGCTGCATGAATCTCGGCGTTAAAGCCAAGATGAAGCCCATTGTCGCTGCCAAGCCCGACTGCGTGATCTGCATGTCCTGCGGCGACGGCGTACAGTGCGTGGCCAAGAATGCCCCCGGCATCCCCACCTACCCGTCCAACAACACCATGTATCTCGGCGAGGCTGTGCGCTTCGGCGTCTGGGAAGAAGCATGTCACTTCTGCGGCGACTGTGTGCTCGGCCAGACCGGCGGCATCTGTCCCGTTACCCAGTGCGCCAAGAGCCTGGTCAACGGTCCCTGCGGCGGCCAGAAAAACGGCAAATGCGAGGTCAATCCTGAAAATGACTGCGCATGGATCAAGATCTACAATCGCCTCAGCGAAATTGGTCAGCTGGATAAGCTCTCCAAGACCCGCGAGGACAAGGGATATGCAAAGTTCAGCTATCCGAGAACGATCAGCTTAAAGGGGAAGAAATAATATGAGTATGTTGAAAGAGGCTTTTGAAGCCGGTAAATTTGGCGTCACCGCAGAAATGGCGCCCCCCAAGGGATATGATTTTTCTGAGCAGCTGGAATCTGCCAAGCTTCTGAACGGCAAGGTTCACGGCGTCAACGTGACGGACATGCAGTCCGCCAGCCTCAAGGCCTCCAGCCTTGGTCTCTGCATTGCGCTGAAAAACGCTGGCATCGAGCCCATTCTCCAGATGACTGGCCGTGACCGCAACCGCATGGCTATCATGGGCGATATTCTGTCTGCGGCAAGCTTTGGCATCGACACAATGCTGGCTCTTACGGGCGACCATCCTGTCGTTGGCGACTGCCCGGAATCCAAGCCTGTCTATGACCTGGACTCTGTTGGTATCCTGAAAATGCTCTCCAAAATGGAGGAAACAAACTGCGACTGCGGCGGCAACGAGATTGTCGGCGGCGCACCGAAGTTCTACAAGGGAGCTTCCGTCACCCCGGTCTATGACCCCATTGAGCTGCAGATCAACAAGCTGCGCCAGAAGGTTGAGGCCGGCGCCATGTACATCCAGACGCAGGGTATTTTTGATCTGGATACCTTCAAGCGGTTCCTGGACAAGGTAGACGCTGCCGGTATCAAGACACATATCATGGCCGGCATTATCCCGCTGAAGGCTGCCGGCATGGCCAGATACATGAATGAAAACGTTCCCGGCATCGCTGTGCCGCAGGATATGATTGATAAGCTTGCCGCTGCTGCTGCAGAGGGCAAGGAAAAGGGCGTGAAGGGCCTGCCCATGCAGCTTGGCATTGAAATGGCCGCAGAGATGATTGCCAAGGTCAAGGATGAGCACCTGTGCGACGGCGTTCATATCATGGCCATCGGCGCAGAGAAGAACGTCCCGACCATCCTTGACAAGGCCGGCATCACCATCTAACATTTTCAGCTATATTTCGGCCTCCAAAAATGGATTGCCTGAGTTTCGATACAAAACTGCATAATATAGCAACAAACGGCAGCCCTATGTCTGGGGGCTGCCGTTTTGCTGGCCTGCAGGTTCTGTTGTATAGATAAACGAGACTGTCAAAAAAACCACGAAAAGGAGTCGGAATACAGAGCAGCAGGGGGAAGAGTGCAGGGGGCAAAGGTCCCCCTTCACGTTCACTCAACCAGTTTTTCGAACTTTTTCAAAGTTTGAAAAACTGTCTCAGCGGGGAGAAAAGACTTCTTCGACACGCTGAAATGCCGCACATGGCAGCTGCCATGTGCGGCATTTTCATCAGTTCCAGGTATCGAACGGGTTCAGCGGGGCACTCGGCTCTGTTGGTTCCGTCGGATCGGTCGGGTCTGTGGGATCCGTGGGATCTGTCGGGTCCGGTTCCGGATCCGGATCCGGCGTCGGCTCTACATACGGCGTGCACTTATAGCTTGCGTTGCGCGATTTATAGACATCTGTATGCAGCGTCTCCGTGCGGATGACATTTCCGCTGGCATCCACAAAGTCGCGGTATGCCTTTACGGTGTAGCCAATGTAGGAATACTGCACCATGGATCCCTTGACGTACTTGTTGCCGTCCTTATCCACAACCAGATTCACCGTGTTGCCGTTTTCGTCAACACCTGTACCGGCATCGGTAATCTCTGTCTTGGTACCGTCAATTTCCATCTTCGGCTGCTTCGTGGCAATGGTGTCATGGCGCAGAACCACATGGTCATAGTCCTGATCCTCGGGCTTCGTGCCAACGAGCTTGATATGGACATAGCCGCCGGAGACGGACGCGTCCACCCGAATCGGATGATCGGTGCTGTTGATAAATTTGTAGTCGAGGCTGCCCCAATAGATCGTTGCGTCCATGCCCGCCTGCACATATGTCACGATATACATATGCGGTGCACGCTCTGTCACCTTGAGGTTTGCAAGCAGCGTCGCCGTGTAGATTGTTGAGGCCACCTGGCAGATGCCGCCGCCGGCCTCTGCCTCGCTCTTGCCGCCGTTGGTATAGACCGTTGCAGGCTGATAGCCCTTCTCTGCGGTGCGCTCTCCGACAATCTTATTGAAGGAAAATTCATCGCCGGGGTTTAGGATCGTGCCGTCAATTTCCTTGCAGGCGAGCTCCAGGTTCTTCGTGCGCCCGGCCTGCGCAGTATGCGGGCTGTCGCAGCTGCCAAGCACATCAGAGAAATATTCCTTTTCCAGCGACTCCAACGTCACCTCCGGCTTCATTTCCTCCGCCTGGATGGTGATGGTTGTGCCGGGCTCTGCCATGGCAATCTGCTGGGTGTAATACGAGACGTCGAAGCCGAAGCCCGCCTGCTCCGGGACAAGCTCCTTCTTTTCCTCGTCATAATACGCATCGTGCATTTCCGTTGCAAACTGATCGTAATACTTCTGCAGATCGACCGTGGCGCACGGAACGGTATCATAGTCAAACTTCAGATCGGAAAAATCGCTTGCCTCGAAACGCGCAACAACCGCGTCATAAAGCTTCTGCGTGTCAAGACTGATCTCCGGCGAGCCGGTCACGACCGTAACCGTCTTGGTATCCTCATCCACTGTGACAATGGGTTCGATCTTTTCTGAGGCACAGGCCCTTGCCGTCTGCTCAATGAGATCGCGGATATACTCTGTGTCCAGATTTGTCCCGGATTCCAACGAGATGGTCTGTCTTGTGTTCTTTGCCTTCTGATACGTAATAATCGCCTTGATCGGGCCGCCGTCGCGGCCATACGCCATTGCCGCATCAACCGCTTCATCCGGATTCAGCGCCACATTCGTGACCTCCGGCGTAAATTCGATTGTGCGGTCCGGCAATACAACGCTCAGCGTATCGCTGGCCGTATGCTGCTCCACTGCGGTGGTCACCGCATTGATGGCTGCATCACGCTTGAGTCCGCCGACGTCAACGCCGGCCACATAGACATTGGGGAAGATTTCGTCTCCGCCCTTGAGAATAAATCCATAGGTGCAGACGCCCAGCACCACCAGCAGCGCCACGCATCCGGCAATCACAGCAATTTTCTTACCGGAGGCCGGCGCCTTCTTTTTCTTTGCACCGGCAGCCTTTTCCGCTGCAGTTCTGTGCGACGGGCGGTCAGCCTCAAATCTGCCTTTCTTTCTGATAAGAATCCCTCCTATTCAGAGCCCTGCGGCAGCAGGGCGACATAATCTTTTGTGCTTGTATTATACATAAAGCGAGCGTTTTTTGCAACGGTCATTCCAGATAGGAACGTGTCTCAGAATTCTGAATTTTCTATTAATATTTGAACCATTCCACATCACTCCGGCGCTCTCTGCGCGCTGGTCTGTGCGCGCAGGCTCGCGTAGATCCCGACGAGCTGCGTTGCCAGCTTCAGCGGGTCCTCCCCCTTTTTGAGCTTCACCGACAGCATCGGTGTTTTCCCGGCAGAGAAGAAAATACGACCCTTAAACGCAGCTTCCGCGCAGCAGGCGGAGATTGCCGCAAAGTCCATCGTGGCCAGCGACAGCAGCACCGTGCCATCCTTCTGCGTGATTTCGGTGATCCCGGCAGCCGCCGCGCGGGCGCGCAGCAGCGCAATGGCAATCAGATTCATGACGCCCTTCGGGGGATCTCCAAAGCGGTCGACAATCTCGTCGAGCAGCTCGTCGGCATCCTCCTGCGTGCGGATTGCCGCCATCCGGCGGTAAAGATCCATCCGCTGCTCGCCGGAAGACACGTAGTCCTTGTTGATATTTGCCGTGACGGTCAGATCGGCCGTGCACTCCGGCTCCTTCTGGGCCTGCTCGCCGCGCTCCTCCAGCACCGCATCCTCCAGCAGCTTCAGATACATATCATAGCCAACCGTCATCATGTGGCCGGACTGCTCCGCACCCAGAAGATCGCCTGCACCGCGGATCTCCAGATCACGCATGGCAATCTTAAAGCCGGAGCCGAACTCCGCATATTCGCGGATGGTGTCAAGCCGCTTTTCCGCAATCTCGGTCAGCACCTTTCCCCTGCGGAATGTCAGATACGCATACGCATGGCGGCTGGAGCGGCCCACACGACCGCGGATCTGATGCAGCTGCGCAAGTCCCAGCCGGTCGGCGTCCTCAATAATCAGGGTATTGACATTGGGAATATCAATGCCGGTTTCAATCAGCGTTGTACAGACAAGAATCTGAATTTCCCCGTTCGACATCGACTGCATAACATCGCCCAGCTGTTCTTCATTCATCTTGCCATGGGCCACAGCGACCTCCGCCTCCGGGATCCGCTCCTTGATCCGCGCAGCGCACTGGTCAATGGATTCCACGCGGTTATGCAGATAATATACCTGCCCGCCGCGCGCAAGCTCCCGGCGAATTGCCTCGTCCAGAATACCCTCCTGGTGCTCCAGCACAAACGTCTGCACCGGATACCGGTCCTGCGGCGGCTGTTCGAGCGTGGACATGTCGCGCAGACCGGACAGCGCCATGTTGAGTGTGCGCGGAATGGGCGTCGCGGATAGTGTTAAGACGTCGACGCCGCGTGAAAGTTCCTTCAGCCGCTCCTTGTGCGTCACGCCGAAGCGCTGCTCCTCATCCACAATGAGCAGACCCAGGTCCTTGAAATGAATCTGCTTCTGCAGCAGCTTATGCGTACCTACAATGAGGTCAATCTTCCCCGTTTCCAGATCAAACATGGTCTTTTTGATCTGCGCGGGCGTGCGGAAACGCGAAAGCACGTCAATCGTCACCGGAAAGGTTGCAAACCGGCGCATCGCCGTCAGATAATGCTGCTGCGCCAGCACCGTCGTCGGCACGAGGATCGCCACCTGCTTGCCGTCGAGGATACATTTCATCGCCGCGCGCAGCGCGACCTCCGTTTTCCCGAAGCCGACATCTCCGCACAGCAGCCGGTCCATCGGCGCGGGGGATTCCATGTCGCGCTTGATCTCGTCGATGCAGCGCAGCTGGTCGTCCGTCTCCGCGTATTCAAAGCTTTCCTCAAATTCCTGCTGCCACGGCGAATCCGCCGCAAACGCGAAGCCCGGCAGCCGCTTTCTTTCGGCATAGAGCTTGATGAGGCCCGCCGCCAGATCCTTGGCCGCCGCCTTTGCCCTGGCCTTTGTTTTCTGCCACTGATCGCCGCCGAGCTTGTTGAGCCGGACGGGCGTATCCTCTCCGGCGCCGATATATTTGCTGACAAGGTCGAGCTGCGTCGCCGGTACATACAGGCAGTCCGTCCCCTGATAGGCAATCTTGACATAATCCTTCGTCACGCCGCCGACCTTCAGCTGCTCCATCCCGACATAACGGCCAATGCCGTGATGCTCATGGACAACCAGATCGCCGGGCGTAAGATCCGTAAAGGAATCAAGCTTTTTCCGGTTCGTCGCCTTCTTGGGCGCACGCGGCTTTCTCTGCTGCCGCGCGGCAATCTGCCCCTCTGTTAAGATGGCAAATTTCAGCGTCGGGTATTCCATGCCCGCCGGCAGGCTCCCACCCGTAATCAGGATCTGCCCCGGCTGCGGCAGCTTGGTCAACGGGAACGCCAGAAGCGCATTGAGCCCGCTTCTGGCCAGCAGATCCTTCAGAATCTCGCCGCGCCGCTGGCCGCCGCACAGCACAATGCTGCCATACGCACTGGAAACATAGCTTTTGAGGTCCGCTGCAGCCGTTTCCAGACTTCCACCATAGCCCGGCAGCTGCCGGGCTGTAAAGGACAGCAGCTTTTTGGGCGGCAGAGACTCCTGATACCGCGCGGCAAGGAAGCCATCGCAGTATACCACCGCACGGCCGCAGAACCGTTCAGCCAGTTCTTCAAAGCTGCAGTAATAATCACAGAGCTCTCCGCAGAGCGTCCCGGACGACAAAAACGAATCCAGCAGGAGGCCAAATTCCTCCGATTTATCCTTCTGCGCGCGCTGCAGATTGCCATGGTCACAAAACGCAATGAGCGCATCCTGGGAAAGATAATCCGCCGCGGTTGTAAACTCCGGATAAATTAACGCCATATACCGGTCCGCACTTGCAAAGAGTGTGTCATTCTCCAACGCTTCGCAGTCCCTCTGCAGTGTTGCAATCAGCGCCTGATTGGGCGTCTTGCGCCGCTGTTGGCGCGCGATGAGCGCGCGCAGCTCCTCGCACAGCCCCGCCGTGCCCTGCGGATGCAGATGCGGCTGTGTCTCTGCCACTGGCAGGAGCACCGCCTCATCTGTATTTTCTGTGCGCCGCTGCGTGATGGCATCAAAAAAGCCCATCGTATCCAGCTCGTCACCAAAAAACTCTGCACGCAGCGGCTTTTCGCAGGATGGCGAATAGACATCCAAAATTCCGCCGCGCAGCGCAAACTGCCCGACGCCCTCTACAAGACTTGCGCGCGTATACCCCGCGCGCGTCAGCCGCCCAACCAGATCGTCGAGATCATAGCTCGCACCGGTTTTGAGCGAAACAGACGCAGAAAATAACGTCTCGCGCGGCATCGTCCGCAGGAGCAGCGCATCCAGGCTCGCAATCAGCACCGGCACGCGGCCCTGCGCCAGATCATACAGCAGCCGCAGCCGCGTCTGCTCCCACTGGCGCGATACGCCAAGCGCGCCGGCCAGCGTCAGCTCCCGCGACGGCAGTACCGGCGGCCGCTCTCCTAAAAACGCTGCCAGCTCATCCTGCAGCCGCGCTGCCGCCAGCTCATCCTGACAGACGGCAATCAGTGGCCTGCCGGAATGCTCATGCAGGGCGGCCAGCACATGGCTGCGCGGGATCTGGCTCAGTCCGGATACCGCAACCGCCTGCCGTGCGTCGACCGCCTGCAGCAGCTGCTCATAATCCTGGCTTTTGTGCAGGAATTGCAGTAAAACGTTCATAAAATGCTCCTAAATCAGATTTTCGCCCAACCAGCAACGCGCATAGGAGAGCTTCTCCTATGCGTCGTGCCACTACATCCGCTGATGAAAAATTAAAACACTTTTCCGTTGTATGCCGCTGCAGCCTTATCACAGCCATGCTCCACAATGCACAGCGCCGCCTCTGCCGCGCCGGCCAGCGACGCCTGGAAGGCTGGCTGCTCCGCCCTGTTTACCGTGGACATCACCCAATCAGCCAGATCATAGTCCGGGTGCGGCTTCGCACCGACGCCGATCTTCACCCGCGGGAACTGGTCAGAGCCAAGGCTTGCGATGATGGATTTGAGGCCATTATGCCCGCCCGCAGAGCCGTCCTTGCGGATGCGCAGGCGCCCAACCGGCAAAGAAATATCGTCAAACAGAACCAGCACCCTCTCCGGCGGGATCTTATAAAAATGCGCGGCCGCCTCCACAGCAATTCCGGAGGCATTCATGAAGGTCTGCGGCTTCATAAGAAGCAGACGCCGGCCTGCATATTCCGCCTGCGCGATAAGCGCCTTGAATCGCTCTTTGGAAACCTTGACCTGCAGGCGCGCAGCCAGCAGGTCAAGAGTCATAAAACCGGTATTGTGTCTGGTTGTCTCGTATTGCTGGCCCGGATTGCCCAGGCCGACAAGCAGCCAGTCATAATTGGATCTTGGAAACAGCATATTCCTCAGAACAGAACAGACATGGAGTTTTCTTCATAAATTCTCTGGATCGCATCGGCAAAGATCGGCGAGATATCCAGATACTTGATCTTGCTGCAGGCACCCTCGAGCGGCGGAATGGTATTGAGCAGCGTCAGCTCCTTGATGCAGCTGTTTTCAATGCGCTCGTTGGCCGGGCCCGACAGCACGCCATGCGTTGCGCAGGCATAGACCTCTGTTGCGCCGCCGATTTCCACGATGGCCTTCGCCGCATTGCACAGGGAGCCCGCCGTATCGACCATATCGTCAAACAGGATGCAGCGCTTGCCCTGGACATCGCCGATCACGTTCATGACCTCACACTGGTTGGCCTTTTCCCGGCGCTTGTCAACAATTGCAAGATTCATGCCCATTTTGTTGGCAAATGTACGGCTGCGGGATACGGAGCCGACATCCGGAGACACAACAACCATCTCCTCAGGATGCTCAAACTTGGACATGTAATACTTGACAAAAATGGGGTTGGAAAGCAGATTGTCAACCGGGATATCGAAGAAGCCCTGAATCTGCGCAGCATGCAGATCCATGGTCAGCACGCGGTCCGCACCGGCCGCTTCAATCATGTTTGCAACCAGCTTTGCAGAGATGGGATCACGGCCCTTGGCCTTGCGGTCCTGACGGGCATAGCCGAAATACGGAATGACCGCGGTGATACGGCCGGCAGACGCACGGCGGCAGGCGTCGATCATGATGAGCAGCTCCATCAGATTGTTGTTGACAGGCTTGCAGGTTGACTGGACAAGGAAAACGTCACTGCCTCGGACAGATTCATTGATGGTCACGGAAACCTCTCCGTCGGCGAACGTAGTTACCGTGCAGTCGCCAAGCGGCAGCCACAGCTTACGGCAAACACCCTCCGCAAAGGGCCGGTTCGCATTCGCGCAGAAAACCTTGACGTTCTTACCATGAGAAATCATATGAAATTACCCTCTCTCTTGTGTTCATTCTGTCTTGTTCTGTTTCGTATGATTATATTTTCAGGCGGCAGCGCCGCCAGACTGACGAAGTTACTTCTGTCCCTCTTTCAGCTTATGCCGGTTGGCCCAGTCGCGCTTGTTCTGCTGACGCACGCGCGCAATGCCAAGCGCGGCAGGCGGCACATCATCGGTAATCGTAGAGCCGGCGGCAATATATGCCCCCTCGCCGACATGCACCGGCGCAATCAGGTTGGTATTGCAGCCAATGAACGCATTGTCGTCAATCACGGTACGGAATTTTTTCACGCGGTCATAATTGACCGTCACCGTGCCGCAGCCAAAATTGATATTTTTCCCGACGTCACTGTCACCGACGTACGTCAGATGGGAAATCTTTGTTCCGTCGCCGATGGTAGAGTTCTTAATCTCCACAAAGTCGCCGGCGCGCACATGGTTCCCAATGTTCGAGCCCGGACGCACATAGGCAAACGGCCCGACCGTCGATTCGCTGCCGATGGTGCTGTCATACACCTGCGAGGCGTTAACGCGTGTTCCCTCGCCAACCCTGACATTTTCCAGGTACGCGTTGGGTCCAATGACGCAGTTGTCTGCAATTGAGGTTGTCCCGCGCAGGATGGTGCCCGGAAGGATTTCTGTTCCGGCTCCAACAAACACCGTCGGCTCGATATACGTATTTTCGTAATCCCAGATGCTGACGCCGGCCTCAGCCAGCGCATACAGGATTCCGCGGTTCAAAACCGGCTGCCACTCCGCCAGCTCCTGCATGGAGTGCACGCTGTACACGCCGTCCCGGTCCGTATACGGCACGCCATGATCCTTGAGGAAATCTGTAAAGATAAATTTCTCATCGAGTGCCTGCATGAGTGCCTGTCTCGATACCGACGTGATATTGCTCTCCACCGGCGCGCCGCTATACGCCTCCTGCTCGTCAGGGGCAAACGGATCGAGCACTGCCGGCCCCGTCACAACAATAATATCCTCCTCGGCATCATCTGCCGTGGATAAAAAGACATGCAGCTGATCCGCTGTTTCCTCCAGCTTGGCACACAGCAGCTCACCATCCGCCGGGAAACAGGCCCGGGCCTCTGCAAGGAACCGCTCATGGCAAACCAAAAAGAATCGCCCAACACCGCCTGCAGACAACGAACGCACCAGCCAGGACAGCAGCGGCGTCCCCATGATCGTCTGCAGCATCATTGGACGGACATATCCAGTTTTCGCAGTATCGTCCGGTACAAAGACGACAGCAGATAGTTCAGCCAAAGCATTCGCACCCCTTTCGCCATTCAGGCAGTCTGTCTGTATTATAACAGACTCTACCGCATTTGTATAGGAAGGAGCGCGTAATTTTTTCGAAAAAACGGAGAAAGTTTTGGAGAAAAATAGGCTATTAATTGCACAAATGCACAGACTATGCTATACTATTCTGGCTTATTACGGAAAAAGAGGATTCATTATGCTGACACTTCAGAACATCAGCCTCTCGGCTGAGCATGCACCGGGCCGGACGGATATTGTCAAGGATATCACGCTTGACGTGCCCGATGGCCGTTTTCTTGTCATTACCGGCCCGAACGGCGGCGGCAAGACAACGCTTGCCAAGCTCATCATGGGTCTGGTCAAGCCGACCGCCGGGAAGATTTTCCTGGACGGGGAGGATATCACCGCTCTGTCTATTACAGACCGCGCCAGACGCGGCATTTCCTATTCCTTTCAGCAGCCGCCGCGCTTCAAGGGTCTGAAGGTTTCCGACCTTCTGGAAGTTGCCGCCGGAAAAGCGCTGTCACATGACGAGGCCTGCTCATATCTGACACAGGTTGGCCTGTGCGCGCGCGATTATCTGAGCCGCGACGTCGATACCAGCCTCTCCGGCGGCGAGGTCAAGCGTATCGAGATTGCTACCCTGCTCGCTAAAAATTCCAAAATCATGATCTTTGACGAGCCGGAAGCCGGCATTGACCTGTGGTCGTTCGCCCGGCTGACAGAAACCTTCCGGGAGCTGCATGAAAAGGGCGGTCACACAATTCTCATCATCTCCCATCAAGAGCGCATCATCCGGCTGGCAGATGAAATTGTGCTGCTGGCAAACGGCCAGATCGCCGGACGCGGCTCGGCGGAGGAGCTCTATCCGCGCCTGCTGACCGATACGGTCGCAGGCTGCAATCTGCTGGAGGTGAACGGAACATGCTGAACGACATTCAAAAGAGCATCCTGCAGACCGTCTCGGACATGACATCCATTCCGGACGGTGCTGTCAATATCCGGCTTGATGGGCAGAAGGAATTTCGCCAGAACACAAAGAATATCCAGATTGTCTCCAAAACAGACAAGGACGGCATTGATATCAACATTGCCCCCTTTACAAAGGACGAAAACGTTCACATCCCCGTCATTCTCAGCAAATCCGGCTTCCACGATCTTGTCTATAACGACTTCCATGTCGGCGAGGGCGCAGATGTCACCATCGTTGCCGGCTGCGGCATTCACAACTGCGGCAGCTGCGACTCGGAGCATGATGGGATTCACACGTTCTACATCGGCAAGAACGCAAAGGTTCACTACATTGAGAAGCACTATGGCGAGGGCGAAGGCTCCGGCAAGCGTATTTTAAATCCCCAGACCATCGTATATCTGGAGGAGGGCGCAACAATCATCATGGACACCAGCCAGATCGGCGGTGTCGACGATACGAAGCGCTATACCAAATGCGAGGCAAACGGCGAACGCGCAGAGGTTCAGATCAACGAAAAGCTTCTGACCGAAGGCGGCCAGCACGCAGTCAGCGAGATGGACGTGCTGCTGAATGCCCCCGGTACGCGCACACGCGTCATCTCCCGCTCGGTTGCAAGGGGCAGCTCCACGCAGATCTTTTATCCGCGCGTGCAAGGTTGCGCCCCCTGCTTTGGCCACGTCTCCTGTGACTCCATCATCATGGATGGCGCAAAGGTCCGCTCGATCCCGGAAATTTCCTGCAACCATGTCGACGCTGCGCTGATGCACGAGGCCGCCATCGGCCGCATCGCCGGGGAGCAGCTGCTCAAGCTGGAAACACTTGGCCTGACGCCGGAGGAAGCCGAAGAAAAAATTCTGGAGGGCTTTCTTCGATAATCTGCACAAAATTTTACGTTAATTTTGTGTAAACTGTCTTGTATTTCCGGACTTGTTTTCGTATACTGGACTTGTACTAAAAATATAAAAAGCTACCCTGCCGCAGGAGCAGGAGGAGAGGAGTTATGAAAATGAATCTGGAAGATCTTCGCGCCCGCAAGGGCTTCATCTGCGATATGGACGGTGTGATCTATCTGGGCAACACCCTGCTGCCAGGCGTTCCCGAATTTGTAAATTGGCTGAATGAAAATGGGAAACAGTTTCTGTTTCTGACCAACTCGTCCGAGCGTTCGCCCAAGGAGCTCCGGCAAAAGCTGCAGCGCATGGGGCTGGACGTCAGCGAGGAGCATTTTTACACCAGCGCACTGGCCACCGCCGCATTCCTCAAAAAGCAGGCGCCGGGCTGCACCGCCTATGTGATCGGCGCACCGGGACTCGTCAACGCGCTGTATGACGCCGGCATTACCATGAATGACGTTGACCCCGATTATGTAATTGTCGGCGAGACAGGAACCTATAATTATGAAATGATCACCAAGGCTGTCCGTCTGGTGCTGGATGGTGCGCGGCTGATCGCCACCAACTCGGATCTCACCGGCCCGACCGAGTTTGGCATTGCGCCGGCCTGCCGCTCCCTGGTTGCGCCCATCGAGCTTGCAACCGGGAAAAAGGCATACTTCATGGGCAAGCCGAACCCGCTCATGATGCGCACCGGCCTGCATCTGCTCGGCGTTCATTCGGAGGAAGCCGCCATGGTCGGCGACCGGATGGACACGGATGTCATTGCCGGCATGGAATCCGGTCTTGCGACAGTGCTTGTCCTGTCCGGCTGCACCAGCCGCGCGGATGTCGACAGCTACCCGTACCGCCCGACCTACATTCTGAACGGTGTCGGCGAAATTCCCGGTTAACGTTATGCAATCCACAAAATACCCCCAGATCCGGAGCTGAACCCCGGATCTGGGGGTATGGTATTTTTATATCCGCTTTTTCAGAAGAAACCGACTTCCCCAGGAGCTCGTCGGGATCACATTCCAGACCGACTCCCTTTTACAGTCTGAATACCCGTCTGGCGTTTTCTGCTGTAGCCGCAGCAGCCTCCTCCACAGATATCCCGCGGAGCTCCGCAATCCGTTTTGCCACATACACCACCAGACTGGGATCATTTCTGCGTCCCCGGAACGGCTCCGGCGCCATATACGGGCAGTCCGTTTCGATCAGAATCCGATCCAGCGGAATATTTTCCGCCACCTCCAAAGCCCTGCGCGCATTTTTAAACGTTACAACGCCTGTAAAGCCAAGATACCAGCCATGCCTGATAAGCTCCTTTGCCATCTCATAGCTGCCGGAGAAGCAGTGAAACACGCCCGTTACCTCCGGGAACTCCGCAAGGATCCTGAGCGCGTCCTCATGCGCCTCACGCTCATGGACCACCACCGGCATGGAAAGCTCCTTGGCCAATGCCATCTGCAGGCGGAAGGCTTTTTGCTGGATCTCCCGTGCCGGCTCCTCATAATGATAATCCAGGCCAATTTCACCGATGGCCTTCACGCGCGGATTTTTGCAAAGCATCCGGTATTCCTCGATGCGCGCTTCGTCGACCCGTGCCGCATCGTCCGGGTGGCTGCCAACTGCGGCCCACACCCAATCGTATTTCTCCGCCAGCGCCGCAGCCTGCCGCGAGGACGGCTCATCGTAGCCAATTTCCATCATGGCTGTCACGCCAGCCGCCTTCATATTATCCACAATGGTGGAAAAGTCCTGTGCAAAACAGTCCTCTGTCAGATGTGCATGCGAGTCAAAGTACATATATCCTACTCCTTATTCTGCTCCAGCCAGATGAGAAGCACCGCAATATCTGCCGGGCTTACGCCCGAGATGCGGCTGGCCTGCCCCACGGATACGGGCCGGATCTGCTGGAGCTTCTGCCGCGCCTCTACGCGCAGGCCCTGAATCGACTGGTAATCAATCGTCTCCGGCAGCAGACGCGATTCCTCTCTGCGGAACTCCTCCACCTGCTTCTGCTGCCGGGCAAGATAGCCGGCATATTTCATTCGGATCTCTACGGCCTCCCGGATCTCCGGCGAAAGCTCCGGCCGTTCCGTGTCAAAGGGTGCCAGATCGTCATAGTCCAGCTGTGGCCGGCGCACCAGATCCGATAGCCGGGCTGAGCCCTCAACTGCGGCTGTCCCATGCGCGGCAAGCATGGCGTTGAGCGCCTCGCTTGCCGCCACGCCGGTTGCCTCCAAGCGGCGGATCTCGCGCTGCACCGTCTGATATTTTTCCACAACCTGTGCATACTGCGCGTCAGAAACAAGCCCGATCCGGTGTCCGATGGGGCTAAGGCGCTCGTCGGCATTGTCCTGCCGATGCAGCAGCCTGTACTCTGACCGCGACGTCATAATCCGGTACGGCTCATTTGTTCCCTTGGTTACAAGATCGTCAATCAGCGTACCAATATACCCGTCGGAGCGCTTCAGGATCATTGGCTCCTCTGCCTTGAGCTTCAGCGCCGCGTTGACGCCGGCCACAAAGCCCTGCACGGCAGCCTCCTCATAGCCAGATGAGCCATTGAACTGTCCCGCGCCGTACAGGCCGGGGATTTTTTTGCTCTCAAGTGTCGGCAAAAGCTCTGTCGGGTCGATGCAGTCGTATTCAATGGCATACGCTGGCCGCATCATTTCCGCATGTTCCAGACCTTCGATGGAATGCAGCATAGCAAGCTGCACATCCTCCGGCAGACTTGACGACAGCCCCTGAATATACATCTCATCCGTATACAGCCCACAGGGCTCAATAAACAGCTGATGGCGGGGTTTATCCGGAAACCGATCAATTTTCGTCTCAATGGACGGGCAGTAACGCGGCCCGACCGATTCAATCATCCCATTAAACAGCGGGCTGCGGTCGTGGTTTGCCTTGATAATATCATGTGTTTTCTCGTTTGTATACGTAAGATAGCACACGGCTTTATTTGCAGGCGGCGTCTTTGTAGAAAAGGAAAACGGCACCGGGTGCGCATCCCCCGGCTGCAGCTCCATTTTCGAGGTATCCACAGAGCGCCGGTTCACACGCGGCGGCGTGCCTGTCTTGAACCGGCGCATCCGAAGCCCCAGCGACGTCAGCTGCTCGCCAAGCCCGATTCCCGCCTGCATGCCGTCCGGGCCGGAGGCATATGCGCAGTCGCCGATAATCACACGTGCATCGAGATACGTGCCGGAGGCGATCACACACGCCTTGACCTCATACACAGCGCCGAGCCGCGTTACGACGCCGGAAATATGCCCATCTGTCAGACGCAGCTGCGTCACCATCGCCTGCTTGAGATCCAGATGCGCCTGCTGCTCCAGCGTCCGCTTCATGTCCTCCTGATAGCGCCGGCGATCCGCCTGCGCGCGCAGAGAATGCACGGCAGGCCCCTTGCCGAGGTTCAGCATCCGGTACTGGATACACGACCGGTCCGCTGCCTTTGCCATCTCGCCGCCCAGCGCGTCGAGCTCCCGTACCAGATGGCCCTTTCCCGTTCCGCCAATGGCCGGATTGCACGGCATGTTACCAACTGCGTCCAGATTGATGGTAAATACGACGGTGGACAGGCCCATTCTCGCGCAGGCAAGCCCCGCTTCAATGCCGGCATGCCCTGCGCCAATGACTGCCACGTCATATTTTCCAGCAGCAAACTCCATGCTGATCCCTCCAAATACCTTTTTCAAGTTGATATTGTAACAACCGAACCCCTCTTTTGCAAGCGTCAGTTCACAGGACCACACATGGCGTCAGGTAACAAGGGCATACGCGCTTGCGAACGGGACTGGCCCGCCGCCTGCTGCGTGATCGTCCTTGACATACGCCACCCTTGTCACCTGACGCTATCTGCACGCCAAAATTTTCCGGTATATTTTTCCTCGTCGACACCGTTCTGCAGATTTTGGGCGCAACATCTGCTATGATACAGGCACAGCTTATCCAATGCGAGCGCACTTCATATCCTGACAGCGGACCATTCCGCTGCCAAATCCCACAACCCCATTCCTTTCCTCCGGCTGCAAAAGCCGGAGGCTTTTTTATCCGTCTTTTTGTCGCTTCTGCCTCAAATAGTTGACGAAACGGAGGTTTTCAGGTATGATAAATTAACCACGCAGCCGGAGGTGAGCGCCCTGACAGATTCTGAATATATGGAGCAGGCGCTTGCTCTGGCCCGCGAGGCAGCAGACGAGGGAGAGGTCCCCGTCGGCTGTGTCATCACATTGGGAGATCGAATCGTCGGCCGGGGCCGCAACCGCCGGGAAACCAACAAAACCGCGCTTGCACACGCAGAACTGGAGGCAATTGCGGAGGCCTGCCGGACACTCGGCGGCTGGCGGCTGTGGCAATGCACGCTGTATGTCACGTTGGAGCCGTGCCCCATGTGCGCCGGCGCGATTTTGAACGCGCACCTGCCGCGTGTGGTCTACGGAGCATCAGATCCGAAATCTGGCGCTGCCGGCAGTCTGATTGATCTTCTGCATCTGCCCGGCTGCTTTCAGCCGCAGGTTGAAAGCGGCATTCTGGAGGTAGCGTGCGCCAATATCCTGCGTGAATTTTTCCGCACACTGCGCCGCAACCGTGCGTCCGCACCGGACGCAGAGCTATAATAAGGATGGTATATCAATGCGTTATCAAATTACCTCGGATTCCACTTGTGATCTCAGTGCGGAGCTGCTGAAAAAATATCAGATCCAGCTGCTCCCTCTGTACGTCAACATGGGCGAAAAAACACTTCGCGACGGAGTCGATATCTGCCCCGACGATATTTATGCTCACGTTGCCGCCGGCGGGGATCTGCCAAAGACCTCGGCTGTCAACATGGCGGACTATGTGCAGGTGTTCACGGCTCTTTCCGCAAAAAACGACTTTGTGATCCACATCTGCATCTCGCAGGAATTCTCCTGCTGCTATCAGAATGCCAAACTTGCCGCCGCTGACTTTGAGAACGTCTACGTTGTTGACTCCCGCAATCTTTCCACAGGTCATGGCCTTGTCGTGCTGGAGGCAGAACGCATGGCCCGCGAGGGCATGGCTCCGGAGGATATTGTAGCTGCTCTGCAGGCGCTGACTGCACGGGTGGACGCAAGCTTTATTCTAGATCGCCTGGACTATATGAAAATGGGCGGGCGCTGCTCCACCGTTGTGCTGCTGGGTGCCAACCTTCTTCGCCTGCGGCCAATGATTGCCGTGGAGGACGGAAAAATGGGCGTCAGGAAAAAATACCGCGGCAGCTTTGAAAAATGCATGCTTGAATACATAAGGGATCAGCTTGCAGGCCGTCAGGATCTGGATCTGCGCCGGGTATTCCTCACACATTCCGGCATGGACGATGCGCTGGTGCAAAAGGCGGAACAGCTTGTCCGTGAGCTGCAGCCATTCGAGGAGATCTGCATCACGCGCGCCGGCTGCACCGTCAGCAGCCACTGCGGCCCGGGCACCATTGGCGTTCTGTTTATCCACAAGGAGCAAGCATGAAAGAAATATTAGAGCAGTGTTCCGGCCTTGCCCCCGCGCAGATTGAAACGCTCTGCGCCTTTGGGGATGCGCTGATTGAAAAAAACAAGGTCATGAATCTCACTGCCATCACAGAGCCCGCCGCTGTGGCGGAGCTGCATTTTCTCGACAGCATTGCCCTTCTGCAGGCGGCGGATTTCAAGGGAAAGACTGTCATTGATGTCGGCTGCGGCGCAGGCTTTCCGGGTGTACCGCTGAAAATTGCAGAGCCCAGCATCCAGCTGACGCTTCTCGACTCTCTTGGCAAGCGCATGCACTGGCTGCAGGAGCTTCTGCCCACGCTCGGCGTGGAGGCCGCGGTCATCACCGCCCGCGCAGAGGAATATGTACAGACCTGCCGGGAGCAATATGATCTTGCCGTCTCCCGCGCCGTGGCGCGGCTGAATATCCTGGCAGAGCTCTGCCTGCCATATGTCAGGCCTGGCGGATATTTTCTCTCCATGAAGGGCGCCATGGCAGATGCAGAGATGGAGGAGGCTGCCCGCGGCATTGCGCAGCTGGGCGGCAGCATAGAGCGTATCTTCACCTATCCCATTCAGGACGCCATACATAAGGTTGTCGTAATCCGCAAGCAGAAGCCGACGCCAAGGCAATACCCGCGCCCCTATGCAAAAATTAAGAAAAATCCGCTGTAAAAAAACAGGAGGCTTCCGCCTCCTGTTTTTTATGCTTTGAATTTCCGGCTTTCCAGAACCGCCTGCTCGTCGCAGCGGTTATTTTTTTCATTCTGGTCGTGTCCCTTGACCCAATGGTAATGCATCTCATGCTGCGACGTAAGATCCAGCAGCGTCTGCCACAGATCCGGGTTGAGTGCCGGCTTTTTGTCGGACTTGATCCAGCCCTTCCTGCGCCAGCCCCAGGCCCAGCCCTTTTCCAGCGCGTCAATGACGTACTTGGAATCGGAATACAACTCGACCGTACAGGGCTCACGCAGTGCCAGCAGCGCAGAAATTACTGCCGTCATCTCCATACGGTTGTTCGTTGTAACCGCCTCGCCGCCGGAGAGCATCTTTTCATGCCCATGGTATTCTAATATGGCACACCAGCCGCCGGGGCCCGGATTTCCGGAGCATGCGCCGTCTGTGTAGATGGTGACTGTTTTCATGCTTCTTCCGTCTGTGCCAGTTCTTCCTCCGGCTCGCGGTCAACACGCTCAACCGAAATGACGCGGCTGCCCTGCTCGATCCGCATGAGAATGACGCCCTGCGTATCGCGCTTGTAGATGTTGATATCCTCTGCCGCCATGCGGATAAGCACGCCGCCATTTTCAATCATCATCACATCGTCGCTGTCGTCTACGATTGCAACGCCCGCAATGCCGCCCGTTTTTGCCGTAATGTTATAGTTCTTGAGGCCCTTGCCGCCGCGCTGCTGCGGACGACGGTTGCCATCGTCGCCAAGGCGCATGTATTCCTCAATTGCGGTGCGCTTGCCATAGCCATATTCCGTAACGGACAGCAGCTGCTTCCCCGGCTCGGCAATCCCCGCGCCGACCACGCTGTCGCCTGCATCCAGCGCAATTCCGCGCACACCGGCAGCATCACGGCCCATGACACGCACGTCTGTTTCCTCAAAGCAGATGGCCATCCCCTGCGCCGTCGCAAGCATGATGTTCTGGCTGCCGTTTGTTTTCATGACGGCAATAAGCTCATCACCCTCTGCAAGCGTCAGCGCGCGGATACCGGCCTTTCTTGCCGTATTGAGGCTGGCAAGCGTCAGGCGCTTGACTGTGCCGTTTTTCGTTACAAAGACAAGATAATCTTCGTCAAACTCATGCACCGTAATGCCGGCTGTAACCTTCTCTCCGGGCTCCAACGGCAGAATATTTACCACATTCGTCCCCTTGGCCGTGCGGCCTGCCTCCGGGATCTGATAGCCCTTGCGGCGGTGAACCTTGCCGATGTTCGTGAAGAACAGGATATAATCATGTGTCGAGGCGGCAAAGACGCCCTCCACAAAGTCCTCCTCCTTGAGCGTCTGGCCCGTTACACCGCGGCCACCGCGCCTCTGGCTACGATAGGTCGAGGCAGGAACACGCTTGATATAGCCCGCATGAGAGAGCGTAAAGACGCACTGCTCCTCCTCAATGAGATCCTCAATGTCAATCTCATCCTCCACATCCTGAATCTCTGTCAGTCTGTCGTCGCCGAATTTATCGCGGATGGTGACAAGCTCCTCCTTCAGAACGCCCTTGAGCATTTCCTTGTCGGAAAGCAGTTCCCGATAGTATTCGATGCGCTTTTCCAGCTCGTCACATTCATTCTGAAGCTTCTCGCGCTCAAGTCCCTGCAGGCGCTTGAGCTGCATATCAAGGACGACCTGCGCCTGAATTTCAGACAGCTGGAACCGCTCCATCAGGCGCTCTTTCGCGTTGTCATAGCTCTCCCGGATAGTTTTGATTACCTCGTCAATATGATCTTCGGCAATCAGCAGACCTTCGAGCACATGCTGGCGTTCCAGCGCTTTTTTGAGGTCATACTGCGTCCTCCGGGTAATAATTTCTTCCTGGAATGTCAGATATTCATCCAGCATATGCCGCAGAGACAGAATCCTCGGCTGCGTCTGATTGTTGACCAGAGCCAGCATTGTCACGCCGAAGGTGATCTGCATCTGCGTCTGCGCAAACAGACGGTTCAAAACAACCTGCGGATTGGCATCCTTTTTCAGCTCAATCACAACACGCATACCGTTGCGGTCGGTTTCATCGCGGATATCGGAGATCCCCTCGAGCCGCTTATCGCGGACCTGCTCTGCCATGGACGCAATGAGCATACGCTTATTGACCTGGTACGGCAGCTCCGTCACGATGATGCGTTCGCGGTTCTGGCCAAATTCCTCAAACTCTGTTCTTGCGCGGACGGTAATTTTCCCGCGGCCCGTGGAATATGCCGCGCGGATCCCGCTGCGGCCCATGATAATACCCTTTGTCGGAAAATCCGGGCCCTTGATGTACTCCATCAGATCCGCAAGCTCTGCTTCCGGATTATCGAGAATGCAGACGCATGCATCGATCACCTCACGCAGATTATGCGGCGGGATATTTGTCGCCATGCCGACGGCAATACCGCTTGAGCCGTTGACCAGCAGATTCGGGAACCGGGACGGCAGCACACGCGGCTCTTTTCTTGACTCGTCGAAGTTCGGGTCCCAGTTCACCGTGTCCTTTTCAATGTCGCGCAGCATTTCATTGCAAAGCTTTGACATTCTGGCCTCGGTATAACGGTAGGCCGCAGGGGGATCGCCATCTACGGAGCCGAAGTTGCCGTGACCATCCACCAATGGATAGCGCATGGAGAAATCCTGCGCCAGACGAACCATTGCGTCATAGACGGAAGCATCGCCGTGCGGATGATACCGGCCAAGCACATCGCCCACGCAGGTTGCGGACTTTTTAAACGGCTTATCCGAGGTCAGACCATCCTCATACATGGCATAGAGAATGCGTCTGTGAACCGGCTTCAGACCGTCACGGACATCCGGCAGCGCTCTGCCGACGATGACGGACATGGCGTAGTCAATATATGAGCGTTTCATCTCATGGACAAGCTCTGACTGCACGATACGCTGATCCGGGAACATGATGTCCTCGGGCTTATAGTCTTTTTTATGTGCCAATTTCCGTCACCTCCTTAAATATCCAGATTGACGACGTATTTCGCGTTTTCTTCAATAAATTCCTTGCGCGGCTCGACCTCCTCACCCATCAGAACGGTGAAGATCTGGTCTGCCTGCGCGGCATCCTCCAGTGTGATCCGGCGCAGCGTGCGCGTGGTGGGATCCATGGTGGTCTCCCACAGCTCGTGCGGGTTCATTTCGCCAAGGCCCTTATAGCGGGAGATATCAATTTTCGC
>CAKUAM010000027.1 GCA_934636305.1 uncultured Oscillospiraceae bacterium
TTTCTTGGTCGCTTCAAGGGAGTCTGAGGGGAAATCGGAATCCCCTCAGGCCCTTTTTTCTTTTGCCAGCGTTTTCTTTTTGGAGAAGCAAAAAAGAAAATGCTGAAAAGTCGTTTCAATCGTTTCTGACGTACCGCCGGAGGCAAAAAATATAAGAAACACCCTGAATTATTCTTGCAGCGCAGCCAGAATCTCCGGCAGCAGCGAATCCCGATTTTGCTCCGATACTTCAATCAGACGCACATTTGGATGGCTGCGGATTGTATTTGCCAGCGGCGTGTCTGCCTTCTGCTGCACGACACCGAGAATGGGGACGCTGCCGTCCGCCAGCTCCAGAATACGCGCGGTGTAGACATTGGCGCGGCGCTCCATACGGCCAATTTCATCCATTAAAATGAGGCTGCTGTCCTCCGCGCCGACCAGCGCGTCCATGCCGGCTGACTCAAACACAGCCGGGAAAGAGGCAATGCCGCCTGCGCGGCAGATACCGATACGGTTGGAGCTGTCTGCAGACGGATATGCCTCCGCGGCGCAGAACAGATGCACCGAGCGGCTGCCGTCCGGCTCCGGTGCGAAGGAAACCGTGCGAAAGCCGCCTAAGCGCGCCGGCTGGCATGCTTCCAGCGTGCGTGCAATCAGCGTGCTTTTCCCGATTTGAACAGGGCCAGTCAGAAAAACGTGCATGGCGATATTACTCCTTTGACGGGTTTTTATCGCCGCCGGCGCGCAGCGCGCGGTGGCGGATCATTTCAGCGGCAATGGAGATGGCGATTTCCGCGGGGGTCTGGCCATAGAGCGGCAGACCGATGGGCGCGTGGACGCGCGCAAAGTCCTCCTCCGAAATACCATTTTCCACAAGATACGCCTTTGTGGCGGCGAGCTTGTGGCGGCTGCCAATGCAGCCAATATACGTGGCGGGGGAGCGCATGGCCTGCAGCAGAACCTCGCGGTCTGCCTGATGGCCGGGCGTCATGATGCAGACATAGTCATTTTCTGTCAGCGTCAGATGGGCGCGGATATCCAGATAATCGCCCAGAATGACGCGTGTGGCCTGGGGATAGTGCGCCGGTGTGGCAAAGTCCGGACGGTTGTCATAGACCACGACGCGGAATCCGACCGATGCCAGCACAGGGACCAGCGCCGCGCCGACATGGCCGCCGCCGAAGATATAGGCGCAGCCCGCCTGGGTCAGGGGCTCGACATAATAGCCGGGGTTCCCCTTTTTGACTACTGCGTTGGAAAGCAGCATGGGGCGGAGCTCCTCCAGGGTGATGCGGGCGGTGAAGCGCAGGCCATGCTGCGCGTCATAGGTGCCCATGGCGCTGACACAGCCATCGTCCATGCGGTAGACAAGCCAGCTGTCCTGGTCGCCGGTCAGCAGCTCGGCGATTCCCTGCAGCAGCGCGCGGGACCCGTTGTCGGAGGGGTCAAAATACTGGAAATAGACGGTGACGTTGCCGCCGCAGATCATGCCGATGTCCGCAACCTGATTGGGCGCGAGGCAATAGCCCTGCACAAGCGACTGCTTCGTCTGCAGAACCTCCAGTCCCTTTTCTCCCGCGCGCAGCTCCACAGCGCCGCCGCCGATGGTGCCCTCGGTATGGCCGTCGGCAAAAACGGCCATTTTCGCGCCGGCGCCGCGCGGCGTGGAGCCGGACGAAGCCAGAATGCTGCACAGGCACACGCCCTCCCCACGGGCAAGCGCCTGCAGAATCGATGCAAAAAGCTCTTTCATATAAGATCCTCCATTCGGATGGTCAGAATGCCAAGCCGCTTTTTCTGCGGCAGATAATATGGAAATTCCGCATCCTGCGTTTTCTGCAGGCGCGGCAGCAACGATTGCGCGGTAATGGCGGCCGGATCAGAATCCTTACTATAGATCGTGAAAAAGCGGACGGCTTCCTCCAGCGTCCGAAACGGCTGGCCGTACTCAAGCTCCTGCGCGTCAAGCGTGAAGGGAATCCCAAGCGCCCGCAGCCGCTCGGCTGCGACAGGTGCCGTTTCGCCGCGCAGCGGCTGCGTGGTCAGGGAAAAGCGGTGCGCATTGTAGTCCTTTTTGATTAGAATCAGTGTCTTGCGGCAGCTTTGCCGTGCAAGAGGCAGAATTTCTGCCAGCCGCCCAAAGAAGCAGCAGATCATCGCGTCATATGACTCCGGCGCGCCGCAGCCAAGAAGATCCCGCTGCAAAACGCGGATGTTGCCGATGCCGCGTTCCCGGATTGTCTGCCGCAGCACATCCAGGGCCGGCTGGGAGACATCTGCCGCTGTAATGGAGGGAATGTATGGGCTGAGGGCCAGAGAAAGGCTTCCAAGGCCGCAGCCAGCGTCACATACATACTCGCAGCAGGCAAGCTTCGGCGCCAGCAGGGCAGCAAGATCCTTGTGATAGGTGCTGCGGCTGTTGGCAGCCTGCATAAATGCAATCATTTCCGGTGTCCAGCAGAACATTACAGTGCCCTCCGTTCATACGGCGTACAGACGCAGAAGGACTGCTGCCCGGCCTGTACATTGGTAACCGCAACGGGCACACCGTAGAGCGTCTCCAGAAGCTCTGGCGTCAGCACATCGGAGGGCGGGCCAAAGGTAAGGACACGCCCATCCTTGAGCGCAAGCACCTTGGTCGCGTAACGGAAGGCCTGATTTGGCTCGTGGGTGGAAAAAATGACGCTGTAGCCGCCGGCGCTGAGCTGTTCGATGCGGCGCATGACACGGAAGGAGTTTCCGTAGTCCAGGCTGGACGTCGGCTCGTCCATAATGAGCGTGCGCGCATTCTGCATGAGCGCGCGGGCCAGCAGCATCAGCTGCCGTTCACCGCCGGAAATTTGTGTGCAGCCGCGCGAGGCGAGTGCATCGATGCCGAGTTCAGACAATATCTGCATGGCGCGCTGGGCCTGCGTGCGGTCTGGCTGCTCCAGCGTGCCCAGCTGCGCGCTCAGGCCCATGAGCACGCTTTCAAGCACCGTGTGGTCAAAAGCAGGGTGATAGGACTGCGGAATATAGGCAAGCTCGGCGGCAAGCTCCCGGCGGGAATAGGCCTGTACCGCTTTCCCACAGATAAGCACCTGCCCGTGCCTGGGGACCAGAAAGCCAAGCAGACAGCGGAAAAGCGTGCTTTTGCCGACACCGTTCGGGCCAAGGACCGCAATGCGTTCGCCGGCGTCCGCACAGAAGCTGACACCCTGCAGCACGTCGCTGCCGCCATAGGAAAAGACCAGATTCTGCGCCTCAATCTGCACGCTGCAGCCCTCCTTTGATGATGAGATAGAGAAAGAGCGGCGCGCCGACAAAGCTTGTGAGAATGCCAAGCGGAATCTCACTTGTGGTGAGACAGCGGGCCAGATCATCCACCAGCATCAGAAAGCTGGCGCCCAGCAGCATGGATGCCGGCAGCAGCCGGCGTGTATCCTGCCCGACGAGCAGCCGGCAGATATGTGGAATGACAAGCCCGACCCAGCCGATCATGCCGCTGATGCAGACGCTGGCTGAGGTGACGAGTGTGGCACAGACGATCACAATCAGGCGCATCAGTGTGGTGTGGACGCCCATGCTGCGCGCCTCCGCCTCACTGACGGTCAGGAGATTGAGCCGCCAGCGCAGAAAAAAAAGAACCAGAAGGCCGGAAAGAATGGGAACCAACACGAAATGCAGATCGTCCAATTTCACAGACGTCAGTGCGCCCATCAGCCAATAGGTGATGGCGGGCAGCTGGTCGGCGGTATCAGCGACGAGCTTAATAAAGGAGGTTCCGGCAGAAAACAAAGAGCCAACCATCACGCCGGCCAGAACCATGGCCAGCGTCGACCGGATGCGGCTGAGCCGCCCGACAAGGTACGTGAGGCTGACAGCCAGCAGACCAAATACGAAGGAGCTTACCGTTGTGATGGCGCTGCCCAGGCCGAGCAGAATGGCGAGTGCCGCGCCAAAGCCCGCGCCGGTGGACGCGCCGAGCAGATCGGGCGAAACCATCGGATTGCGGAACATGGCCTGATAGGCAGTGCCGGCGGCGGAAAGCGCCGCGCCGATGAGCGCAGCAGCCAGAATACGCGGCAGGCGGATATTGACGACGACAGAATACTCCTGCGAGCTCCACGTGGGGGCAAGTGACCCTCTGCCGCCGGAGAGCAGACCAAGAACACGGTTGACCAGCAGCCGCAGCGTCTGACCGGCCGGAACGCGGTAGCGTCCGACAAGAAACGACACAAAAAACACAGCGGCAAACAATACGATCAGCACAACAAAGCAGAGCCAGAAGGGGGAACGTTTTTTCATGCAGGCACTCCCTACGAAATCGTTGTTTTTACTAACGTATCACCAGTTGACGGTTTCTGTCAAGCGAAAGCAACGGAAATTCGTTCGGAATCACCGAATCATCAAATCATAGCGTCAGTTAACAAGGGCATACACGGTTTTTCGCGGGGCAAAACAACGGCCAGCGTCGTTATCCTCGTGGGCGGGCGACAGCCCGCCTGCCTCGTCTGCCTTGCTGTCCGCCGTTTATCCTCCGTGAAAAACTCCGGAGGACTTGCCGAACGGTCTGGGACGTCGTCTGCAAGGCAGAGGACGCAGAGGCCTGACATCATACCGTCAGGTCTGCCGAGGCCATACTGGCGTATGCCAAGGACGATCACGCGGCAGACGGCGGGCCAGTCTCGTTCGCAAGCGCGTATGCCCTTGTCAACTGACGCTACAATATCTCTGGCACATAAAGGGATGCGGATCATGCTTTCGTTCTCGCCTCTGCGTCAGAAGCGGCCACAACAGAACGAGCCGCCGCAGGCAATGGCTCTTATCCGCTGTGACCGCTTCTTCCTTTCCAAACCGCAAACGCTTCGGTTTTCCTGAATCTTTCCTGCGGTGTCTGACAGACCGATACGAATCCGTACTGCGCGGCGAATTTTGCTGGCAATACGGATTTCCCGCAGGAATTTAACCGCAGCTGCTGTCAAATCTGGTGCCGATATGACGCGCGGCGTGCAGTAAGATCTGGCGTCCTACCTGAGTTCAGATGCAGGATGCACCGAACGTTCCTTAGCACTCTTTTCTCTTGCGAGAGAAAAAACAGGGCCGCCGGGGCAGATCAGCTGTCAGATATTCTTGAGATGGCGCACATCCAGTGCGGCTGCGTCATATTGCTCCAGATAAGAAAGCGTCTGCGCCGGCGTGGGGCAGAGCTGATAGATCTGCAGGCAGACCTCCCGGATAAAGCCCTGCTGAACTGCAGAGCCAATGAAAGCCTGCAGCTGATCAAAATACCCATTTGTATTGAGAATGGCGATCGGCGGGTTGTGCCGGCCCAGCTGCTTGAGCGTCAGCACCTCAAAAAATTCCTCAAAGGTGCCGAAGCCGCCCGGGGCCATGACAAAGGCGTCGGCATGCGCAATCATGGCGGTTTTCCGTTCTGCCATCGTCTCGGTCATGAGAAGCTTTGTGCAGTGCGGGAACAAAATGCCGTCAACATTGAGAAAACTCGGCGCAATGCCGATGATATGCCCGCCGGCCTCATACGCACCGGAGGCTGCCGCGCCCATGATACCCTGTGCGCCGCCGCCATAGACAAGCGTGTGGCCGTGGGAGGCAAGCAGCTGACCAAAGGCATGGGCAGCCTGCAGATACGCAGGGGAGATATCGGGGCTGGATGCGCCGTATAAGCAGATATTCATGGCCGTTCCTCCGATTGCTTGACCCATGCGGTCAGCTGCTGTCCGATGGGACAGCTTTCGCGGTACACGCAGACGTCATAGCTGCAGTCAGCATCGAGCGCTGCACCGTCCCATTCGGCCATGACCATGCGCGCGTCGTCAATGGTGCGGCAATAGCCGCTGAACACAGATTCCATGTGCATACCTCCCAAATAGATACGGAAACTTTTTTTAATTATAATGCAGAAAAAATGGAAATTCTATATAAAAAATAAACCCCGCCATAAAAAATAAGCATAGACAAAAATCAGGCAATATCTATTGCAGATTCTTAACGGTTATGCTAGAATTTATAAATTAAATGCAGAAAGTATCACGAAATTGAAGAATCTCCCTAATTTGTGATATGGAGAGGTGCTTCGGCCGGCAACGGCACGGGCGCACGCGTACAGGAGGTGACAGAATTGGCAATGCAGGCAATCGATACCATTGCTGCAGCAGAGCAGCAGGCAAAGAAGCTTGTGGAGGCGGCGCGGCAGCAGGCAGCAGCCCGGATCGCGCAGGCAGAAGCGGACGGCGCAGCAGGGCTGCGCGCGGCGGCGGATGACCAGAGCGCGCTGCACGAGGCGCAGCAGCAGGCGGATAAGCAGGCGGCGGAATTTGAAAAGCAGCTGCAGGCACAGACCGCGGAGAGCTGCCGCGCGCTTGAGCAGGCGGCGGCGCGAAATGCATCTGCGGCGGTGTCAATGGTTGTAGAGAGGATTCGTGAGAGCCAATGGCAATCGTAAAAATGAAAAAGCTGCGCCTGTATGGCGTGGCAGAGGAGCAGACGGAGCTTCTGCGCCAGCTGCAGTTGCTTGGCAGCGTGCAGATTGACGCCTGCCAGCCGCTGGACGATCCAGCCGGTACGCCGGTGTTCCAGCCGGGGGGGCAGAAGGATGTGGACGTGCTGACGCAGAAGGCTGCGCAGCTGGAATCCGCGCTGGAGGCTCTGAAGCGCTATGAGGCGAAGAAGGGCGGATTTCTGACGGCCAGACCGGAGAAAACGCTCGAGGAGCTGTTTGACGACGAGGCCTATGCGCGCGCGCAAAAGACGGCGCAGCAGGTGCTCGATGCGCAGGAGGCGCTGGCGCGCAGCCAGGCGGAAAAGAGCCGCCTGGCCGCGGTGCGGGAGAGCTTTGTGCCGTGGCAGACGCTGGATCTGCCGCTGCAGCTGCGGCAGACGCGGTGTACCGAGATTTTGCTTGGAACCATTTCCGCACAGACAGACTTTGATGCGCTGGCGCAGCGCGTCTATGAGGCGGCGGAGGCAGTTCAGCTGACAAAAATCAGCGCGGACAACCAGAGCCAGTACCTTCTTGTCCTGGCGCATCGGAGTGTGATGGAGGCCATCAGCGCGCCGCTGCGTGAGGCCGGATTTGCCGTGCAGAGCTTTGAGGGCGCGCAGGGCACGGCAGCAGAGAATATCCGCCTGACCGATGAGAAAATCGGGGCCTGCGCGCAGGAACAGGCAAAGCTGGCGGGCGAGCTTGCAGACCTGGCGCAGCAGAAGCTTGCGCTGCAGCTGGCGGCGGACCGCTGCCGGCAGGAGCTGGCCAAGGCGCAGGCTGCCGGGCGGCTTGCCCACTCGGAACGCACGTTCTGCCTCGACGGCTGGGCGCCGGAGGAGGATACGGCGCGGCTGGAGGCGCTTCTGCAGCGCTACTGCTGCGCGTGGGAGCTGACAGATCCGGCGCTGGAGGAATATCCGGAGGTGCCGGTGAAGCTCAAGAACAACAAGCTGACGCGGCCCTTGAACATGGTTACGGAGATGTATTCTCTGCCGGCCTACGACGGGGTGGATCCGAACCCCCTGATGGCGCCGTTTTTCATCTTGTTCTACGGCATCATGATGGCGGATATGGGCTACGGCATTTTAATGGTGCTGGCGTCCATCATCATCACGAAAAAGGCGCGGCCCAAGGGAACAAGCGGGCACATGTTCGGACTCATGTTCTCCTGCGGCATCAGTACGTTTATCATGGGCGCGCTGACAGGCGGTTTCTTTGGGGACTTTTTGCCGCAGCTTGTTGGCATCATCAATCCCGATACGACGTTCAAGTCGCTGCCGGCCCTGTTTACGCCGCTCAATGACACACTGATGATTCTGGTCGGCGCCATGGCGCTGGGCTTTATCCAGATTGTCACGGGCATGGCCATCAGCTTTGTTGAGAAGATCAAAAAGGGGCAGGTTATGGATGCCATCTGGGAGGAGCTCACCTGGTGGGTCGTGTTTGCCGGCATCGGCTGCATGGCGCTTGGCGTCACGAATGTTGTCCTGTATGTCGGCCTTGCCATGGTGGTGGTCGGCTCTGGCTGGAACGCCAAGGGCTTTGGTAAGGTGACGGCGATCTTCGGCTCGGTGTACAACCATGTAACGGGCTATTTTGGCGATATCCTGTCGTATTCGCGTCTGATGACTCTGATGCTGGCCGGCTCGGTCATCGCATCGGTGTTCAATACGCTGGGCGCCATTCCGGGGAACGTTGTATTTTTCCTGATTGTATCCATGCTGGGCAACGCGCTGAACTTTGCGCTGAATCTGCTCAGCTGCTATGTCCATGACCTGCGTCTGCAGTGCCTGGAGTATTTTGGAAAGTTCTATAAAGACGGCGGAAAGCCGTTTGAGCCCCTGTCCATTCAAACAAAATATGTAGATATCCAACAATAAGGAGGAAAACTATCATGCAAGCTTTTTTTGATGCATTCGGCGGACTGGCCCTGGCGCTTCTGGGCGCGGGTCTGGCAGCGGCGCTCTGCGCCATCGGTTCGGCAAAGGGCACCGGCATGACCGGTGAAGCCGGCGCAGGTCTTTTGTGCGAGGATCCGGCCAAGTTCGGCAAGGTTCTGATCCTGCAGGTCATTCCTGGTACACAGGGCCTGTACGGCCTGGTCGTCTGGTTCTTTGCTGTGTTCCGCATGGGCCTTCTGTCCGGTGCGATGCCGGAGCTGAGCGTGACGCAGGGGCTGCAGTATCTGGTTGCCTGCCTGCCGATGGCCATCGGCGGCCTTGTTTCGGCGCTGGCGCAGGGCCGCGTGGCGTGCGCGTCCATCAATCTTCTGGCGAAGAAGCCGGATCACTGGTCCAAGGGCATGGTGCTGTGCGTAACGGTTGAGTTCTACGCAATTCTTTCCCTGCTGGCTTCCATGCTGATGATTATCAATATCAGCAAGTAACCCTGAAAGAGGGCGAAGGTATGAATGGAATCGATAAAATCTCCGAGCGGATTTTAAGCGACGCGCGGGCCGAGGCCGACGCCATCACGGCGCAGGCGGACGAGCGCGCGGCGCAGGTCTGTGCAGAGTATGAACAAAAAATCCGCGCCGAGCAGGACAGGCTTGCGCGGCAGGCACAGACCGAGGGACAGAAGCGGCTGGAGCGGGCACAGGGCGCATCGCGCATGACGTCCCGCCGGACGCTGCTGGAAACAAAGCAGGCGCTTGTGGACAAGACGTTCCGGCAGGCGGAGAAAATGCTTCTGGAGCTGCCGGAGGAGGATTATGCGGCGCTTTGCGCGCAGCTTGCCGCAGAGGCAAGCGTCACAGGCAGCGAAGAGCTGATCTTTTCAGCATCTGACCGCGCGCGCATCGGCGTGCAGGCTGTCCAGCAGGCCAATGCGCGTCTGCAGGCGGCCGGAAAGCCGGCGGCGCTGACGCTGGCAGACGAGACGCGGGAGCTGCGCGGCGGCGTGGTGCTCAGGAACGGGCTGGTGGAGACAAACTGCTGCATCGGCACGCTGGTGGAGAGCCTGCGGCCTGTTCTGTCCGGTCAGGTCGCGGCCACCCTGTTCGGCTAAGGCCGGGAGGCAGACGTGACAGAACAAACCAAAAAGGGAAAGCCGGTCAAGGATACCGATTATCTGTTCCTCTCCGCGCTGCTGCGCGCCAGAGAGCCAAAGCTGCTGAGCCGGGAGAAGGCGGAGCGGATGCTTGCAGGCTCGGCACAGGAGGCGCTGCGGCTGCTGGAGAGTTGCGGCTATGAGGATGTGCAGACAGCCGGGCTGGAGGCAGCACTTGGCCGCCGCCGGGCGCAGACCTTTCAGGAGCTGGAGCAGCTGGCACCGAAAACCGGCATTGTGGCGCTGTTTCGGATGCGCTACGATTACCACAACGCAAAAACAATTATAAAGGCCGAGGCCTCCGGACACAGCATGGAGGGCATTACCTCCGAGGCCGGGCGCGTGAGCGCGCAGGCACTCAAGGATGCGTATGAATCCGGGGAAAGCGGCAGCGTGCCGCAGCCGCTTCTGCAGGCGATGGCGCAGGCGCGGGATGTGCTGTCCCGCACGTCTGACCCGCAGCTGGCAGATATGATTCTCGACCGCGCGTATTACGCGGAATATGCGCAGGCCGCGCGGCAGACCGGCAGCGTGTTTCTGGAGGGCTATGCGGCGCTCAGCGCCGACTGCGCCAATCTCCGCGCTGCGGTGCGCGCGCGCCGGATGCAGAAGAACGCGGCCTTCCTGCGTGAGGTTCTGGCCGAGGGCGGCAGCGTCCCGGCAGAGGCAATCTGCCAGGCTCTGCAGCAGCAGGAGCCGTTTGCTCCGCTGTTTGGCAAAACGACGCTTTTCGATGCCGCGCAGGCAGGCGATGCGTCACAGGATGGCTCTTTGACGCAGTTTGAGCGGCAGTGCGATGATACGCTGATGGCGTATCTGGCTGCGGCCAAGCAGATTGTGTTCGGCGAGCAGGTGCTGGTTGCCTATCTGTGCGCGCTGGAAACGGAAATTTCCGCTGCGCGTATGATCGTAAACGGACTGCAGGCCGGCATCCCGGCGGATACCATCCGCACGCGGCTGCGCAGGCTGTATATGTAAGCGAGGTGCCCTATGTATAAGATTGCAGTGCTGGGAGAGCGCGAGAGCGTCATGGGCTTTGCCGCCCTGGGGCTGAGCGTATTTCCCGTCAAAGACGGCGCCGAGGCGGCGCAGACGCTTCACCGCCTGACCAAGCAGTCCGACCAATATGCCATTATTTATGTGACGGAAACCTATGCCCCGGAGCTTGCGCCGCAGATTGCAAAGTTTGCGCAGAGCGTCACGCCGGCAATCATCCTGATCCCCGGTGCGGGCGGAAGTCTCGGCCTGGGAAAGCATGCGCTGGATGCTGCGGTGGAGCGTGCCGTCGGCTCGAACATCCTTTAACGACAGAAAGGATTTGATGGAATGTCAGGAAAAATTGTAAAGGTATCCGGTCCGCTGGTCGTGGCCGAGGGGATGGAGGACGCCAATATGGCGGATGTCGTCCGCGTCGGCAAACAGCAGCTGATCGGTGAGATTCTGAATATGACGGGCGGCTCGGCGTCCATTCAGGTTTATGAGGAAACAAGCGGTCTTGGCCCGGGCGCAGAGGTCACAACGACCGGCATGCCGCTTTCTGTGGAGCTCGGCCCGGGTATGCTGGAGAATATCTATGATGGCATCCAGCGGCCGCTGACCGAGATCCGCGATCTGTGCGGCGAGACGATCGCCCGCGGCGTGCAGGTTCCGGCGCTGAACCGGAAAAAGAAATGGGCGTTCCAGCCGACCGTTCGGGTGGGCGATACACTCACCGGCGGCGATATCATCGGCACCGTGCAGGAGACGAGCGCTGTGCTGCATAAGATCATGGTGCCGCCCAAACTGGCGGGCACTGTCAAGGAAATCAAAAAGGGCGAGTTTACCGTAGAGGAAACCGTCTGCGTCCTGCAGACAGCCAAGGGCGAGGAAAATCTGCGTCTGATGCAGAACTGGCCTGTCCGTGTGGCGCGTCCCTATCAGCAGAAATTCACCCCCTCACAGCCGCTTATGAGCGGGCAGCGCATCATCGATACCATGTTCCCGCTGGCCAAGGGCGGCACAGCTGCCGTTCCCGGACCGTTCGGCTCCGGCAAGACCGTTGTGCAGCACCAGCTGGCCAAGTGGTCGGATGTGGATATCGTCATTTACATTGGCTGCGGTGAGCGCGGCAACGAAATGACGGACGTTTTGCGCGAGTTCCCGGAGCTGCATGACCCCAACACCGGAGAGCCGCTGATGAAGCGCACGGTGCTGATTGCCAACACCTCGGATATGCCGGTTGCCGCGCGTGAAGCGTCCATTTACACAGGTATCACCATTGCGGAGTATTTCCGTGATATGGGCTATGATGTGGCCGTTATCGCGGACTCGACCTCCCGCTGGGCCGAGGCGCTGCGTGAAATGTCGGGCCGTCTGGAGGAAATGCCAGGCGAGGAAGGCTACCCTGCATACCTGGCCTCGCGTCTGGCGCAGTTCTATGAGCGCGCCGGCTGCGTCGAGTGCCTTGGCGCGGATGAGCGTCGCGGGTCGCTGACGGCCATCGGCGCGGTGTCGCCTCCGGGCGGCGATATCTCGGAGCCTGTCTCGCAGGCGACGATGCGCATTGTCAAGGTGTTCTGGGGCCTGGATGCCTCGCTTGCCTATGCGCGCCATTTCCCGGCCATCAACTGGCTGACCAGTTATTCGCTGTATCTGGATACGCTCAAGGGCTGGTGCGATGAAAATCTGGGCCGCGCATTCATGCAGAACCGCGCGCGTGCCATGGCTCTTTTGCAGAAAGAGGCCGAGCTGCAGGAAATTGTCAAGCTCGTCGGCCAGGACGCACTGTCCCCGGCAGACAGCCTGACACTGGAAGCTGCCAAGATGATCCGTGAGGACTTTTTGCAGCAGAATGCATTCCTGGAAAATGACCAGTATTCCTCGTTTGACCGGCAGGCCAAGCTGCTCGAGCTGATTTTGCATTATAAGGATCTGTGCGACGCGGCGATTGCACGCGGCGCAGACGTGTGGGCGCTTTATTCCATTGGCGCAAGAGCCGCCATCGGCCGTGCGAAAACGGTGCCGGCTGAAACATATGCAGATGTATACGCGTCCATCATGCAGGACATGGAGCAGCAGATCGAAGAAGTTGCAAAGGAGGCTGAGGCTGAATGATCCGCGAATACCGTACCATCCGTGAGGTCTCCGGGCCTCTGATGATTGTGCGCAATGTCGAGGGCGTCACGTATGACGAGCTGGCAGAGCTGGAGCTGCCCAATGGCGAGGTCCGGCACTGCAAGGTGCTCGAATGCAATGGCGACACGGCGGTTGTGCAGCTGTTTGAAAACTCAGCCGGGATCAACCTGAAGGACAGCAAGATCCGCTTCCTTGGTCATCCGCTGGAGCTGGCTGTGTCCGAGGATATGCTGGGCCGTGTCTTTGACGGCATGGGCCATCCGAAGGACGGCGGGCCGGAGCTGCTGGCAGCGGAGAGAAAGGATATCAACGGCCTTCCGATGAATCCTGCAGCCAGAGATTACCCCAATGAGTTTATCCAGACCGGCATTTCAACCATCGACGGGCTCAATACCCTTGTCCGTGGTCAGAAGCTGCCGATTTTCTCCGGCTCAGGTCTGCCGCATGCGCAGCTGGCTGCGCAGATCGCGCGGCAGGCAAAGGTGCTGGGCGATGACGCGTCGAACTTCGCCGTTGTGTTTGCCGCCATCGGCATCACATTTGAGGAATCGGAGTTCTTTATTCAGGAGTTCCGCCGCACCGGAGCCATTGACCGCACGGTCGTGTTCTCCAACCTTGCCAATGACCCGGCAGTTGAACGCATTGCTACGCCGCGTATGGCGCTGACGGCAGCAGAGTATCTGGCCTTTGAATGCGGCATGCATGTGCTTGTCATCATGACGGATATCACAAACTATGCCGAGGCGCTGCGTGAGGTTTCCGCCGCGCGCAAGGAGGTTCCGGGCCGCCGCGGCTATCCGGGATATCTGTATACCGACCTTGCTACGCTCTATGAGCGCGCGGGCCGCCGCGTGGGCAAGAAGGGCTCCATCACGCTCATTCCGATCCTTACCATGCCGGAGGACGACAAGACGCATCCGATCCCTGACCTCACCGGCTACATCACCGAGGGGCAGATCATCCTCAGCCGCGATCTGTACCGCAAGGGTGTTATTCCTCCTGTAGACGTGCTGCCAAGCCTGTCGCGACTCAAGGATAAGGGCATCGGCGCGGGCAAGACGCGCGAGGATCACGCGGGCACCATGAACCAGCTGTTTGCCGCGTACTCGGCAGGCAAGGACGCCAAGGAGCTTGCAACCATCCTTGGTGAGAGTGCGCTTTCCCCCACGGACCGGCTGTATGCGAAGTTTGCAGAGGAATTTGAAAACCGCTATGTCAGCCAGGGCTATGAGGAAAACCGCTCGATCGAGGAAACGCTCAATATCGGCTGGGAGCTGCTGTCGATTCTGCCGGAAACGGAGCTCAAGCGGATCAAGCCTGAGTTTATCGAAAAGTACCTGCCCAAGAAGCAGGCGTAAGGCGGTGCGCCTATGGCTACCAAAACAATCAATCCGACCCGCATGGAGCTCACAAGGCTCAAGGGCCGTCTGCGCACGGCTGTCCGCGGGCACCGGTTACTCAAGGATAAGCGTGATGAGCTGATGCGCCAGTTTTTCCTTGTCGTGCGGGAAAATCAGCAGCTGCGCGCCAAGGTGGAGCAGGGCATTGAGCAGGCCAACCGGGCGATGACCGTGGCTTCGAGCGTCATGTCGCCGGAGATGCTGCAGCAGGCGCTGCTGTATCCAAAGCAGTCGGCAACGCTGGATCTGACCTATCAGAACATCATGTCGGTCAACGTCCCGTGCTACACGTTCCACACAAAGAGCGAGGATGCATCGTCCATCTATCCGTATGGCTTTGCACAGACGTCCGGCGAGCTTGATGACGCGCTGGGCGCGCTGGCCTCGGTGTTTGAAGATATGCTGGCGCTGGCGCAGGCCGAAAAAAAGACGCAGCTGCTGGCCTCAGAAATCGAAAAGACCCGCCGCCGCGTCAATGCGCTGGAATATGTCATGATCCCGGAAATGGAGAAGAATATCAAGTATATCTCCATGAAGCTGGAGGAAAATGACCGTGCGACCAAGGTCCGGCTGATGAAGGTCAAGGACATGGTGCTCCAGGACGCACACACATTCGGAGAATAAGCAACATACCCCCGCGCATGCAAAAGCAGGCGCGGGGGTATGCCTCCGGCGGCCCGTCAGAAGCGGGCACACCAGAAAGAGCCACCGCAAAGCGATGGCTCTTATCCTCTGTGTCCGCATGATCCGTTCCAAACCGCAAACGCTGCGCTGGTTTGCGGCTTGGCAGTATCTTCGGCTTTTTGGATCTTTTCCGCGCTGCCTGACAGACCAACGCGAATCCGTACTGCATAACAAATTTCGTTGGCAGTACGGATTTTCTGCAGTGATGAAACCGTTACTGCTATCAGATTTGATGCCGAAATGACGGGCGGCGCGTAGTGAGACTCTGGTGAGGTGTGTTGGTGCGATATGAGCTTTACCCAATCTGTTTCTTGCCGAAACTCAGATGCAGGATGCACCAATCGCGTCCAGGCGCCCCTTTTCTCCCCCGTCTTTTCCGGCAAGGCGGAAAAGATGGGGCCGCCGGAGAAATAACAAAGGAATGAAATTATAAAATTGCATCATCCAATGCAGGACAATTCTGATGTGTCGCCATGGCCAAACGCGCCGGCTTAAAAAGCCGGCGCGTTTTTTACGTCATATTGTGTATAGAGCACCACGCGGTCGAGAAGAAATCTCTGAAACTCGTGGCACTGCGCAGGCGAAAGCTCCTGCTGTGCCATAATAAGAAGCGGCTGGATCTCGCCGCCGCCCTGAAACGGGAGCTGTACATGCCGGTACGGCTGCGCGTGCAGGCCGTTGCGTTCGTAAAAGCGCTTGCGGCGGCAGGTCAGCGCATCGGTTGGCGGTTCAATCTCCAGAATAAACGGCGACGACGTGTGCAGAAGCTGCTGCAGAATCTGGCTGCCGCAGCCATGGCCGCGCAACGTCGGTTGGACAGCAAAATGCTCAAGGTAGACAAACTCACTGGTTTTCCACAAAAAGACATCCGCCAGCAGCGTGTCATCCTCCATGGCGCAGAGCGGCTCAAATGCAGTGTCCTGCATGGCACGCAGATGATCGGCGCGCGTGCGCCGCTCGTTGGGCGGAAAGCTGGTCTCATAAAGCGCAAACGCTTCTTCAAACAGCGGATGCGAACCATCAACACGGATCAGATTCATGACTGGTAAAAGTCCTCCACAGTTTTTTTGTCGTGCAGCACCTGGGCGCGCAGCGCGTCAATGCTGTCAAACCGCAGCTCACCGCGCAGGTGATCCTTCAGCCAGATCCGCAGCGATTTGCCGTACAGATCCCCGGAAAAGCCGATGAGATTTGCCTCCAGCACCGGCGTGCCGAGAGAGCCAAGCGTCGGATGGACGCCGATGTTGACGCATGCGGGATAGCGCGTTCCATCTGTTTCGGCCTCTGCGCGATAGACGCCGAAGGCCGGGACAAGCACGCCGGGGGCAAACGGCACGTTTGCCGTTGCAAAGCCGAGCCCAGCGCCGCGGCCCGCGCCGCGGTGCACGGTGCCGCTGACCAGGTGGCCGTGGCCAAGCAGCCGCACCGCTGTGCGGCAGTCGCCGGTCTGCAGCAGCGTGCGGATGTGCGTGGAGCTGACACTTTGGCCATCCACGCGGATCTCCGGGATGATATCGCAGCTGATGCCATGCGCGGCGCAGACCGCGGACAGCCGCTCCGGCGTGCCGGCTCCCCGGTCGCCGAAGTGGAAATCATGGCCGCAGACGACGTGGCACGCATGCAGTGTGCCGATCAGGTACTCCTCAATGAAGGACTTCCACGGCATATGCATCATGACCGCGTCAAAATGCGCGAAAATGACCTCCTCAATGCCGCATAACCGGCGCATCAGATATTCGCGCTCTGCCATGGTGCCAAGCAGCGGCACCGGTGCGCCAAAGACCAGCGTATCCGGATGCACATCAAAGCTCATGGCTGCCGGAGTGGCACCCAGCGCCTGCGCGCGTTCGCGGGTTTTGTTCAGAAGCGCGGCATGGCCGAGATGGATCCCGTCAAAGAAGCCGAGCGCCAGGACGCGTTTATTTTCCACTGGGCGTCACCTCGAAAAAGCTTTTGATGGTCGTGAGAATGTGGTTCTGTACCTGGCCAAGCAGCAAAAATTCGCCATCCTCGGCGTAGACGCGCCAGATGCCGTCGGCAAACTGCCAATCTTTGATCTGCGCGCCGTTTTTTAATTTGGCGGCCTGCTGCAGCGTAACGATCAGCGCCGGATGCTTTGCAAAAATCGCATCGACCGGCAAAAGCAGCTGCTGCGGGTCATGCTGAGCGGCAAAGTCCAGCACCTGCTGCATGGTGACGGCCTGCTGCAGCGTAAAGCTGCCGGCGGCTGTCCGCCGCAGCGACGACATGCAGCCGCCGCAGCCAAACGCCTGTCCGATATCATGGCAGAGCGTGCGGACATAGGTTCCCTTGGAGCAGCGCACGCGCAGCGTATAGTCTGCGCCGCTGCCGTCTGAAAGCTCCAGCTCGTGGATGGTGATAGCGCGCGGCCTGCGCGCAACCTCCTGCCCGCGGCGGGCCAGCTCATAGAGCTTCTGGCCGCCGATCTTCACGGCGGAGTACATGGGTGGGATCTGCTCCTGCGGGCCAAGAAAGCGGCGCAGCGTGTCCTCCAGCTGTGCGCGCGTCACCTGAACAGGCTGCTCGGTCAGCGTGGTGCCGGTAGTATCCTGTGTGTCGGTTGTGATGCCGAGACGCAGGCCGGCAATGTATTCTTTTTCTGCGGATTCCAGAAATTCAGCCGCGCGCGTTGCACGGCCGACAAAAACAGGAAGCACGCCGGTGGCCATTGGGTCAAGCGTGCCGCCATGGCCGACGCGGCGTTCATGAAATACGCCGCGCAGCTTGGCAGCTACGTCTTGGCTCGTCCACCCGGCGGGCTTATCGATGACGAGGATTCCGTTTGCCATAGAATCTCCTTTTAAAGCGAAATACCGCTGTCTGCCAGTACACGCAGAATTGCGGCCTTCGCTCCGGCAATTCCGCCGGGCACGGTGGCACCGGCTGCTGCGGCATGTCCGCCGCCGCCAAGCTGCTGGCACAGGCTGGACGCGTCATAGGGCGCTTCGGTGCGCAGACTGAGCTTGCCCATGCCGTCCTCAACCTCGCGAATCATGATTCCGATTTTGACGCCCTCAATCATCCGGGCAAAGCCGGAGATGGAGTCAATCTCGTCCTCCGTGACATGGAGCTCCTGCAGAAGGCTTTTCGGCATGGCGCACACGCCGACGGTGCCGCCGGCGTAAAACTCCATTGTTTCCGTCAGCCTTGCCTCAAGCTTCAACCGCGCGAAGCTTTTCGTGTCGAAAAAGACTTTGTTGATGGGGTAGACCTTTGCGCCGGCTGCAATCAGCGCGGCAGCGGTGGTATGCGTGTTGGCTGTGGTGTTGGAGAATTTAAAGCAGCCGGTGTCGGTGGCAATGGCAGTGTAGAGGCACTCGGCCATCCGTCTGGTGATGACAACGCCCAGCTCCTGCAAAATCGCGTAAATGATTTCGCCGCAGGCAGCCTTGTCTGCTTCAACGAGCTTCGGGCACGTGAGCGTGTTCCGACCGTGGTGATCGACGGCGCAGACAGGCGCGAGCTGCAGCCGCAGCGCGTCGAAGGAAAACAGCCCCTCCGAGGCGATATCGGCAGAGATTACGGTCGCCTGCTCCGGCAGCTGCGTGCAGACCAGGCCGTCCAGATAAGCGGCAAAGCGCGGCGTGAACTGCTCGTTGGAGAGCACATATGCGGTCTTGCCAAGCGCACGCAGGCCAAGGCACAGCGCCGAGGCGCTGCCGATGGTGTCGCCGTCCGGACGGCGGTGGGTCAGAATGACGAAATTGTCGTGGCTGCACAGAAATGCGCAGAATTCAGTTCTCGTCATCGGCCTTTTCCGCCTCCCGCGCAGCCTGCTCCCGTTCCAGCCGTTCCAAAAGGTCAAACATGTGTGCGCCATACTTGAGGGAATCATCCAGCTCGAACACCAGCTCCGGCGTATAGCGCAGCTGCAGACGGCTGCCGAGCTCCCGGCGCAGCCAGCCGCCCGCGGATTTCAGACCACGCACGGCCTCCTTGGCGCGCGCATCCTCAAGCACGCTGACATAAATTTTGCTGTAGCGCAGATCCGGAGTGGTATCCACGCGCGTAATGGAGATCATGGTCTGTACGCGCGGATCCTTCAGCGAACGGATGAGCTCTGCAAGCTCCCGCTGAATCTCCTCATTGATCCGGCCAATTCTGTTGGAAGCCATAGCTGTCCTCCTTTGAATCGGGCAGTCAGCGCCGCAGAGCGGCGCTGACTGCATGGCGAATTAGTCTTTAATCTGTTCCATGACGAAGCATTCGAAAATGTCGCCCTCTTTGATGTCGTTGAACTTCTCAATCGACATGCCGCACTCGTAGCCGGCTGCGACCTCCTTGACAGCGTCCTTGAAGCGCTGCAGAGAGCCGAGCTTGCCCTCGTGGATCACGATATTGTCGCGCAGCACACGCACAGAGGCGTCGCGCGTAATTTTGCCGTCCTTGACATAGCAGCCGGCAATCGTGCCGATGGCCGAAACCTTATAGGTCTGACGAACCTCAGCATGGCCGATGATGGCCTCGCGGAACTTGGGCGCGAGCATGCCCTTCATGGCGTCGGTGATTTCGTTGATGGCGTCATAGATGACGCGGTACATGCGCATGTCGACCTTGTCACGCTTGGCTGCGGCCTGTGCCAGCTCGTTCGGGCGGACGTTGAAGCCGATGACAATCGCATTGGACGTGGAGGCCAGCAGAATATCGGATTCGTTGATGGCGCCGACGCCAGCATGAATGACACGCACGCGGACTTCTTCATTCGAAAGCTTCTCCAGCGAAGCCTTGACCGCCTCGGCAGAGCCCTGCACGTCGGCCTTGACGATGAGGTTGAGATCCTTCATCTCGCCCTCCTGCAGCTTGGAGAACAGGCTCTCGAGCGTAACCTTCTGGTTGAGCTTGTTGAGATCGTCCTTGATCTTCTGCTTGCGCTGCTCGACAAGCTGTCTGGCCATGCGCTCATCGGCAACGACGTTGAATTCATCGCCGGGGGCGGGAACCTCGGCAAGACCGGTGATCTCGACCGGGATGGACGGACCGGCCTCTTTGACCTGCGCGCCCTTGTCGTTTGTCATGACGCGCACGCGGCCGACCGCGGTGCCCGCGATGATAAGATCGGACTGATGCAGCGTGCCGTTCTGGACGAGCAGCGTTGCAATCGGGCCACGGTTTTTGTCGAGCCGGGCCTCAAGCACGCAGCCCTTGCCGGCGCGGTTCGGGTTGGCCTTGAGCTCCTCCATTTCGGCGGTCAGGATAACGGTTTCCAGCAGCTCGTCGATGCCCATGCCGGTCTTGGCGGAAATTTTGCAGATTTCTGTTTCGCCGCCCCATTCTGACGGCGTCAGGCCATGCTCGGTCAGCTGCGTGAGAATGCGGTCGGGGTTAGCGCCGTGCTTATCCATTTTGTTGACCGCGACAATGATGGGGATGTTGGCGGCCTTGGCGTGGTTGATGGCCTCGATGGTCTGCGGCATGATGCCGTCGTCTGCGGCGACGACCAGAATCGCAATGTCGGTGCACATGGCGCCGCGCGCACGCATTTCGGTGAAGGCGGCGTGGCCCGGGGTATCGAGGAAGGTGATGGGCTGGCCGTTGATTTCCGCGGTATACGCGCCGATGTGCTGCGTGATGCCGCCAGCTTCGCCGGCTGCAACCTTTGCATGGCGGATATAGTCAAGCAGGGACGTCTTGCCGTGGTCGACGTGGCCCATGACGACTACGACCGGCGGACGGGTGACAAGCTCATCGGCGGTGTCCTGATGATCGTCGAACAGCCGTTCCTCGATGGTGACGATGACCTCATGCTCCACCTTGCAGCCGAGCTCCGTCGCGACAAATTCTGCCGTGTCAAAGTCGATGGTCTGGTTGACCGTGGCCATGACGCCGTTTTTGAGCAGGCACTTGATGACCTCTGCCGCCGTTTTCTTCATACGCGAGGCAAGCTCGCCGACAGTAATCTCATCCGGAATCTTGACGACCAGCTGCGCTTTCTTGGCAATCTCCAGCTGCAGCTTGCGCATCTTCTCCTGCTCCTCCGAGCGGGACTTGGTGCCGAAGCGTCTGGCCTGCTGCTGTTTCTTGTTCTTGTTGCCGATTTTCTGCTTGCCGCTCTGATAGTTCTGGACACGGTCTGAGACAAGCGCATCCACACGGTCATCATACCGGTCAGCATTGACCGTGACGGCGCTGGTGTCAATTACGCGGCGCTCACGCTTGCGCTCCGGCTGCGGCTGCTTGGCCGGCTGCTGGGCGGGCTTGGCCGGCGCGGCGGCCTGCGGCCTGGATTGCTGTGCAGGCTGCTGCTGTGCCGGCTTAGCCTGCTGCGCGGGCGGGGTCTGCGGGGCAGACTTGGGCTGCTCCGCTGCGGGCACAGACTTGGGCTGCTCCGCTGCGGGCGCAGGCTGCGGCTTCTTTGCCGCGGCTGCGGCAAAGACCTGCTCGATGGAATCAATCTGATTTTGCTGCGTGATATAGTCCACGACAACATTCAGCTGCTGCTCAGTTAAGTTCTGGGAGCTGCTCTTAGGCTTATCATAGAATTTCCCGACGATCTCGATGAGGTTCTTTGCGGGCATCGCAAAGTCATCGGCGACTTCCTTAATCTTCTGTTTTACTTCAATACTCAATACAGCCACCTCCAGTTATTTCTTCCCTGTTTTCATATTCTTCCGATGCGCTGCGGCCTCTTTCCGGCGCTGCTGGGCGCGCTGCGTCTGCTCTGTCAGCTGGGCAAGAATCGGTTCGTTGGCCGGCTCTGCCAGTGACTCCAGAAACGATTTTGCAAACGCGAGATCTGTAAACGCGCACAGGGCGCACGCATTGCAGCCAAGACCGTCGCCAAGCTCATCCTTTGTATACGGGACGCAGATATATGGGCACTTGCTGCCTGCGACGAACGAGCGGGCCCGGCGGAAGGTATGGTCACCGGCGTCCTTGGCAACGAGAACGAGCCGGGCCTTGCGGCTGCGGCAGGCAATGCCGACGGGCTCCTCGCCGATGGCAAGCAGCCGCGCGCGGCGCGCCAGCCCCAGAAAGCGCAGCGCCTTCTGCTGATTATCCGTCATGGTCGCCCGCCTCCATCCTTGCAAGCAGCAGATCGTAGATCTCCTGCGGAATCTGGCAGTTCAGTCCATGCTCAAGCGACTTGGATTTGATTGCACGCTTGAGGCATTCGGTCTGCGGGCAGAGATACGCGCCCCGGCCAGGGGCCTTGCCGCGGAAGTCGAGAGAAATCTCGCCCTCCGGGCTTCTGACTACGCGGACAAGCTCTTTTTTGGGTTTCATTTCCCGGCAGCCAACACACTGGCGCATCGGGATTTTCTTTTGCATGCTGACGCCTCCTTTTCTGCGTTCGGATCAGTCCTGCGCCTGGGCAGCGGCGTCCTCCGCCGGCTCCTGCGTGTCAGGAGCTTCCTCCTGCGCAAATTCCTGCTCCTGCGAGACGGGCTTGATATCGATCTTATAGCCGGTCAGGCGTGCGGCGAGACGGGCGTTCTGGCCCTCCTTGCCGATGGCAAGCGAAAGCTGGTCATCCGGGACGATGACGCGGCAGGCCTTGGCCGTGCCGGGCAGAACGGTGACGGATTTGACGTCAGCCGGGCTGAGTGCGGAGGCGACAAACTTGGCCGGATCCTCCGACCAGACAATGATATCCATTTTTTCGCCGTGCAGCTCATCGACAACCGCACCGACGCGCGTGCCGCGCGTACCGACGCAGGCACCCACCGGATCAATGCCCTCCTGCGTGGCGGCAACGGCAATCTTTGTGCGCGAGCCAGGCTCACGCGCGATGGATTTGATCTCTACAAGACCGGAGGCAATCTCCGGAACCTCAAGCTCGAACAGACGCTTGACAAGGCCGGGGTGCGTCCGGGAGACAATGACCTGCGGGCCTCTTGTCGAGCGGCGGACCTCCACGACATACACGCGGATGATATCGCCCTCGTGGTAATACTCCGTGTGTACCTGCTCGGAGGCGGAGAGCATGGCGTCGGTCTTGTCGTTGCCGCCGCCGATGCGGATGGTCATGTCATTGGTGGCGGGCTCAATGCGAAGGACGGTGCCGGTGAGAATCTCATGCTCCTTCGACGAGAACGTGTCAAAGACCATGCCGCGCTCCGCCTCGCGGATGCCCTGGATGATGACCTGCTTGGCTGTCTGTGCGGCAATGCGTCCAAAATCCTTTGTCTGTACATCGACGTTGACCAGATCGCCCAGCTGGGCAGTTTTGGTGATTTTGCGGGCAGCGTCCAGCGTGATCTCGGTGGCGGGGCTGATGACGTCGTCAACGACCTCCTTCTGCACATACATGTGCATGTCGTTGTCCTTGACCTCGACAAAAACATTGTCGGTGTAGCCGTCCTTGTCCTTCTTGTAAGCAGCGACGAGAGCCTGCGTGATCTTTTCTACCATGTAGCTCTGCGGAATCCCGCGTTCTTTTTCAAGCTGCGCAAGCGCTGCAAAAATTTCGGCATTCATTTTTTTCAGATTCCTCCCTTAAAAATCGACGTGAAGCCGCACCTGCGCGACCTCGTTTTTCTGGAATGTATAGCTTTTTCCGGCGGATTCGATGCGCACAGCGCCATCTTCAAATC
>CAKUAM010000028.1 GCA_934636305.1 uncultured Oscillospiraceae bacterium
GTTCTGCAGGATGTCAACCTGTTCACCGGCACGGTCATGGACAACATCCGCTACGGCAAGCTTGACGCCACGGATGAAGAATGCATCCAGGCCGCCAAGCTCGCCAACGCGCACGACTTCATTACGCGCCTGCCCGACGGCTACAACACCATGCTTACCGCCAACGGTGCAAGCCTCTCACAGGGCCAGCGGCAGCTGTTGTCCATTGCACGCGCAGCCGTCGCCGATCCTCCCGTCATGATTCTCGACGAGGCAACCAGCTCCATCGACACACGGACCGAGCTGCTTGTCCAGCGCGGCATGGACGCGCTCATGAAGGACCGCACCGTCTTTGTCATCGCGCACCGCCTGTCCACTGTACAAAACAGCGACGCCATTATGGTGCTTGACCATGGCCGCATCATTGAGCGCGGCACACATGACGACCTGATTGCCCAGAAGGGCACCTATTACCAGCTCTATACCGGCGCATTTGAGCTGGAATAATTCTTTCATCCCGGAGGCCACCTATGGACCATGATTTTTCTCATCTCACCATCCGCACCGCGTCTGTCTCTGATCTGGATGCCATCGCCGCGCTGGAGGCGCGCTGCTTCCCGGCGGCGGAGGCAGCGACGCGCGCGTCGCTTGCCGCGCGGCTGGCGGTTTTCGCCGACCGCTTCTGGCTGCTGGAGGACGGCGGCACGCTCGTCAGCTATATTGCAGGCCCGGTCACACATACAGATTGTCTGACCGATGATCTGTATGACGCCCCCGGCTGCCATGCGTCCTCTGCCCCCTGGCAGATGATCTTCAGCGTCGTGACCGATCCTGCCTGCCAGCACCGCGGCTATGCGGCGTACCTGATGCGCCGCGTGGTGGAGATCTGCCGGCACGAGGGCCGGCAGGGGCTGATCCTGACATGTAAGGATGCGCTGCGCGCGTTCTATGCACAGTTCGGATTTCAGGATGAGGGCATCAGCAGCTCGGTACACGGCGGGGCCGTATGGTACCAGATGCGGTTAAAATTCTGAAGGTCAAAGCTATGCCTGCCGCCGCACGGCAGCAATTCAAACGCAACGGCTATCAAATCTGATAGCCGTTGCAGTTGAATCCGTGCAAAAAACAGAAGGTACATCCCAATTTGCAGGGATGTACCTTTTTGCATTGGTCTTTCCAATTTGCATGCTGTAAGTTTCTGAGGCACGGCACCGCCGTCACCAGCAATGGCAGGCTCTTTCGGCGCAAACCAATAGATTGGCATTTCGTGTGGCGCAGGTGCGCGCCCTTTATTGAGCAGATACATAACGGCGGTTTCTGCGAAACAGCGCCCCTTTTCTTCCCATCTTTTCCGGTAAGACGGAAAAGATGGGATCGTCAGAGACACAATAACGTGAAAAGTTTCAGCAATCTCCCGGCTTTCCGGCATGCCGAATGCATATACAGCTAAAACAGCTTTATCCGTTACGCATCCAGATCGTCCAGAATCCCCTGTATCTGCTGCGGCGTATAGTCATAAATTTTATCGCAGAACTGGCAGTCAATATGAATATCCTTGCCGTCGGCGACAATATCCTGCAGTTCCTTGCGTCCAAGGCTGATCAGCGTGCGCGTCACACGCTCCCGCGAGCAGTAGCAGCGGTACTCCACCGGCTGCCGCTCCAGAATCTCAACCTCAAACCCATGCAGGACTGTCTCCAGCACAACCTGACCGTCCATACCTGCCGCCAGCAGACGGCTGACCGCACCGGCGTTCTGGATTCCTGCCTCAATCCGGTCGATCACATCATCCGGCGCGCCGGGCAGCAGCTGAATGATATAGCCGCCGGCTGCCGTGACGGACTGATCTTTACCGACCAGCACGCCAAGCGCGCAGGCCGTGGGAATCTGCTCACTCTGGGCAAAATAAGCCGTGATATCCTCCGCAATTTCCCCGGAGACAAGTTCAATCGAACCGATATACGGCTCCTTCATCCGAAGGTCACGGATCACCGTCAGCGTCCCGTCCGTTCCGACAGCTGCGCCGACATCCAGCTTCCCCGGTGCCTTCTCCAACATGGAGATCTGCGGATTCTCTACCCAGCCGCGCACATTGCCGTCCGCGTCGGACACCGCCAGCAGGCGGCCCAGCGGGCCGTCGCCCTTGAGCTGCAGCGTCAGCGAGCCATCGTCGGTCTTTTGCATGTTGCCCATCATGGACGCCGCCGTCAACAGCCGTCCAAGCGCCGCGGTGGCTGTTGGAAATGTTTTATGGATCCTGCGTGCACGTTCAACAATGGCCGTTGATGTAACCGCCACGGCGTTCACATAGCCATCTTTTGTTATGGCACGTACCAGTTCATCTTTCATGGATTACTCCTTCTTTGCGGAAAAATAAATGCGCTGCTCGTCCGGCTCCGGCGCGTGCATCCGCAGATCGCCATACTGCCGGACATCGGTAAAGCCCGCGTCATACAGCCATGCTGTCAGCTCCTCCGGCTCATAGGCATACTCCACATGCTCCTCGAACGAGCGCAGCCAGTGCTCGCCCTCGCGCTGGAAGATGTCCATACCATAGAAGCACAGGCGCTTTTTTTCTGCGAACTGCGCCCGCCACACGCAGTATGTGTCGTCCGTCTCGTCGAGAAACACCTGCCCATCAAGCGCCCGGAGCTTCTGCGGCGTATTGATATCAAACACAAATACACCGCCGTGTGTCAGCGCATCATAAACACGGCGGAAGGTTTTCTGGCAGTCAGTAGGCTTGCGCAGATAATTGATGCTGTCCAGACAGCAAATAACTGCGTCAACCGTCTCCGGCAGACGCAGCCTCTGCATGGGCTGGCAGACAAAAAACGGGCGGTTGCCCTCCATTGCAGCCGCCTTCTGATCGGCCTCCGCCAGCATATCCTCTGACAGATCCACGCCCAGCACGCGGTACCCCCGCTTCGCCAGCAGCACGCTCAAGGAGCCCGTGCCGCAGGCCAGATCCAGAACTGTGCGGACATCCGCCTTCTGTCTGGCGCAGAGCTTCTGCCAGAAGGTCAGGATCCTTTCATACGGGATATCATACGTCAGCGCGTCATAGCTGGCAGCAAGCGACTCGTACGCGCTCACGCGTCCGAGCCCTCCTGCTTGGCCTGTTCATCCTCTTTCATGCGGTCAAAAATGACCCGGTAGGCGCCCATGCCGTAGTTGAGGCTGCGGTTCACACGGCTGATGGTCGCGCTCGACGCGCCGGTCTTTTCCAGAATGTCATTATAAATGAGGCCATCATTGAGAAGCTTGGCCAGCTCAAAACGCTGCTCCATCGCTTTCAGCTCGGAGAACGTGCACAGGTCGGTGAAGAAGTCATAGCATTCCTCCACGGTCTGCAGCTTCAAAATGGCGGCGTACAGCTCGCTTTCCGGATCGGAGCGTTTATTGCGATTGTTCAAGATTCAGTATCTCCTTTTCTAATGGTGCCTTTCAGGTGACTTGATAGTAACACTTTAACGCTTGAAAGTAAAGCATTGCAGGAAAATTCGTCATAATAGACGAAAACAGCATTTGGAAATTAGGCATAACCGCCGCGTATTTCCAGAAAAAACGTCGATTTCTTCTTGTATTCAGAATAGCAGGCCGAAGAAAACCGGCGCATGCGCGCCGGTTCCGAGACTGTCAAAAAACAACAAAAAGGAGTTGGGAGACAGAGCAGCAGGGGAAGAGTGAAGGGGGCAAAGAGCCCCCTTCGCGTTCAATCAACCAGTTTTTTGAACTCTTTCAAAGTTCGAAAAACTGTCTCAGCGGGGCGAAAAAACTTTTTCGACACGCTGAAAACCGGCGCATGCGCACCGGTTCCGTCAAGCGTTTCAATTGCGGTTGAAAATCTTGAAGATCTCGTCGATATCGTCGATATCCTCCTGCGCCTGCGTCTTGCTGGCATTGGCCTTCTCCTGCGCGGCGGAATATGCGCCGATGGGCTTTGCGGGAGCCTGCCGCTTCTCGGCAAAGCCGGTGGCAATGACGGTCACGCGCATCTCGTCCTGCAGCTCGTCGTCGAACGCAGCGCCAAAGATGATGTTGGCATCGGGGTTGGCTGCCTCCATGACGATATTTGCCGCCGTCTCCACGTCGTCAAGACCAAGATCATGCGAGCCCGCGATATTGATGAGCACGCCGGTTGCGCCGTTGATGGAGGTTTCCAGCAGCGGGCTGGAAACAGCCGCCTGCGCAGCCTGCTCCGCCTTGTCGCGGCCGGTTGCCGAACCGACGCCCATGTGGGCCTGCCCGGCGTTGCGCATGATGGCCGATACGTCTGCAAAGTCCAGGTTGATAATGACATTCTCACTGTAGCCGACAAGCTCGGAGATGGAACTGACCGCCTGCTTGAGCACGTCGTCTGCGATGCCGAATGCGTTGGCAAAGGTAATCTTCTGGTCGGTGACAAACTTCAGCCGGTCATTCGGGATCATAATGAGCGAGTCAACCTTATCAGAAAGATTGGCAATGCCAGCCTCCGCCTGCTTCATACGATTAGCGCCCTCAAAGCGGAACGGCTTCGTCACAACTGCAACCGTCAGGATCCCCGCGTCATGCGCGACCTGCGCAATGATCGGCGCCGCGCCGGTGCCGGTGCCGCCGCCCATACCGGCGGTAATAAAGACCATGTCCGTGCCCTCTAGCACCTGCGAGATCAGCGCCTTGGATTCCTCGGCAGATTTCTGGCCGATATCCGGCTTGGAGCCTGCTCCCATGCCGCCTGTCAGCTTTTCGCCGATCTGAACCTTATTCTTGCACTTGGACTTTTCAAGATCCTGCTTATCCGTGTTCACCGCCACAAACTCGACGCCCTTTACATCGGAGGCGATCATACGGTTGATAACATTATTGCCGGCGCCGCCGACGCCAATGACTTTAATTTTGACTACCTTATCTGCTGTATCTGCCATTTGGTGTTCCTCCTATATATCTCACAGCCCATGAAAACTGCAGCGTTTTGCATTATGTCGACTTTATTCTATCTCGAAAAAACAGTTGCGTCAATAGAATTTATGGAAAAAGGAGCAGAAAAATGTGTTTTTTTCCGCTGCATCCGTTGCATCCGTCTCCAGCGGCGCATGCGCTTACGTTGCCGGTTGGAACGTTGCTTTTTTCTGCGCAGCCTGCGTCAGATCGATCGTGCCGGCCTGATACTCGCTCAGCTGATCGAGTATGGACAGCAGATACCGGATTTTATATGCCATTTCGTCCGTGCCGCCGAGCCGGATCTCATACCGGTCGTCATACGTCAGGACGATATCATATTCCTTTTCTACATTGAGCGCGTGCACATGCTCCAGAAGGCCTGTGCCGTCAAGCTCCTGCAAAACCGTCAGCGCAGCGTCGAGCGCTGTCGGCGTAGGCGACGTAACCGTCTGTCCGACCGTAGGTGCCGAGATCATCAGCCCGTCAATATGCGGATATTCATTGAATGCCGCCGGCTCGATCCGCTCGAGCGCCTTGCCCGACGGGCCCATGAGCCACGCCGTGTTCGTATCCGTCATGACAGCAAAGCTGATGGTACTCTCCTGCACCTTGATAATCACGCCGTCCGGCATGCTGCGCGCAATCGAGACATCCTCCACATACGGCAGCGCCGCCTTGATATTGCCGGCGACAAGCGCCTTATTGATTGTCAGAAGATTATCGCCCTGCTCAAGCTGGGAGGCATCGATCACCTGCTGGGCCGAATAAACCGTGTTGCCCTGCACCTCAATCGTGTTGACCTTGAAAAAAATTGCCACCCCGAACACTGCCGCTGCGACAATGGCCAGCATGATAATCAGCCTGCCGCCGACGCCGCTGCGCACCTGTCTTGCCTTCTGCTGGGTGCGTGCATCCTGATTGGGTTTGTTCCGCTTTGTGCGCATAATGACTCTCCTATGGCGGCCGGATCTTGCGTTTTGTGCCGCGCTGCGGCAATTATAACATATTCAATTTGGGATTTCCACTGTTTTCAGGGCGGCTCCGAGCGTCAAAAATGTCTGTTCAAGAGTATCATATCCGCGTTCGATGTGTTTTACTCCAAAAATGGTGCTTTCCCCCTCGGCGCACATGGCCGCCAGCACAAGCGCTGCGCCGCCGCGCAGATCATCCGCATGCAGCGCTGCCGCCGAGAGCTTTGCAGCGCCCTGCAGGAACACCGTCCGTCCCTCGCAGCGCAGGCGCGCGCCAAGCTTCTGCAGCTGCGCCACATACAAAAACCGATTCTCAAAAATCGTCTCCGTGAACGCCGTCTGCCCGCAGCCCATCAGCTGCGCGGCAAGCAGCACCGGCATGGCATCCGTCGGAAACCCGGGATACGGCCCGGAGATCACCGGCCTACAGACCTGCATTGCGCCGCTGCGCCGGATGGTGATGGCATCATCGCCAATCTGCAGCAGGCAGCCGCTCTGCCGCAGCGCCTGCACAACCGGCTGGACGAGCCGTGCGTCTGTCCGGCGGACCGTCACCGCCCCGCCGCAGGCCGCGCACGCACATAGAAGCGTCGCTGTCTCAATGCGGTCAGGCAGAATAGTATATCTCGCGCCATGCAGCGCATGGCCGCCCTCTATCGTGACGGTGCGCGTGCCTTCCCCCGCAATCTTTGCGCCGCAGGCACGCAGAAAGCAGATAAGATCGCCGATTTCCGGCTCACAGGCAGCATTTTCAATCGTTGTCTGCCCCTCCGCGCCAAGCGCGGCAAGGATTGCATTTTCCGTTGCGCCGACGCTGATTCCCGGCAGCCGGATTTTTCCGCCGCGCAGCGCCGGCGCGCTGCAGCGGATATCGCTGCCGTCCTGCTCTGCCTGCGCGCCAAGGCAGCGGAACGCATGCAGGTGAAAGTCCATGGGCCGCGCCCCGATGGGGCAGCCGCCCGGCAGGCTGACGGAAGCCGCGCGGTTTTTCGCCAGCAGCGCGCCAAGAAACAGGCTCGATGCGCGCATGGTTCCGGCAAGTTCCGCCGGTACCTGCGCGCTGCCGGATGGGCGCGCGTCTATGTACAAATCCTTTCCGCTGCGCTGACAGACACAGCCAAGCGCGCGCAAAATGGCAAGAGTATGGTCCACATCCAGAATATCCGGACAATTATGCAGCACACACGGCGTGGAGCAGAGCAGCGTTGCGGCCAGAATCGGCAGCACACTGTTTTTTGCGCCGTGGACAGCCGCCTCGCCGTACAGCGGCGGCGACTTGGAAACGAGCAGCGCTTGCATGGGATTCCTCCATCCTTCAGGATTTTTCCCATCCTATGCGCCGTCCCGGATCATCGTGTCAGCGCAAGCGCCGTCTGGTAGATCCGCTCTGCCGCGTCCACCACCGCCATCTTCCGCGCCGCTGCGCGCATATCGCGCATGCGCGCAGGGTCATGCAAAATGGCCTTTGCCGCCTGATACAGGCTCTCGCCGTCGCAGTCAGCCTCCCGGATCACCTCGGCTGCACCTGCACGCTCCAGCACGCGGGCATTTTTCTCCTGGTGATTATCCGTCACATTGGGGCTCGGCACCATGATGCACGGCGTGCCGCTGGCGCAGATCTCGGCAATCGTTGCCGCGCCCGCACGGCAGATGATAAGATCCGCCGCCGCAAGCACCTGCGGCATATCATAGATATATTCGCACATTTCAATCTGCGGATGCGCCGCAAGATCGACGCCCTGCTCCTTCACGTATTCCGGCATCCACCGCCAGCCAAAGGAGCCCGTGGCGTGGATATGATGGAAGGGCGCGCCGTCCGCGCACTCGCATTTCATGAACTGCGCAATTTTCTTGTTCATTTCCCGCGCGCCGAGGCTGCCCCAGCACGAAACAATCAGCGGCTGCCCGCCAAGCCCCAGCGCCTGCCGCGCCTGCTCGCGCTTGGTGTGCAGAAATTCCTCCCGCACCGGCGTGCCCGTCAGAAGCACCTTTTCTGGCTCCGGATAATGCTGGCGGCTTTCCTCAAAGGAAACCATGATCCGATCCGCCGTGCGGGCCACCATGCGCGTGGTAAGCCCCGGCACAGCATTCGACTCGTGCACGCAAGTGGGAATCTTCAGCTGCGCGCCGACCCGCAGCGCCGGGAAGCTGGCATAGCCGCCCGTGCCGACAATAACGTCCGGCTGGAATTCGCGCAGGATTTTTTTCGTTTTTGCCATCGTGCGCGACATGTTGTGCAGCGTCTTAATATTGTGCCAGACGGCCACCGGCGTGAGCTTACGCTGGTAGTTGGAGATTCTGACCGTCTCCAACAAAAAGCCCTCACGCGGGACAAGCTTGTTTTCCATGCCGTCCTCGGCGCCGATGAACAGGATCCGGCAGCCTGGCTGCCGCTCCTGAAACATTCTTGCAACGGCGATGGCGGGATAGATATGGCCGCCCGTGCCGCCGCAGGTAAACACAATGTTCATAGGCCCTCCTACAGGAGCTTATTGTCGTTCTGCCGTGACACCGCCAGAACAACGCCAATCTCAAACAGCTGCAGGAGAAGCGCCGTGCCGCCATACGAGAAGAACGGCAGCGAAATGCCTGTTGCCGGCAAAAAATTTGTCACGACGCCGATATTCAAAAATGTCTGCAGCGCAATATGCGTGGAGATGCCGGCGGCAAGCAGCGCGCCGAACCGGTCACGCGCATGCATGGCAATATAATACCCGCGCACAATCAGCAGAATAAACAGCAGAATGACCACCAGCGCGCCAACGAAGCCCAGCTCCTCACAGAGAATCGGGAAAATATAGTCGTTGTGCTCCTCCGGCAGATACAGATACTTCTGCCGGCTCTTGCCGAGGCCAAGGCCCATCAGCCCGCCAGAGCCAATGGCGTACAGCGACTGCAGGATCTGATAGCCGTTATCCGTGGGATCGGAGGCCGGGTCGCGCCACGCAGTAATGCGACTGCCGGCATACCCCTGCGTTTTCAGATACACAAGGGCAAATACGCCGACGGCTGCCGCGCCGATAGCAAACCACCGCAGCTGCACGCCGCCGAGGAACAGCATTGTCGCGGCCAGCAGCATCATGATCAGAATACAGGAAAAATGACGCTCAATCGCAACAAGGCCGCAGATCACGACCATGATGACAGCAAATGGCACCACGCCGTAGCGGAACGTGCGCATTTTATCGCGGTAAGTGGAAATAAGCGCTGCGAACGTCATAATAATTGCAATTTTTGCAAGCTCCGACGGCTGGAACCGGATGCCCGCCACCTCGATCCAACGCTTGGCGCCGTTGGCTGACGAGCCGATGAGCGGCACGAGAATCAGAAAAGCGATCGAAACACCCAGAATAATAAATGACGCGCTCCGCCAGAGCTGATAGTTGATCCGACTGACAAACAGCATGGCGCCGATGCCGACCACAGCAAAGATTGCCTGCCGTGCAAAATAGTATGCGGAGTTGCCCTTTTCGTAGTATGCACGCGCATACGACGCAGAAAACACCATGACGACGCCGATGAGCACCAGCAGGATCGTCAGCGCCAGAAACGGCAGATCAAGCAGACCGCGCTCATCGACAAGCACCTTATCCTTCTTTGGCTCTGTCGGCTGCGGGGGCAGATGCTCCCCCTTCGGGTATTCATAGATCCGGCGAACGCCGTCCTGGCTGCCTGCCATATGCTTGCTCCTTTCGAAAAAACGATGTTCCGGCTCAATACCGGTTCATCACGCCGAGATACGCCAGCACACACATAACAAGCGTGATGGCCGTAAATACACAGACAATCTTCTCCTCTTTCCAGCCGCACAGCTCAAAATGATGATGGATCGGCGTCATTTTGAAAATCCGTTTGCCGTGCGTCAGCTTGAAGTACGTCACCTGCAGAATGACCGACAGCGTCTCCACAATGTAAATGATGCCGACCAGAATCAGAACCAGCGGCATATCCAGCGCAAACGCCATGCCGCACACCACGCCGCCGAGGAACAACGAGCCCGTGTCACCCATGAATACCTTGGCCGGGTGGAAGTTGTAGCAGAGGAAGGCTGCCAAGCCGCCGGCCAGCGTCGCCGGCAGCAGCGCCAGCGTTCCATTGCCGTAAACATACGAGGTTGCGGCAAAAAAGACCATAACCGGGATTGTCACGCTGCTGGACAGGCCGTCAATGCCGTCCGTGAGGTTCACCGCGTTGACGCAGCCAACAATGACAAACGCAGCAAAAATCATATAGACAACCGGCGAAATCACAAATGACACGTTCCAGAACGGGATATACAGATCACACGTCAAATCACCGTTGCGTCGCAGCAGAAGCAAAAAGCCAACGGCCACAGCCAGCTGCAGCACAAATTTCTGGATGGCGGTAAGGCCAAGATTGCGCTTGAGCTTCACCTTGACAAAATCATCGGCAAAGCCGATCATGCCGTAGCACAGCGCCAGCGCCAGCACATACAGGTGCGTATACGTATGGTTCTCCGCCATGGATTTCCAGCCAAAGCCGACCGTACACAAAACAACAGCTGCAATGAACATAATGCCGCCCATCGTCGGCGTGCCCGCCTTGGTGTTGTGCCACTGGGGGCCAATCTCCCGGATGGACTGCCCTGCATGCAGCGCACGCAGCATGGGAATCACGAATCTGCCGAGCAGAAGCGTCAGCAGGAAGGACACGAGCGTCGCGCCCAGTACGGTAAAAAACAAGCTATCCATAGCGGATCTTTTCCTCCGGTTCTCTCTCGTTAGTCTTTTGTTTCTTCGCTTTGCAGAAACAGGGCAAGCGCCTTTTCCATCTGCATGCCGCGGCTGCCCTTGAACAGCAGCACATCGCCGGGCTTGGCGCGCATTTTGAGCATATGGGCCAGCTCCTCATGCGTTGTGAAATGCTCGATGCATTTCTGCTTCATGCCGCCCGTGATTGCGCCGGAGACCATACGCTCCGAATTGGTTCCATAGGTATAGAGCAGATCCGCCGTTGTGGCCGCAATGCGGCCAATGCGGTAATGCTCCGCCGCCGAGCGGTTGCCCAGCTCCAGCATATCGCCAAGCACGGCAATCCGCCGCCCCTGGACGCGGTTTTTATAGCTGGCCAGGATTTCCAGCGCAGCCTGCGTCGATTCCGGCCCCGCATTGTAGCAGTCCTCGATGATCGTAAAGCCGTTCTGCTCAAAGATCCGCTGACGCATGCCGGTATTCTGAAACGTCGAAAGCTGCGCCTGGATCTTTTCCGGCGATACCTTGAGAAGCAGCGCCGCCGTGACCGCGGCCAGCGTGTTGTAGATCGTGTGGTGGCCAAGCACCGGCACAAACAGCTCAAACCGGTGGCCGAAGCCGTTTACGACAAAGCGCATGCCGTCCGCCAGCTCCTCAATATCTGTTGCAACCACATCACAGGCATGGTTCTCAATGCCGAAATAGTATTTCTTATGCGTCCCATCCGCCCGGATATTCCATAGCAGCGGCTCGTCGCCGTTGAACACGCCGACGCCGTTTTTCGGTACGCCGCGGAAAATCTCCAGCTTGGCCTCCAGAATGCCCTCACGTGAGCCGAGATGCTCAATATGCATGGTGCCGATGTTGGTGATGATGGCAATATCCGGCCGCGCAATGGACGTCAGGTATGCCATCTCGCCAAAATGGTTCATGCCCATTTCCAGGACGGCAACCTCTGTGTCGTCCGGCATTTCCATAATGGTCATGGGCAGGCCGAGGTTATTGTTGTGGTTTCCCTCTGTGCGGGCCGTGCGGTAGCTGCGGCCCAGCACGCAGGCGGTCATCTCCTTCGTCGTCGTTTTGCCGACGCTGCCGGTGATGCCAATGACCGTAATGCCCATGCGCTCACGGTACGCCTTCGCCAGATCGCCATAGGCGCGCACCGTGTCCGGCACGACAATCAGCGGAATCTGTGCCTCCACCTTCTTCGATACCAGCGCCGCCGCAGCGCCGTGCTTGGCAGCCATGGAAATAAAATCATGGCCGTCACTGTGCTCGCCCGAGATTGCAACAAACAGATCCCCCTCGCGCACACGTCTGGAATCCGACTGTACGCCTGTCACAACGACAGAGGCAAACGCAGGATCAAGCGTTCCCCGGCAGTATTCTGCAACTTCCTTCAGTGTCAATGCTTTCATACGCGTTTCTCCAAATACGACGCGACAACCTCGCGCTCGTCCAGATGGTGTTTCTCGTGTCCTATCTCCTGATACGTCTCATGCCCCTTGCCGCACAGCACAATCACATCACCGGCCTGTGCCAGCTCCATCGCCCGGCCAATGGCTGCCGGGCGGCTTTCAATGACCTCATAGGGACGCTCGCTCTGCTGCATCCCGGCCAGAATCTGCCGGAGGATCTTATAGGGATCCTCTGTGCGCGGATTATCCGAGGTTACAATGGAAAGATCCGCAAGCTCCGCCGCAATCTTTCCCATCACAGGCCGCTTAAATGGGTCGCGGTCGCCGCCGCAGCCAAAGACCGCAATCACCCGCCCCCGACAGAAGCCGCGCACCGCCTTCAGAATATTCTCCAAGCTGTCCGGCGTGTGCGAATAGTCAATCAGGACTGTGTAATCCTTCCCCGGCGTGGGCACGACCTCCACGCGGCCCTTGACGCTCTGCGCCGTTTGCAGCGCCCCGGCAATATCCGCAAGCGGAATCTCCAGCGCCAGCGCCGCGCCGATGACGCCCAGCGCGTTATAGACGCTGAAAATGCCCGGGATACCGAGCGTCACATGGCTGCTCTGCGTGTCATATTCTGCGTCCAGCTCCACCCGGTCGGCATGCAGGTCAATATGCTCCGCCTGCAGCTGCGCCTCTTTCTGCCGGGCCGTGTACCGCAGGAGCTTACAGGTCGCGTGCTGTGTGATTGGCCCGGCATAGGGATCATCTGCGTTGATAACGCCCGTCCGGCACCTTGTAAAGAGCATGGCCTTGGCCTCGCAGTAGGCCTCCATGGTCTTGTGGAAATCAAGATGGTCCTCCGTCAGATTGGTAAAGACTCCGACAGCAAACGGAATCTCATCGACGCGGTGCAGCACCAGCGCATGCGAGGAAACCTCCATAATCACATGCGTGCAGCCCGCCTCGTGCATCTCAGCCAGCAGCTTCTGCAGCTCAAAGGACTCCGGCGTCGTGCGCTCCGTATGCAGCACCGTGTCGCCGATCATATTCTGGATCGTGCCAATCAGGCCGACCTTTGCGCCAAGCGTCTGCTCGAGCACATGCTTGAGCAGATACGTGCTCGTCGTTTTGCCGTTCGTGCCGGTAAATCCAATCATGCACAGTTTGTCTGCCGGGTGGCCGAACCAGTTGGCCCCAAGCGCGGCCAGCGCGGCGCGCGCATCCGGCACGCGGATATACGGCACATCTGCCTCCGGCTTTTTTTCACACACCACGCACGCAGCGCCGGCAGCCATGGCCTTCGGGATATACTGATGCCCATCCGTCTGGAACCCGGAAACCGCAACAAACAGGTTTCCCCGCTCCACACGCCGCGAATCATACTGTACGCCGGTGATCTGCAGCTGCTCCGGCGCATGCTGCTCCAAAATATCCAGCCCCTGCAGAAGCTCTTTGAGTATCATATCTGTCTCCTCCTTAGTCGGATGCACCTGTGGATGAGAATTCTACCGTAATTGTAGTACCTCTGTCAACCTCTGTTCCCGGCTCAATATCCTGATAGGCCGCCAGAACATAGACATCCGTGCGGTCCGTACCCTTGGCCTGCACATAAAGGCCCGCATTGGTCGCCAGATAATTGACGTCCGCGACGGAGCAGCCGATGAAGTCCGGCACCTCAACCATGGTCTGCGCCTTCTCCGCGCCCATGTAGAGAATGATCTCCGAGTTGCCCGGCACCTGCATACCGGCCGTCGGCAGCTGGTCTGTCACCGTATCGCCGGAGCCAATCACACGGTAGGTAATGGTCTTTTCTGCAAGCGCCTCCGCAGCCTCGCTCTCCGACAGGCCAATGACGTCGGGCACCGTGAAGTTGATGCCGCGGATATCCTCCGAATCGTAGTCCGGCTCCACGCCGAGATACGGCAGAATATCAATAAAAATGTCACGCACCGTCGGTGCGGCCATCAGACCGCCAGAAATGTACATGCCGTGCACAGTGTATTTTTCGCTGTTCTGCGAATACGCCGGCGTATCGAGCGCGACGAGCACCGCGTACTGCGGATTGTTGATGGGCGCAACGCCAATGAACGAAACGATCTTATCTTCGACCTGCTTGCCGTTTTCATCGTACGTATCGAGCTTCTCAGACGTACCGGTCTTGCCGCCCACACGGTAACCGGGCGTCTTGGCCGCGGAGGCCGTGCCCTCGGTTACAACCTTTTCCATAATATCGCGCATGGTTTCCGAGGTCTGCTCGCTGATGACCTGCCGCAGGACTGTCTTTTCGTTTTTCTCCACAGCATTGCCGTTTTCATCAAGCACCTCGCTCACAACATACGGCTGCAGCAGGTATCCGCCGTTGACAACCGCTGCCACCGATCGCACGAGCTGGATCGGCGTAATCCGGAAGCTCTGGCCGAAGGCCGAGGACGTCAGATACGACGTGCCGTATTTATAGGAGTTTGTAATTCTTTCCTCGCTGTGGAACAGACCGCTCGCCTCACCCGGCAGATCCACGCCGGTCCGCTCAAGCAGGCCGAAGTTCTGGATGTAGGAATAGAATGTTTCGCCGCCCATGCGGAGGCCAATATGGGCAAAGGCAATGTTGCAGGAGTTGCCGAGCGTCTGCGCCGTTGTCTGCGCGCCATGGCCGGCGGACTTCCAGCAGTGCAGCAGCTGCTCACGGCCGGCAATCTGCTCCTCGCCGCCGCAGTAGAACGAGTCATTCACCGTCACCGCGCCGGAATCGAGCGCAGAGGCCAGCGTGATCAGCTTGAATGTCGAGCCCGGCTCGTAGCCATCGGACACGCAGCGGTTGCGCCACTGCGCCAGGCGCGCGGACGCCACGTCCGCGTTATACTGCTCGATGGCCGCCTTATACGCCGCCGACGCCTCCGGCAGTGAGATTGCCGCATCGTATTCATTTTCCAGCGTCTGTGCCAGCGCAGTGTCGTAAATTTCCAGATAGTTGTTGGGATCATACGAGCCCAGCGTGACCATCGCCTTGATTTCGCCCGTGTTGACATCCATCACAACGCAGAATGCGCCATTTTTAATGTCGTATTTATCAATGGCATTCTGCAGGTTCTTTTCCACGTATGCCTGCACGGTTGCGTCAATGGTCGTGACAAGGCTGTAGCCGTCGGTTGCATCGTAATACTTTTCATATGTATAGAGCATTTCCGCGCCATAGTTGCCCTTGGACGTGACGACCTTGCCTGCCGTGCCGGTCAGCTCCTCATTATAATACGATTCCAGACCCTCCGAGCCCACGTTATCGCTCGAGACAAAGCCGAGCACCTGCGCGGCCAGCGAGGAATTGGGATAGTAGCGCTGCAGATCCGTCTCCAGATAGATCCCCTTGATGGAGTTCTCGCTGACAAACGCACGAACCTCGTCGGCCAGCTCCTCAGAAATTTTCCGCTTGATGACCTTATAGCGGTACTGCTTGTCGGCCGCCTGCTCATAGACAAAGCCGGCATCCACATCCAGAATATCTGCAAGCCCGCGCGCAATCTGATCCAGCAGATTGCTGTTTTCCGGCTTTTCCATCTGTACGGCGATTTCATTGGGGTCAATGAACACCGTCTCCACTGTTGTCGAGGAAGCCAGCACGTTCATATTCGCGTCGTAGATGGCGCCGCGCGAGGCCGTCAGATTGGTCGAGCGCGTCTGGTTCTTAATGGCCCGCTCCTCGTAATAATCATGCTCTGTAATCATGAGGTGGTACAGTGTCGCAATCAGCGGGATAAAAACAACAATGCCACACACGATCATTAGAACCAATGTGCGGCGCAGAATGGTGCGGTTCGCCCTCTGACTTTGCTCCTTATTTGCCTGGGCCTGCTGCTTGGTGCGCGGCAGACGGATCATTTTTTTTGCCATGAGATTATGCCTTTCTGTTCAGAAAAAGGGCGGTCTGTATCAGACCGCCCTGATGGCCGGATTCCAACGGGGAGGCTCTTTTTAAGCTTATGCAGCGCTTGGGTGCAGATATTCGATCAGCCCGAGGATACTCTGCTGCATGGCGTCGATGATCTCCCCGATGACGCTCGTGTGCTGCTGTTCATAAATTTCCGCTCTGTCTGTGCCGGAAAAGCTCACATAAACAATCTGCTCCGGCTGGCACTTGCGCAGCCCAATCTGCGCCGCGTACTGCTCCGCCGCGGAGAGATCGATCTTTGCCTCGTATTTGCTCTGCAGCATCATCTGCTGTTCGTGCAGCGTGTCAAGCTGGGATTCCAGTTTGGATACGCGGCTGCTTGCCTCGAACAGCTGGACATAGCCGAACACCACCAGCACCATCAGACATGCCACCATCACCAGGCCCACCAGCGTGAACGGCGCAATGGCCGTCTTTGCCTTGACCCGACGGTACGGCTGCTGGCGCAGCTGCTCGTCCGGCAGCTGCTGTCTTTGCGGCCGGCCATATGCCTGACCGTTTTCATACTGCCGCGCGGCCTGCTCGTTCCAGGTATAAACGTCATAGGCAGCAGAGCCGTTATCTGTATAAATTTTGCGTGCAGGCCGTGCCATGGCGACGTTCTCCTTTTATAGCTTCAAAGCTCAGAGCCGCTCCGCTACCCGCAGCTTGGCGCTGCGCGAACGCGGGTTCTCCCCGACTTCCTCTTTTGTTGCAATGATTGGCTTCTTTGTCAGGATTTTGATCTTCGGCTTTCTGCCGCAGACGCAGACCGGAAAGCCCGGCGGGCACGTGCAGCCCTTTGCAGCATCCTGAAACACGTTTTTTACAATGCGGTCCTCCAGCGAGTGGAACGTGATGACCGCCAGCCGGCCGCCCGGCTTCAGATGATCGATGGCGGAAACCATCCCGCGCTTGACCGCGCCAAGCTCGTCGTTGACTGCAATCCGGATGGCCTGAAAGCTGCGCTTGGCCGGGTGCTGCTTTTCACGCAGCGCGCTGGCCGGCATGGCCGAGCGGATAATGTCCACAAGCTCCAGCGTTGTCTCAATGGGCCGGTCCATCCGCACACGCTCAATAGCCGCGGCAATCTGCGGCGCATAGCGCTCCTCGCCATATTCATAGAGGATGGACTTGAGCTCCTCCCGCGGCCAGTTGTTGACGATCTCATACGCAGTCAGCCCTTCGCTTCGGTCCATGCGCATGTCAAGCGGCGCATCGGCCATATACGAAAACCCGCGCGACGCATCGTCAAGCTGCGGCGACGAAACGCCAAGATCAAACAGCATCCCGTCGATACGGTCAAGCCCGAGCGCAGTTAAAATTGCGCCCACGTTTTCAAAGTTGTCATGCACCAGCGTCACCTTCTGTGCGTGCTGGTACAGCCGCTTTTTCGCGGCCTCCAGCGCAACCATATCGCGGTCGACGCCGATGAGCCTGCCGCTTGTCAGATTGCGGCAGATCTGCAGCGAATGCCCCGCACCGCCCAGCGTGCCGTCCAGATAAATCCCGTCCGGCTTGATTGCCAGCGCGTCGATGCACTCATGCAAAAGCACCGATTGATGTGCAAACTCCATCAGAAGCCCAGTTCCTCCATAACAGCTGCCAGGTTCTCCGGCGTAAGCGTCTGGCGCTCCAGCTCGTCATAGGCCGCGCTGTCCCAGATCTCCGCATGGCCGCCCTGGCCGATGAACGTCACTTCGTTCTGCAGGCCGGCATACTGGCGGAGCTCGGACGGAATGAGGAAACGGCCCTGCTTATCGGGCTCGCATTTGGCGGCATTGGCAAACAGAAAGCGCATTTTTCTCGCCTGGACAATCGGCAGCGCGTTGTATTTATCGACAATGGCCTGCCAGCCGCTCTCTGTATAGACAGACAGGCAGTGGTCAAGCCCGAGTGTGACATAGAACGTGGAACCCAGTTCCTCGCGCAGCTTCGACGGCACGAACAGACGTCCTTTTTCGTCCACAGAGTGTTTATACTTCCCGAACATCCCCTCGTGCCTCCTTTCGCTCCACTTTACTGAAATTTTGCTCCACTTCGCTCCACTTCAATAATATAATACGTTCTGTTTACATAAATTGCAACCCTTTTTTGAAAAAATTTTTCGCAGAATCCTCGCGCTTTTTCGTCAAAATCCCCGTATTTTCTAATTTTTGAACATTTGTTTTAAAATCAGGTTTTGCAATCATCAGCTGCGTCGCCCTCCGGCTCCAGCACAACGCAATTTTCCCGGCAGAAGGCCCGGATCCGGCGTGTCTGCGGGCAGCGCAAAAGGAGCTCGGCCGCCGGCCCCTCCAGCTGACTCTGCACCTCCCGCCGAAGGCTGCGCGCGCCGCCGGGCTGACGCGCGCAGCGCCTGCCAAAAAATCCGGCAAGCTCCTCGCTGGCCTCCAGCTGCACCCCCTGCGCCTGCAGCCGTCCGGCAAGCTGCTGCAGGCACAGCGACGCAATTTTTGTCAGCTCCTGCTCCCCAAGCGCATGAAAGGCTGCAATGCAGTCAATCCGCCCGAGAAATTCCGGCGAAAACGCGCTGCGCAGCACGCTCTGTGCGCGCGCGTCGGCGCAGTCCGGCGTAAAGCCAAGTCCCGGCTTGCCCGTCTGCGCACCGGTCAGATTGGACGTCATGACAACGATGGTATTTTTGAAGCTGACCGTCCGGCCAAGCGAATCTGTCACAATGCCGTCGCCCAGCAGCTGCAGCAGAATCCCGGTCACGTCGCGGTGGGCCTTTTCCAGCTCGTCAAAGAGCACTACACAGTATGGCCTTCTGCGCACCTTCTCTGTCAGCGTGCCGCCCGCGTCATAGCCGACGTAGCCCGGCGGCGCGCCAAGCAGACGCGAGACGCTGGGTGCCTCCATATACTCCGTCATATCCACGCGGATAAGCGCATCGCTGCTGCCGTAGACGACCTCCGCCAGCTGCTTGCAGAGCTCCGTCTTTCCCACGCCGGTCGGGCCGATGAGCAGCAAAGACGCCACCGGCCTTGCCGCGTCGGCAAGGCCAGTCCTGCCGCGCAGCACCGCTGTTGTCACCGCCCGGACGGCCTCCTCCTGTCCGATCACGCGCTCTGCCAGCCGCGCCTGCAGAGAAAGCAGCCGCTCGCGGTCCGACTGCCGCAGCATCCCGACGGGAATGCCCGTCCGCTCGGCAACCACAGCCGCAATATCCTCCCGTGTCAGGCAGATCTGCCGCTGCGCGCGCCGCCCGGCCAGCTGCCCGCGCACAACAGCGCGCAGTTCGTCACGCAGCTGCGCCGCGCGCTCATACTGCGCATGCTCCACTGCCAGCTCCAGCTGCTGCTCCAGCTTCTGCTGCCGCTGCAGCTCCGCGCCCGTCACGCCGCCGGACAGCCACACATGCGCGGCCCCCTCATCAAGAAGATCCACCGCCTTATCCGGCAAAAAACGGTCCGTCAGATACCGGGCCGAGAGCTCCACCGCCGCCTCAATGGCCTCCTGCGTCACGCGGATGTGGTGGTGCGCCTCCAGCCCGGGCCGCAGCGCCTGCAGCATCTGGCAGGCGCTCTGCCTGTCCGGCTCGCGCACGATGACAGGCCGGAAGCGCCGCTCAAGTGCGGCATCCTTCTCGATGAATTTCCGGTATTCCTCCAGCGTCGTCGCGCCGATCATCTGCAGCTCTCCGCGGCCAAGCGCCGGCTTGAGGAGATTTGCCGCGTCAATAGCCCCCTCGGCGCTGCCGGCGCCCACAATGGTATGCATTTCATCGACGAACAGGATCACATTGCCGCAGCGCCGGATCTCCGCAAGAATATCGCGCACACGCTCTTCAAATTCCCCACGGTATTTTGTTCCCGCCAGAAGATTGGCCATGTTGAGGCTGTAGAGCTTTCTGCCCCGCAGCACCTGCGGCACATCGCCAGCTGCAAGATGCTGCGCCAGCGATTCCACAATCGCCGTCTTGCCGACGCCCGGCTCGCCGATAAGCGCCGGATTATTTTTTCCGCGGCGGCTGAGCACCTGCATGAGCTGGTTCAGCTCCGCCTCCCGCCCGACAACGGGATCGAGCTGCGCCGCACGCTCGACCATATTGTCGCAATACAGTTCCAAAAGCTTCATATCCGTTTGTCCTCCCGTCGCCTGCGCAGGCCGTGGGCTGCACAGGCGGTCATACGCATCTGAAAAAACGCAGTTCAAATCCACGCCGAGCCCGATCAGCAGCCCTGCCGCGGCGCTTGCGTGGTCACGCATCAGGGCCAGCAGCAGATGCTCCGGCTCACAGGATGCCATGCCAAGCCGACGCGCCTCGCGCCTGGCGCCGAGCAGCACGCGGCGCGCAGCCGCGGAATACCGGACTCTTTGCGGCAGCATCTGCGCCTTTTTTGCCTCCGGCAGCAGCATGCACCGCAGCAGCCGGCCCTCGGCCCCGCTTTCGCAGAGGATCCGTCCTGCCGCAGTGGCCTGTTCCTGCCCCAGGGCAAGCAGCAGGTGCTGCGTTCCTGTCACACCGCCGCCAAGCTCATCCGCCGCCTGCTGCGCACGCGCGAGCACACGCGTCATGGCGGCAGAATACACAGGTTTTGCCATATTTTTCGCCTCCCGATGTAAAGCAGTGTCGCCCTCCGGCGCGGCGTTTATACGACAGCCGCGAAAAAAACATTTCGTCAGCGCATATTCACACTTTTTTCATTGCATTTTCGGGAAAGTGTGATAGAATGAAGCTACCTTAAAAATGGAGGTGCTTTGTAATGGCACATGTTATCAATGACAACTGTGTGATGTGCGGCTCCTGTGCAGACGTCTGTCCTGTCGGCTGCATCAGCGAAGGCGACGGCAAGTACGTCATCGACGCCGATCAGTGCGTGGACTGCGGTACCTGCGCTGCAGAATGCCCCAACGACGCAATTTCTGAGGAATAAGTACATGCACAAACGGGGGGTGCTGCAGCATGCAGCACCCCTTGTTTTATCCAGTTGAAACGGCGCATACAGGCCGGAAAGGAGGCGCAGCGCCCCATGGAGGAACTTCTGTTCGGCGGCATCCGCATGGAGATTTGCCAGGCCCATTTCCGCGTCAGCACCGACTCCATGGTGCTGGCAGATTTCTGCCGGATCAGGCCGCGCAGCCGCGTGCTGGATCTTGGCTGCGGCTGCGGAACGCTGAGCCTTCTCGCGCTCGGCGCGCACCCGGATATTCTGGTTGACGGCGTGGAAATCCAGCCGGAGGCCGCGCAGCAGGCGCGCGAAAACGCCAGTCGGAACGCGCTTGCCGGACGCATGCGCGTCATCTGCGGCGATCTGCGGCAGCCGAACGCCGAAATTGCTCCGGGCAGCTACAACTGCGTCATCTCCAATCCTCCCTATTATCCCCTGCAGAGCGGTCGCACACGCACACAGGACACGCTTGCCATTGCGCGCAGCGAATGCTGCTGCACGCTGGCAGAGCTCTGCTCTGCCGCGGCCCGCGCGCTCACGTGGGGCGGCCGGTTCTTTCTCGTGCACAAGCCGGAGCGGCTGACAGATCTTCTTGTCAGCCTGCGGCAGGCCCGGCTGGAGCCGAAGCGCATCCGCTTTGTCCGCCACCAGGCCGAAAGCGGGGTGAGCCTCGTACTGCTCGAAGCATGCCTCGGCGGCAGGCCGGGGCTGCAATATGAGCCCGACCTCATCTTATACGATGATGCCGGGCAGGAAACCGCCGCGTGCCGGCGGATCTATCACCGACAGGAGTAATTATATGGCCGGTATTTTATATCTCGTGCCGACACCGATCGGCAATTTGCAGGATATCTCCCCGCGCTGCGCCGAAACGCTCGGGCAGGCGGATTTCATTGCCGCCGAGGATACACGCGTGAGCCTGAAGCTTCTCAACCACCTCGGCATCAAAAAGCAGCTTGTAAGCTATCATGAGCACAACAAGGCTGAAAGCGGTGAGAAAATCCTCGCGCGCCTGCAGGCCGGCGAGAGCTGTGCTCTGGTCACAGACGCAGGCTCCCCTGCCATTTCGGATCCCGGTGAGGCGCTGGTCGCGCTCTGCGCTGACGCGGGTATCCCTGTAACCGCCATCTGCGGCCCGTGTGCGCTGGTCACGGCGCTGAGCGTCTCCGGTCTGCCAACGGGCCGGTTCACCTTTGAGGGCTTTTTGTCCGTCAACAAAAAAAGCCGCCAGGAGCACCTGACGAGCTTAAAGGATGAGCCGCGCACCATGATCTTTTATGAGGCGCCGCACAAGCTGCTGGCAACGCTGCAGGATCTTGCCGCGGCCTTTGGCCCGACGCGGCGCATTGCGCTGTGCCGGGAGCTGACGAAGCTTCATGAGGAAATCCGCCGCACCACGCTGGAGGACGCTGTGCAGCATTACACGCAGAACCCGCCGCGCGGAGAGTTTGTCCTCGTTGTGGAGGGTTCGCCGGAAACGAAGGAGGAGAGCTGCAGCCTTGCGCAGGCTGTTGCGCTTGTCGAAGCACGCATGGCGGAGGGTCTTTCCACCAAGGATGCGGTCAAGCAGGTGGCAAAGCTCACCGGTCTTCCCAAGAATCAGCTGTACGACGCTGTACTGAAAGGTTCCTGTATCTGAAACCTGAACCGAGCCCCGCCGTGCTGGTTTGCGCTGCGCCGCCAGCGTCTGGTCTTGGCTGCAGGTTTTCCAGGTCTGCTTACAGGGGACAATACTTACATCGAACAGACCGCTTTTACACAAGTTTGCAGCAAATTCATACCTTCTCTCGGACCGATGCGATCATCGGCCCCAATCATAACCACCGGCCGTGCCGGTGGTTTGCACTAGCCCCCTTGGGGCATGACCCGGGCTGAGCCTATAGGCTCG
>CAKUAM010000029.1 GCA_934636305.1 uncultured Oscillospiraceae bacterium
CATATTGTATCAAATATTTCGCAATTTGTACACACTTTTTTTGCAATTTCCCGGCATGATTCCCACAATTTTTGCGTACCGGTCGTCTGCGAAACCATACAAAACGGCAAACTGGCCCTTTTTTCGTCCTGCGTCAGCCAGCTTTGCAGCGCCTCAGCGCTCTGGAACACGTGTGCGTCGGAGGAATAGCTGGCAATGGCCATCACCTCCGGGTGCGTCGGCGTGCCGATGATAAGAAGGCTTCTGCCCTCTTTTTCCGCCTTCTGCGCAATCACGTGAATTTTTTTCACAAACGGACACGTCGCGTCCACGATCTGCGCGCCGCGCGCCGCAAGCTCCTTCTGCTCGCTGACCGGAATCCCGTGCGCGCGGACAATCACCGTCTGCCCGGGCTGCGCCTGCTGCGCGCTGTCAATCTCCTGCAGACCCATGGCCGCAAAGCGCGCAACCACGTGCCGGTTATGGATAATCGGCCCCAGCGTCGCCGCCGGCACGCCGGATCCTGCTGTTTTCTCTGCCAGATCAACCGCACGCTCCACACCAAAGCAGAACCCCGCCGTCTCAGCCAATCTGATCTGCATAGCTGTCACCGCCAAGCTCATAAATTTTCTTCAGCAGCGCATCCGCCTCGCGCTGACAGGCCGCATGGTTCTGCGGGTCAAGTCCCTCCAGCGGGTATGGCTGGTCAAACGCAACCGTTACCGGGCAGAGCGGCGTCTTGTTGCGCGTCACAAATACCGGCATGACCGGCGCGCCGGACTGCGCCGCCATCCGCACAGCCCCGGTCTTGGCCCGCACATGCTTGTCTCTGTTGCAGCGCGTGCCCTCCACAAACACCAGAAGCTTGTCCTTCTCCTGCTGCAGCGCATCCACACACTCGTCATACGCCGCCACATCGTGCGCGCCGCGCTCGACAAAAATAATCCGGAACTTTTCCATCACCCAGCCGATAAACGGCACGCGCCGGAGCTCCTTCTTGGCGATGATGCGGATCATCTCCGGCTCGTTGAGCGCCAGCAGGATCCAGAGCGGATCCGCCATACCGGAATGGTTGGCGCACAGCACGCAGCACCCCTTCGGCACCAGCTCCCGTCCCACTACGTGGAACACCGGGTGCCAGAAAAACAGGCCGATGCGCACGATCCACCAGCAAAGCCGGTACCAGAACCTCACGCCAGCTTCCCCCTGACAATGGCAAGAATTTTCTCCACAGACTGCTGCAGCGTGCAATCGGACGTATCGAGAAGCACCGCGTCCGCCGCCTGCCTGAGCGGCGCTGCCGCGCGCTCAGAATCCTGCTTGTCTCTGGCCTGCATTTCGCGCAGAACCTGATCGTAGGTTGTCTTTTCGCCCTTTTCCTGCAGCTCCTCGAAGCGTCTGCGCGCACGCACCGCCACGTCCGCTGTCAGGAAGATCTTCACATCGGCGTCCGGCAGCACGACCGTGCCGATATCGCGGCCATCCATAATGACATCATGCATCCGGGCCAGCTGCCGCTGCATATCAAGCAAAAACGCACGCACGCACGGCTGCGCGGATACGCCGGAGGCGTACCGCGACATTTCCGGCGTGCGGATCTCTCCCGTCACGTCCTCACCGTTGAGGATCATGTGCTGCACGCCGTCCTCATAGCGGATCTCAATGTTCACCTCGTCAATGAGGCGCGCAATGCCGTCCTTGTCCTTCGGACCGATACCCATCAGGCACATATAATAGCCCACCGTGCGATAGATTGCGCCGGTATCGACATACAAATAGCCCAGCTCCTTCGCGCACGCTTTTGCCATGGTGCTCTTGCCTGCGCCGGCCGGCCCGTCAATGGCAATGGAATGGTATTTTTTCATACGGTTCTATCCTCCGCAAGTTCTTTTCCTGCCGCCGAACAGCCGGCCAGATGCCCCGTCGCCCACGCAATCTGCAGGTTGAACCCACCGGTGTACGCGTCCACATCCAGCACCTCCCCCGCAAAGTAGAGCCCCTGCACAAGCTTGGACTCCATCGTCTTGGCGTTCACCTGCTGCACCTGCACACCGCCGGTGGTGACAATTGCATCCTCAACCGGCGCCTTGCAGGCAATCGGCACCTGAAAGCATTTGATGCATTCGAGCAGCGCGCGGCGCTGCTGCTTCGTGATGGAATTGACCTTCTGCGTGGGTGCAATGCCGCTGCGCGCAATGACGACCGGGATCATGGACCTGGGCAGAAGCGCCGACAGGCTGTTTTCAAAATCCCGGTTCTGCGCAGCGGAAAAATCGCGCACAATGCGCGCGTCAAGCGTTTTTTCATCCAGCGCCGGCTTGAGATCAATCCGGACGGTATAGCCGTTCTCGCCGCGCTGCATATGCGAGCTCGCCGACAAAATGACAGGCCCTGACAGGCCAAAATGTGTAAATAGCAGCTCGCCAAAATCCTCATAGACTGTCTTACCCTTGCCATTTACCAGCCGGATGGCGACGTTTTTGAGCGCCAGTCCCTGCATTTTTGCGCAGTCGTGCCCCTTTTCCACAAGCGGTACCAGCGAGCCGTCCGGCTCTATAATCGTATGGCCAAGCGCCTGCGCCAGCCGGTAGCCGTCGCCGGTTGAGCCTGTGGCAGGGTAGCTCATGCCGCCCGTCGCCACGATCACGCAGTCTGCCGGAATGGGGCCTGCATCCGTCTTGACGCCCACAACGCGGCCATCCGCCGCAGAAATCTGCACCGCGCGGCGCGTGAGCACGCGCACACCGCTCTCCTGCAGAAAGCGCTCCAGCGCAGCAAGCACGCTCCGCGATTGATCGGAAACCGGGAACACCCGGTTGCCGCGCTCGGTCTTGAGCGCGCAGCCATAGCTCTCAAAAAAAGCCTTTGCGTCCGCCGGGGAAAAGCCCGCCAGCGCGCTGTATAAAAACCGCGGGTTGACCGGCACGTTCTGCAGAACGTCCTGCCACGCGCAGTCGTTTGTCACGTTGCACCGGCCCTTGCCGGTGATGAGCAGCTTCTTGCCCAGCCGTCCGTTCGGCTCAAGCAGCGTCACGTCCGCGCCGTGCTGCGCCGCCGTCCCGGCGGCCATCATGCCCGCCGCGCCGCCGCCGATGACGACAACCTTATTCGACCCGTTCAAATGCGTCATACTCATCCCAAAGCCGCTCCAGATCCTCAAATGTTTTGGCCACGCGGCTCTCCTGCCGGATGCCGATGGACACGACGAGCGCATTGATCACGCTCATCGGCGCAACAAGCGAGTCCACCACAGAGACCATGTTGCTCTTGGCGCACAGCACATAATCGGCCACCTTGCCGCCCGGCGCTTCGGGCTTGTCCGTGATGGTAATCACAGTCGCACCGGACGCGCGCGCATACTGCAGCACCTTGACCGTGCGGCTGGAATAGCGCGGCAGGCTGATGCCGATGACCACATCGTCCTTGCCCACGCGCAGCAGCTGCTCAAACATTTCGCTTGTCGCGGTGGAGGAAATGAGGCGCACATTGTCAAAAATATTCCGGAAATAAAAATTGAGATACGCCGCCAGCGCCGCCGACGAGCGCACGCCAACAATATAAATATAGCGCGCACGCAAAATAGCCTCCACGCTCTTTGCCATCTGGTCCCGGTCGAGCGCCTCGCTTGTCATACGGATGGCGTTGGCGTCACGCTGCAGCACGCTGCCTACCACGTCCTGATTGTTGAGCTGGTCGCTGGCAACCTCGATGCGCTGGACGCTGGTGAGCTTATTGCGGACCAGCTCCTGCAGGTGCTTCTGCATCTCCGGGTAGCCCGCGTAGCCAAGCTCCACTGCAAAGCGCACAACCGTCGACTCCGAAACCTCGACGGTCTTGCCCAGACGGCTGGCCGTCATAAAAGCGGCCTTGTCATAATTGGACAGAATATAAGACGCGATTTTCTTCTGTCCCTTGGAAAACGTGTGAATCCTGTTCTGAATGCTTGCTAAAATGTCCGCCGGCATGGGGATAACTCCATTTCTTCGCCGCAACAGCGGCACAAAAAATATTTCTTGGTTATCATACCGGCTTTTGACGGATTTTTCAAGCAGGAATGGCTTCATGGAAAAATTTTTTCGCAGAGGATTTACACATACAGAAGGAACCCCTCTGACCATTGGTCAGAGGGGTCAGCCAGATTATTTATTTGCTCAGAGATGCAGAGGCAACCAGCCTTCCATTTGCATCATATGCAGAAACACCATATACCTGTGCTGCCTTCGGTGTACCATTAAGAGTTGCCATTGTTGTATCGGAAATCAGATAATACGAAACACCCTTCAGTGTATAAATTGTATTTCCAGCAAGCGTACCTTCGCTCGCTGCCGTGTTCGCATTGCACCATACATCATCGACAAACTTCAGATCCTTCAACTCTGTTTTATACGAATCTGCACCTTCAGTCGCTTTAATTGTTTCAGAAACGCGCTGCACCAGAGTGCCTTCAGTTTTCAAGTTCGTATAAACAGACAATGTAACAACATACTTCGTGGCTCCAGCCGCAGCAGGAGTAATCGTAAATGTGCCATCCTCATTCTTTGTAAGCTTCAAAGATGCATCTTCCGGTCCATATTTGAACAGGTTCGGCCAATATGTATTTTTATCATCAATCAGTTTTTTGAAGCCCTCTTTTCCGCTGTACACAGTTCCATCAATTGTAACGGTTGGTGTACCTTTTGCACCATTTGTCGCAACAATTCCGTTGAACGGGCGCGTACCGTCTGTCAACGTACTATGAACAACTGCATCGTTAGAGTACGTAAAGTTGGTCACATCTACATGCCATGCGCCATTCAAATTCGCATCATTACCAAGGAACAATGCCGCGGATCCGCAAGCCAGGCTGCCTGTGATCTTGCAATTATCAAATACAAACCCACCAGCGGTCGAAAGTCCATAACCAACAAATGCAGCATTATAGTTGGTGGCGGTACCTCCGCCATACATTCTTGCCGCCATAGTGCAGTTTTTGAAGGTAAGGTTCTGCCCCTTTGTCGGGCAACCATATATCACAAAAGCACCACAGTTGTTTGCAACCTCAAATGATCCACCCACTGTAACATTATCAAATGTTGTGTTGTAGGCATTTACTGCTACTGCCGCATCCTTAACAATGAAGTTTATATTTTCCAGCTTGGACGCATTGGTCATACTACCAGCAAAGAATACTCCTTCGTCCATTGTAATTGTGTGACCTTTGCCATCCAGCGTCGTGTTGAAAATATCCGTTGCACAGTCTGCCCATTTATCGCAAACACACGTTTTACCCAGAGAAATATCTTTCATCAAGATAACCGTGTCGTTTTCTGTTGCAGCATTCAGTGCGTCTGTAAGCGACGTATAGGAAACATTTCCAATCATAGCCGCAGGTGCATCATACACAACCGTAAACGGGCTGAAGCTGGTAACATACATCGTAACGATACCGGACGCAGCATTATAGCTGTATGTTTCTGCTTCTTTCGTTGTATTTTCTGTCATTGCTGAGTTGTTGTGATACATCTTGACATTTGACAAGCCCTTGCCGACAAAGAGTTCCACAGCAACCGGCACACTATTTTCTTCTTTCAATCCGCTGACTGTAACCTCGTACGCCTTGGTACCCTGGCTATCTGCAATCGTTATACCAGCCGGTGCAGTCGTCGGTTCTACCTTCAGCGTCAGTTTATCTGTATTGGACTTAAGAGCTTCTGCCGGAACAGTTGCTTTAACTGTGTTGTCATTGCTTTCAAGGACAGTATCGCCCTCTTTATTTACATCGACGGTAATATCGGCTTTCACATCACCAAATTCCGGATGATCCGGTGTACCATTGGCATCTTTATCATAATCCGGGCCATAGCTATCGTTTTCGACATTTGCCTGTGTCGCATAGACCGTGATTGCCACACCGTCGATGGTCTTATCCATATAATCATTGCCCGCAGTTTCCTGCATATGCCCCTTAATGACAAACTCATCAGATGTTGCCTTCGGGGCAAGAACTGTTTCAACAGAGGCAATCGGCTCACCATTCAATGTCCAATCAATGACCTTGTTCAGTTCCGCATCACCATCAATGCCGGAGATAACAACCTTATACTTGAGATTCAAGTTGCCATTGTTGACAACACGCAGTGCAGGCAGTTCATACGTGCAGCCCGGCTCCCAAAGGATATTGGTTGTACGCTTATCTGCTGTTACAAAGTTCAGAGTCTGGTTCTCAGCATCTGTCCATCCGCTTCCAGTTTTCATTTCCAGTCCCACATCCAACGTACCGGACTGGATCTTGTTGACGTTTGCGCTGGCGGTGTCGGTAAACCACGCGAACGTAGTGCCGACGAGCATTGTCAGGCAGAGCATAATTGCCAGAATACTGCCGAGCAATGCTTTTTTTGTTGCATTCTTCTTCATAAGTATGCATCCTTTCTCTTTTTTGACGGCACACAGCGGGTCATTGTTTTCTTCATCAGAAGAAAACATGCAGCCGGCTGCATGTGCGCCTTGGATGGGGCTAGTATAGCACATCTTTTTTCATTTTTGTTAAAAACTGCGAAAAAAGCAAAAATAACTGCGAAAAAAGACGTCCCGCCTCTGTCCGGCCCCGATTGACAGGCCTGCCGCACGGTCAAGTGTCAATTTTTGACGAAATGAAAACGCAAAATCTGTTCAGCTTTCCAACTGGCGAAATCGGCGCGTTATGTTACAATAATGATGTTGTTATGGTAACTGATTTTTGAAATGGAGAAAGATGAAATGGAGCATACCCGCTGGTACAAGGACATGGTTTTTTATCAGATCTGGCCCAGAAGCTTCCTCGACGGCAACGGCGACGGGCTGGGCGATCTGTGGGGCGTATATGAAAAGCTGGATTATCTGCAGGCGCTGGGCGTGGATGGCGTATGGTTCTCGCCGCTCTACCCCTCCCCCGGCGTCGACTGCGGCTACGACATCTCGGACTACATGGACATCGCGCCGGAATACGGCGGCATGGAGGCCTTTCAGGCCGTGCTCGACGGGCTGCACCGGCGCGGCATGCGGCTCATTATGGATCTTGTTGTCAACCACACGAGCGACGAGCACGAATGGTTTCAGAAATCGCGCCGCCGCATCGAGCCGTACACCGATTTTTATATCTGGCGGCCTGCCAGAGCCGACGGCAAGCTGCCCAACAACTGGGACAGCCAGTTTGAGGGCAAGGCCTGGCAGTGGGACGATCTGCGGCAGGAATACTATCTGCACCTGTTTGCCGTGCGTCAGCCGGATCTGAACATGGACAATCCCCTCGTGCGCGCGCAGGTCAAAAAAATCATGAAATACTGGCTGGACATGGGTGTGGACGGCTTCCGCGAGGATGTCATCACGTTCATCTCCAAGCGCGACGGCCTGCCGAACGATCTGCTGTACCCGATCTGCAAGGGCATCCGGTTTTACAACCACGGCCCGCGCGTGCATGAGTATCTGCAGGAATTTCGCCGCGACGTGCTGGAAAACTACGACTGCATGACCATCGCCGAATCCCCCATGGTCACGCCGCGGCAGGCGCTGCGCTATATTGAGGAATCCGACTCCAACGAGATCGACATGATTATCCAATTCCAGTGCATGTGCGCCGACTGCCTGTTCACGGATTTTCTGCCGCGCAAGTTTTCTCTGCGGCGGCTGCGGCGCGCCTTCGGCTCGTGGCAGCGCGCGCTAGACGGCCGGGCGTGGAACATGCTGTATCTGGAAAACCACGACCATCCGCGCGTTATCTCCCGCTACGGCAGTGAAGCGTACCGCACCGAAAGCGGCAAAATGCTTGCCGTGGCGCTGCTGTTCCAGAAGGGCACGCCCTTTCTCTATCAGGGGCAGGAAATCGGCATGACGAACTGGCGTCCGGCCAGCACGCGCGAGTATGAGGACGTGCAGGCGCGCAACTTCATGCCCCACTGGCCGGAGGAAAAGCGGCTCAAATGGCTCTGGCGCGCCTCGCGCGATTCCTCGCGCACGCCCATGCAGTGGACAGGCGAAAAAAATGCCGGCTTCACGACCGGCACGCCCTGGTTCTCCATCAACGACAACTACACAACCGTCAACGTCGAGGACGAGCTGGCCGACCCGGATTCGCTGCTGAACTTCTATAAAAAGGCCATTGCCCTGCGCAAGAGTCTGCCCGTCGTACGCGACGGCAGCTATCAGGAATACGAGCGCCACTCCAGAACACTCTATGTCTACGCGCGCGAGACGAAGGAGCAGAAGCTGCTTGTGATCTGCTCGTTCACGGACAAGCCCGTGCGGTTTTATGCGCCGTATAATTTCAGCCTCGGGGATATGAAGCTGCTGCTGACAAATTATGACGACAGCCGGGAGGAGAACAGCTTTGTCACAAAGCCATATGAAACCAGAGTATACCTATATGAATAAATCACAATCAGGAACAGCGCTTTTTTCATTTCCCCAAACGGGAGAACGTTGTCTCATACTTTCTTTCTCGCTTCTCCGAGAAAGAGGGAGCCTGAGGGGATTCCGATTTCCCCTCAGACTCCCTTTCAAGCGGCCAAGACAAGCCCCTTCGGGCTTTTCTTGGATTTTTTACCCGCTGCGTATTTCTATGGAAGAAGCGTTTTGCGCAATTACTTCTGTTCCAGAAATGATTGCGCCTTTCTGGCCACAATGATTTCCTCGTCGGTGTGCACCACAAACACACGCACCGGCGCGTCATCCATCGAAATATCCATTCCGGCCACGGCCATGCGGTTTTTGAACCCGTCAAGCTTCACGCCGAGAAATTCCAGCCCCTCCAGGCTCATTGCACGCACCAGCGCGCTGCCAAGGCCAATTCCGCCGCCAAAGACAATCGCGTCCAGGCCGCCCATGGCTGCGGCATAGGCACCAATATATTTTTTAATAGAATAGCAATACGCACGAATCGTCAGCTCAGCATCCTCGTTGCCGGCCTCTGCCGCCGCCTGCACATCGCGCAGATCGCGTCCCGCGCCGCCCGACATGCCGTACAGGCCGCTGCGCGTCTGCAGCATCTGCTTGACCTCCTCGAGCGTCATTCCGCACGACTCGACCAGATAGAAAATGATATACGGGTCAATGTCGCCGCAGCGGTTATTGTGCATGGTGCCACACTGCAGCGTCAGACCGAGGGAGGTATCGATGGATTTTCCGTTCTTCACCGCGCAGATGCTGCCGCTGCCGCCCAGATGGCACACCACCAGCTTCAGATCCTCCCGCTCCATTCGCTCCTGCGTCCACTCGGTCATATACTGCAGCGACGCACCGTGGAAGCCATAGCGGCGGATCTCATGCTGCCGGGAAATCTCAATGGGAATGGAGTACAGATACGCCTCGGGCGGCATGCTCTGATGGAACGCCGTCTCGAACGCGCCGACAAGCGGCGTATCCGGCAGAAGCGCGCGGAACTGGCGGATCGCCGCCAGATACGGCGGATTGTGCGCCGGCGCAATGGAGGCAAACGCCTCCATTTTTTCAAGCACATCCTCGGTCAGCAGCTGCACGCCGCTGACGCCCCTGGCCAGCACCACCTTGAAGCCCACGCAGTCCAGCGCGGACAGCTCTGGCAGCACGGTCTGCTGCAGCTGCTGCAGCATCCGCTCAATGGCCTCGCGGTGCGTGGGGAGCACCGCCTGCTCGTCGGTCAGCTCGCCGGTCCGATGCGTTTTGGCATAAAAGCGTCCGGACGGCGTGCCGACGCGCTCTGCTCCGCCGGAGGCAATCACCTGCTCCTGCGGCATTTCAAAAAGCTGATATTTGAGCGACGTGCTGCCCACGTTGCAAATGAGAATGTTCATGGCGGTTCTCCTTCGTTATTATATAGATGCATTTTATCAGATGCAGCCTGTAAACGCAAGCTTACTGCGCCGTCTCCCCATCGCCGGTCGTCAGCACATACAGCCCCACAAGATACGCCCAGATGGTCTGATCGAGTTCTCCTGTCTGCGGCAGCGATGCCATTTCCTGCAGCCAGCGCACCGCCGCAACTGACGGCTCATCATGGACGCCCGTCACAGCCAGCGCCGGTGCATTTTTATAGTATTGCCCCAGCGCCTGCAGCATGGCCTGGATCATAAACAGATGCGTGTTCCTGCTCCCGGCTGCAAGGATCCGGTTCGGCGTCCAGCGAATCCGCACCGGCTCCGCCGGCAGAACCGCCGGGCTCCGCTCCGTAAACACCGCGACAATCTGGTTCCAGGTGGCGTTGTCCGTCTGGCCGGTCTCCTGCAGACCGTACTGGCGCTGAAATGCGCGCACCGCCGCCTGCGTGTTCACACCATAGATGCCATCCGGCACGACACGCGGGATCTGCACGTCCGTGTGAGCAATGGCGCGCAGCATTGTCTGCAGACTTCGTATCGGCTGACCAAGATAGACCTGCGGCTGGATCATACGCGCGACACCTCCTTATCCTGCATACCGGACAATAGAATCATCCCCGGGAACTGCACAAAGCGCGTGGAGCCCTGATAGCGCAGCTGGCTCTCCACCGGCGCCCATGTGCGCGGCTTTTTCTGTGCCGGGATGGGCTGGAACGCACCGGCCTCCACTGCGCTTTCCTCCATCGGCGCTCTTGTAAACGGGAACAGCTCCCGGTCGGCAAACACTGTATTTTCAATCCCGGCATACTGCGCATAGATCCGGTTCCACGTTTCGCGGTCCACCGTCCCCGTCTCCGGCAGCGCATAGGCGCGCTGAAAGCTCACAACCGCGGCGGAGGTCTGTTCCCCGAAACTGCCGGTGACGGCCGGCGACTGCACAGTGGAATTGAACTCGGCAATCACCGCCAGCATATACTGCAGATGCGTCACCTTTGCTCCCTGCTCCCCGGACTCGATGGACGATGGATACTCCCACGAATAGCCATAGAACATCTGCCCCTGCGACTGCAGCTCGCCAAGCTTCAGAACCGCCGTATAGATCCGCACAATGGCATACCAGGTTGCCCGCCCGACGATGCCGTCCACCGTCAGAGAAAAAATCGACTGGAACGCACGCGCCGCCGCCTCGGTCGACGTGCCGAAAATCGCATCAACCGTCACCTTGGGAATCGCCGGATAGTTCTGGGAAATGCGGTTGAGCGCCACCTGCACAAAAGAGACATCCACACCGATATCCCCCAGCCGCACCGGTGTGCCGGGATAGGACTGCTGCGCGCCGGCAATCTGCGCGTTTGTCACAATCTGCACATCCTCCCCATAATACCTCTGCAGGATCTGCACAGAATCCTCGCCGTCCTGCGCCAGCTCCTGCGACCCCCACTGGCTCATGCCGTCGCAGGTGACGGTGACGCCGTTGCAGAATTTCGCAGCCAGCGGCTCAACAAAGCCCTCACGGCGCAGATACTGCGAAAAGATTTCATCAACCAGCTCGGATATATTTTCATAGATATTGCGCCCCTTGATGAACTTCTGGTCAATTGCCGTGGAGGACGTGATATCAAAGGGATAGCCCCGGCTGCGGTAATACTCCGTATAGACGCGGTTGAGCGCAAATGAGATGATGGCCAGCGTGTTGGCGCGCAGCGCCGCTGGCTCCCACGTGGGGTAGATTTCGCTGGAAACCACATTTTTGACGTACTCCGCAAAGGGAACGGTGACGTTTTCCACATCCTGTCCCGGCGGGCCAAGGTGAACCGTGATTGTCTCCGGAATCACCGGCGCAATGGTTGTCGGCATACGCGCACCTCCTTACAGGTCCTGCGGCGGAATGTCCACATTCTGCGTCTTGGAATAGCTCTCCGGCAGCGTTGGCATGGGGATCAGCGTGATGGGCTGCAGCGTCTGCGTGTCGGCAAACACCTGCACCCCGCGCACAATCACGCGGTCATACCCCGGATACTCCGAGCGCAGCTCCACCGTTGCATAGGGTGTTTCCGCTGCCTGATAGCTGCGGCTGTCGGCGATGGGCGGCGTCGGCACGGAAAACGGCTCCGTGAATCCATCGTAGTTGGAAATGCGCACGGCAAGCAGCGTCTGCATGCCATCCGGCTGCATCTGCGTGATGGTCAGCGTCGCCCCCTGCACCGGGATGGCGGCACTGGATGTCACAACCTGTGCGGTTACGGTTCCATACTGCTGCATAGGCTCCTCCTCTCTATTCAGAGGTAATGATATGCGCCGCATGTTTAATCTGTGACAAACTGCAGACACTATGGACAAAGGAGTTGGAGCACATGAACATGACAAGCCGGGAGTATAACCGTTATGTGGCGCGGCTGGCGCCAAAATCGCCGCTGTGGAAGGATCTTCTGAATGCGTTCTGGATCGGCGGGCTGATCTGCACGCTGGGCCAGCTGATTCTGAACGGGTACATGGCGCTCGGGCTCGACGAGCAGGACGCCGCCACGGCCACCTCCGTCAGCCTTATCTTTCTCAGCGCCCTGCTGACCGGGCTGAGCCTCTACGACAACATCGCAAAGCTGGCCGGCGCGGGCACAATCGTCCCCATCACCGGCTTTGCCAACGCGGTCGTCTCGCCTGCCATTGAGTTCCGGGCCGAGGGCTTTGTCACCGGCATGGCTGCAAAAATGTTCGTCATTGCGGGGCCCGTGATCGTCTATGGCACAGCGGCCAGCGTTCTTTACGGAATCATTCTGTTTATTTTCCGCTGACAGCTTTTCTTTTTTTCTCCGATCAGGTATAATACAGCTGCAAGCAAAGCTCTGTGGGCACAGCTTCCCCACCGCCTGAACAAAGGAGACAACTATGGAAACAAGAACGATCTGCCTCATCAATGATTCCTTCCCGCCCGTCACAGACGGCGTGGCCAACGCCGTTGTCAATTACGCGCGCGTCATCACCGAGAGCGGCAGCACCGCTGTTGCTGTTGCCCCTGCCTATCCCGGCGCGGATGATGGCAGCCTTCCGTTCCCGGTCGTGCGCTATCCCAGCATCGACATGACGAAGCTGGTTGGCTATCATGCGGGTTTCCCCTTTTCGGAAAAGACCATGCACACGCTGACCGGGTACAGCTTTGATCTGATTCACTGCCATTGCCCTATCACGTCCGCAGTGCTTGCGCGCGAGCTTCGCGCGCGCATCCATGTGCCGACCGTTTTTACCTATCACACAAAATTTGATATTGATATTGCCAACGCCATCCACGCAAAGTTTCTGCAGGAAGAGGCAAAAAAAGTCCTCGTGGAAAACATTTCTGCCTTCGACGAGGTCTGGACCGTCAGCCACGGCGCGGGTGAAAACCTGCATGCACTCGGCTATCAGGGCGACTGGCGCGTGATGCCGAACGGCGTGGACTTTGCCAGGGGCCGCGTCCCGCAGGAGCAGGTGGACTCCGTCAGCCGGGACTTTGACCTGCCGGACGGCGTGCCGGTATTTCTGTTCGTGGGCCGCATGATGTGGTACAAGGGGCTTAAAATTACGCTCGACGCACTGCGTCAGCTCAAGGACGCCGGGCAGCCGTTCCGCATGATGTTTGTCGGCAGCGGCGGCGACAAAGAGGAGGTTGTGGCCTACGCAGACTCGCTTGGCCTTTCCGACTGCGTGTTCTTCACCTCGCCCAAATATGACCGCAACGTGATCCGCGCCTGGTACTGCCGGGCAGATCTGTTTCTGTTCCCCTCAACGTTTGACACCAATGGCCTTGTCGTGCGCGAGGCCGCGGCCTGTGAGCTGGCCAGCGTGCTCGTGCGCGGCAGCTGCGCGGCGGAGGACATTACAGACGGAGAAAACGGCTTCCTGATTGACGAAAACGCCGACTCGATGGCAGCGCTGCTCAAAAAGCTCAGCACACAGCCGGAGCTTATGCACCGCGTGGGCCGGCAGGCGCAGGACGAGATCTATATCTCGTGGGAGGACGCTGTTCACCGCGCGCAGCAGCGCTATGAGGTTGTCATTGAGAACTTCAAAAGCGGTCTCTACTCCCCACACAAGGCGTTTGCGGACGAGTATTACCGCTCTGTCGGCGCGTGTGTCAGCGCGTTTGACCGCAGCCGGGAGAAGCTGCGTGAGCATCTTGATGCGTTCGCAGAGCATTTTCAGTAACCGCCTGCGCCTGTGCTGCTAAGGGCTGTCCAGCCTTTGGTGCTGTGCCGGAAAACGGCAAAACTCATAGTTTCCCAACTCTGTCCAGCCTCCGGCGGCACCGTCTTTTCCGTCTTGCCGGAAAAGACGGCGGAGAAAAGGGACGCTTGGGGATATCACGGAAATCCTTCAGCAAAACAAGCAGGAGTTCAAGTGTACGGATATTACCGACACCTGAACTCCTGTTTTCATACTCGCTGTATCAATGCCTGTTTCGAAGCAGACAGATTTGCAGGTCTGCAGGCACCACTGCCTGGGGTGTATCTGAAAACTCATGATGTGACCGGCAGCGCGAAAAAGCCCGCTGTCCGGGGTCGCTGGCTGTTTTCAGATACACCCTATACGGCAGCTTCAATTAGGGCAACACCGCACAATTGCGGCTACGCGCTTCGCTGGATCTTTTCCACCAAATCTGCGGTTTGAAAAGCTTGAAATACATACAGGATTCCTGCACGTTTCAAACCTTGACCTGGTGAAAAATCTCTCGCCGAATCTGCTTGCCGAATTGTGCGGTATTACCTTAGAATTTTCCGCTGGAATGCGAGAACCCGCCGGAGTTGACGGACGTTCCGCCGCCGCTGGAATGGTTCTCTGTCTCGATCTTCACGCGCGTCTGCGTCGTCGTGAGATAGCGGTCATTCTGCCGCGTCATTTTGATTCCATTGACGGGAATGTATGCGTCGGCATGCGTCTGCTTGCACGCTGACTTCATCCGCGCCTTCATAATGAGGCACACAATGAGTGCAATAATGATTGACACAACCGCCGCAATCACAACATCGACGCCCAGGCTGCCACCCTCTGCCTCGCTGCTCTCATCTGCACTGTCGTAGTAGATATCTACCGGTTCGCCCTCGGCATCCTTCTGCAGATATGCGCTGCAGCCGGCAATAAAGTCCGACAGTCCCGCCGCCCAGTCATTGCTGCGGAAATCATCCAGGAACCAGTCCTCTGCCAGGCTCTGCTTGCCGTAGTCCGTAAAGGCCCGATTGCCAATCTCTCCGTGCGCACACAGATCATAATCGCGCTCGTCCATGCTGAGCGCCAGCAAAATGCAGTTGCGGTCGGTGCCCACGCCAAGCTCCAGCTCCGCATAGGCGCTCTCTGCAAATTCCTCGATGGAGCCCGCGTCATAATAGGTGCTGTAATCATCTACAATCACCACATACACGCCGCAGCCATACTGCTCCTCCACCTGCGCTGCCGCAGCCTCCAGGCTGCTGTGCTCGCTTTCCGACAGCAGCTCACTCAGATCCACAATGTGGGCGCTGCTTGCCGCGCAGGCCGGCAGGCACAGCGTGGTGAGCAGCAAAATGGCGACTGCCAGACAAATCAGTCTCTTTTTCATCGTGCCGCCCTCCTTATGCCGTCAAAAGCTGCAGAAGCAGCGTAAAAATCACCGTCAACGACCCGGCAATCGCGCCGAAATACGCCCAGAACCGTCCCTTGGAGATCGGCAGATCCCCCGTCAGTTTGCCCGTCTGCCCGTTCATGGAGAACAGGTAGTCCTTGCCGTTCCATTTGGTATGCAGCATCCACACCGGCAGCAGCGCATACTGCACCTTGCCGCGCCGGATGTGCACATTCTCATGCTCCGGGATGCACGTTTCAAAGCCCGCGACAGATGCGCGCAGCGCGTCCTCACAGCTGGCCTTGCAGCGCGCATCGGCACGCTTGGCGCACTCGTCCACGCTCACATCATACTGGTCCGCCAGATAGCCGGGCAGATACGCATTGGAAAACGCCTTGAGGGCCTTGTAATCGAACGGCTCAATGGAGTCCATATTCTCGTCGGGCATCTTGCTCGACGCATCGACCGGGATTTTTTCAAAGGCGATATTTCCGGCGCGCTCTACCAGAAAATGCTGCGTATCCGTCACCTCGTAATCGCCCTCGCGGTGCGTCATGGAGCGTGTGCACTTATACGCTGCGTCGGCGTTGGCCGTGCCGTTGAACAGCCAGAACGGGACATACACGCCCTGAATTTCCTCAATGTGGTTCTGTGCGGAGAACACGCGCGGCAGCAGCGGCTTATTCTTATAGTGCTGCTTGAGCGCGTCAATCGCCGCCTGCTTGTCAAGCTTGAAGGGAATGATATAGTCCGGCTTTTTCGCGCCGGAGAGCTTCCCCGGCACAATGGTCGGATTGCCGCAGTAGGGGCAGCTGGTCGCAGCCGTCGTCTCGTCACAGACAAGCTCTGCCCCGCACGACGGGCACGAATATGCCTTCATGCCCTCATCCCACGCGGCGCCCTCCGGCTGCTGCCATGCAGATTCCTCAGCTGCCTGCTGCTTTTGCTCCTGCTTCTGCTGCTCCTCGGCAGCCTTTTCATCCTTCTGGGCGTAGAGCTTCTCAATTTCCTCAACTGTGTAGCTTGACCCGCAGTATTCACATTCCAGCTTGCCGGTGCCGCCTTTAAAATGCAGCGGACCCGTACAGGCCGGACACTGATAGTTTGTTACCTGATTTGCCATACAAATGCCTCCCGTCGCGCGGTTGCCCGCGCAGATTGCGCGGGCAACCTGGTCTATTAGCCGACAATATCACCCTCATCAAACGGATCGCCGCATTCCGGGCAGAATTTCGGCGGATGCGTGGGATCCGACGGCTCCCAGCCGCACTTGTCGCACTTATACTTCGGCACGCCAGCCGGCTTCTTTGCGCCGCACTCCGCGCAGAATTTGCCCTTGTTTAGCGCGCCGCACGTCGGGCACGTCCAGCCTGCCGCAGAGGCCTCCGGCCGCTTGGCGCCGCATTCCGGGCAGAATTTGCCCGTGGCCGTCGCACCGCAGCTGCACTTCCAGCTGCCGGCTGCCGGCGCTGCCGCGGGGGCAGGCTGCTGCGCCGCCTGCTGCTGCGCGCCCATCTGATAGAGATTCTGTGCATTCATGCCGCCGGCCTGCCCGGCCATGTTCATGCCCATAAAGGCCATCGCCGCGCCATTCTGGTTGTTGGCCGCCGCCTGCATGGCAGATGCCTGCGCACCGACAAGATGCGCCGCCGCCATGGTCGGATCGCGGAACGCAGCGTTGCGCTGCAGCTCCTTGATCATCTGCTCATCCTCCTCGCTCGCCTTCACAGACGAAACGCCGAGCGAGACAATTTCCAGTCCGCGCAGATTGCGCCACTTGGCCGACAGCACATCGTTAAGCGCGTCGGCAAGCTCCGCCGTGTGGCCCGGCAGCGCAGAATAGCGGATGCCCATGTCCGAGATCTTGGCAAAGGCCGGCTGCAGAGCGGTCAGAAGCTCCGTCTTGAGCTGGCTGTCGAGCCGGTCGCGCGTATAATCCGCTGTCACATTGCCGCAGACATTCGTATAGAACAGGATCGGGTCACAGATATGATAGCTGTACTCGCCGAAGCAGCGGATGGAGATATCGACATCGAGCCCCGCGCGCTGGTCAACCACACGGAACGGCACCGGCGACGGCGTGCCGTATTTGTTGCCGATGAGCTCCTTGGTGTTGAAATAGTAGACTCTCTGATCCTTGGGCGGCTCACCGCCGAAGGTAAAGCGCTTACCGATATTCTTGAACGTCGCAAGCAGGCTCTCGCCGAACTTGCCCGAAAACAGCGACGGCTCTGTCGACGAATCATACCGGAACTCGCCCGGCTCGGCGCAGAACTCTGTGACCTTGCCCTGATCGACAAGGATCATGCACTGGCCATCGGCCACGGCGATGACGGAGCCGTTGGAAATGATGTTATCCGAGCCCTTTGTGTTGCTGCTGCGGCCGGACACACGCTTTTGCCCCTTGACTGCCATGACATTTTCCGGAAGGGCCTCACAATAGAAATACTCCTTCCACTGGTCGGCCAGCACACCGCCTGCCGCACCCATTGCTGCTTTGATCAGTCCCATAAGATACGCTCCTTTATATTTATATTCGTTGTGTTATTTACCTTACCACAGTTTGACGCGTCCGGCAACGCAATTGTTCCATTTTCGTCAAAAACTCCAAATTTCCCGCGTATCCTGTCAGGATGGGCAGAAACTGAAAACTGACCATAGGCGGCTTCTTTTTTGTCTGATAGAATGCAGTTGTAGGATATTACCGCTTAAAGGACGCTTGATATGATACAATTATTGTACTGTGCGTGCTATCTCGCCGCGCTCGGGATTTTGAGCTTTGTGCTTGGCCGGCTGGTGCCGAAGGCCTGGTTCGATTACCGCCGCGCGCCATACCGCACTGCAGCCTGGGAAAAGGACGGGCGGATCTATGAAACGCTCCTTCATGTCTCCGCGTGGCAGACCCGTGTGCCGGACATGAGCCGCATATTCCCCGGCCTGATGCCGGCAAAAAAGATGGTGCGGCTCGATCCGCAGTCGCTTCTGACCATGATCCGTGAGACATGCGTGGCCGAAGCTGTGCACTGGATTCTGGCCATACTCGGCGCAGGCGTGCTGGTTTTGTGGCCAACCGGCTGGGGCGTGCTGCTGTATCTCCTGTACGCCATATTCGGCAATCTGATTTTCATCATCATCCAGCGCTATAACCGGCCGCGCCTCGTGCGGCTGTATGAGCGGCAGCAACAGAAACGGAGGAACCAAGTATGAACGTCCTGATTTTAAGCTGCAATACCGGCGGCGGGCACAATTCCTGCGCGAAGGCCATCGCCTCTGAGCTGCAGGCACGCGGCCACAGCTGCGCCGTTGACGATGCGCTGCAGTTTGTCTCCAAGGGCACCTCGCGCTTCGTCAGCAATTGGCATGTGCGGTTCTACCGCTATTTCCCCAAGCTCTACAATAAAGGCTACCAATATGCCGAGGAGCACCCGGCATCGTTTGATGACAGCTCCGCAGCCTACCGCATTCTTCGCCGCGGGTGCAACCGCCTGCGCGCGTCCATCCGCGCGGGCGGCTATGACGCAGTTATCTGCGTGCACCTGTTCCCGGCGCTGATGCTCACCGCCATCCAGAAGCAGAGCCCGCTGCCCATCCGCACCGTATTTGTCGCCACCGACTATACCGCCAGCCCCTCCTGCGACCGGATTGACCTTGACTACTGTGTTATTCCTGACGCATCGCTCACGGATACGTTTGTCCGCTGCGGCGTGCGCCGGGAAGCAATTGTTCCCTGCGGGATCCCCATCCGGCAAGAGCTGTACAGCAGTCTCCCCATGGACGAGGCCAAGCGCGCCGCCGGCATCGATCCTGCGCACCGGCACCTGTTTGTCATGACCGGCAGCATGGGCTGCGGGCCAATGGAGGAAATTGCAGAACTGCTTGCAATGCGGCTGCCTTTGTCGTATGATGTCAGTATCGCATGCAGCAGCAACCGCAAGCTCATCCGCAGGCTTCAACGCCAATTCGAGGATCATCCCAACATCCACATCCGCGGGTATATCAGCGACATGTCCGCCATGCTGGACAGCACAGATCTGTTTCTGACCAAGCCCGGCGGCATCAGCACGACCGAGGCCATGGTCAAGGGTGTGCCGATGGTTCTGGTCAACGTTGTCGGCGGCTGTGAGACGCCGAATCTCGCGTTTTTCGTCTCGCACGGCGGCGCTGTGACCGCCGATACGCCGCAGGAGCTTGCCGCACTGTGCGATCAGCTGCTGCGCAGCGACGAACGCCGCGAACAGATGCGCCATGCGCTTGCCGGCATGCACAAAAAGCCTGCCGCAGCAGCCATCTGCGATCTTCTGGAGGGATAAAACCTGACGGCGCGGCACATACCAAAGCAAAGGGAGGTCATTTGTCATGACAATTGTAACATTGGATAATTTTGAGCAGGAGGTCGTGCGTGCAGAGGGGCCTGTCGTCGTCGACTTCTGGGCAACGTGGTGCGGCCCGTGCATGATGCTGGCGCCTGTGATGCAGGAGCTGGACGGAGAGATGCCAGGCATCAAATTCTGCAAGGTCAACGTCGACGACGAGCGCGATCTGGCCATGGAGTTCCAGATTGACTCCATTCCGACGCTTCTGTGCGTCAAGGGCGGTAAGGTCGTGAAGCGTCTGGTCGGCTACCGCGAAAAGGACGTGCTTAAAAAGGAGCTTGAGGCGCTGTGAAGGTTCGTCTGAACGAGGACGCAGCTGTCGTTGCACGCGTCAAGGAGGGACTCAAGCGCACCGGCGGCTATTGCCCGTGCCGGCTTGCCCGCACGGAGGACAACAAGTGCATGTGCCGTGAGTTCCGCGAGCAGATCAAAGATCCAGACTTTGAGGGCTACTGCCACTGCATGCTCTATTACAAAGAAAAATAAGCGTATGCTTTGACCACCCATCTGGGACATTTTGCGTCAAATGAAGCACATCAGCAGCTTTGTGACGCTTTCTGTCTCCGACGGCGCGTCAGAAACGGTCGCGACAGAACGAGCCGCTGCAGACAGCGGTTTGTTCCGTTGCGGCCGTTTTTCTCAACCAGCGGCTGCATCGCTGGTTGGTTTATTTGAAACGTCTCCGACGGCCCCATCTTTTCCGCCTTGCCGGATCTCACTACGCGCCGCCCGTCATTTCGGTATCAAGTTTGGCAGCAGTTACGGTTTCATTACTGCAGCAAATCCGTTTTGCGGATAAAATCTGTTGCACAGTACGGATTCGCATTGGGCTGTCAGGCAGCGCAGGAAAGATCCAAGAAAACCGAAGAGCCAACCAAACCACAAACCAGCGAAGCGTTCGCGGTTTAGAAAGAAAGTATAAATCGTTCCTTGCGATTGCATTTCCGTATAAACTTGCTAAAATATAAAGAAAAACCACATTCTTCCGAGGGAGGCCGCCTATGACCACAGCGGAGCGTATCTTTTCTATTGTCTGTACCAGCCTTTATGAAAAGCTCCCTGCGCTCGCTCTGCCGCTGGGCCGCCTCAACTGCCGGGACGCCGCTGTCCGGCCGGCCGGCACGGACGGCGCGCACGCCTGCTTCGCCCCGGGCTGGCTGGAGCAGGAATTTCTCGCCCGCTCCGATGCGCCGGCGCAGTACACCCTGCACCTTCTGCTGCATCTGATGCTCGGCCATGTGCAAAAGCCGCCTGCGCTGGACGCCGCGCGGTGGGACACCGCGTGCGACCTTGCCGTCATGATGGTTCGCCATGCGCTGCTGCCGCAGGAGAAGGAGCCGGATATGCTTTTCTCCGCCCGCTGCACGCTTCAGGCCAGAAAGGCCGCGCAGGCACAGGCCATTTATGCGCTTTTGGAGATGGAGCCGGATGTGCTGACCGACACCCAGTGCCGTGCGGCAGCACTCGATGACCATCAGCTATGGGGCGCAGCGCCGCTCTTTGCCCGCGCAGCGGCCAGCGCGGATGGCGGTGAAACCGGCTGGCAGGCGCTTGGCCATCTGCTCCCTGATCCCCTGCCGCAAAAGCCCACCATCGGCTGCGGCACCGGCCACGCCGCGTTTGCCGTGAAGCCCGATGCGCGCGGCAGCCGGCAGCTGACCGCGCTTTTGCATGAGCTTTCCGAGCTGCGGGAAAACCGCCACGTCTCCGACGACGAGTTTCAGTACGCCTGGTACCTCTACGGACTTGAGCATTACAGCAACATGCCGCTTCTTGAGCCGCTGGAATACTCGGAGGAACGGCGGCTGCGGGAGCTTGCCATTGTGCTGGACACCTCGGCATCGTGTTCCCGCTCGTTATGCGCATCGTTTCTCGGGGAGCTGGCAGGACTCATTGCACGGCAGGCGCTGTTTTTCGAGCGCTTCAACCTGCATATCATCGAATGCGACTGCGAGGTACAGGCCGATACCCGGCTGACGACGCTGCAGGAGCTTCGCGACTGGCTTTGCACCATGACGCTGCATGGCGGCGGCGGAACGGATTTCCGTCCCGCCATCTCCTACGTGGACGGTCTTGTCTCGTCCGGGGAACTGGCGCACCTGCAGGGGCTTCTCTATTTTACCGACGGCTACGGTGTGTTCCCCGACCTTCCGCCGGCATACCGGGTTATTTTCGTCATGCTGCAGTACCGCTGTGACGACATTGACCTGCCGCCATGGGCAGAGCATGTGATTCTGAGCGCCGAAAGGCCGAAAGGAGACGAAGCATGGATATAGCACAGGCCAAGCAGGAGCTTCGGCAGACTGTCCTTGCCTACACCGCAAAGACTGCTGCCGGCACCTATCGCATGCCACGCAGCCAGCAGCGCCCCGTGCTGCTGATCGGCCCGCCCGGCATCGGGAAAACAGCC
>CAKUAM010000030.1 GCA_934636305.1 uncultured Oscillospiraceae bacterium
TGACCGTCACACGATTTCCAGTCGTGCTCGTTATGACCGCTTCGATACCACTCCATGATATCGGCTGGCCGTGTCACATCCCGGACAGCCCTCATATCATACACAAAACAAGTGCATTTGTCAAGTATTTCTTTCAAATTCCCTGCGCAGCGCCGAAAGCTCCGCATCGGTCAGCGGCCGGTACTGCCCAGGCTTCAGATCCCCCAGCTGCAGCGGCCCCTCCGCAATCCGGCGCAGACGCGTGCACCGCAGCCCTGCCCGCTCGCAGAGCCGGCGGATCTGGCGGTTGCGTCCCTCGTGGATGGTCACGCGCAGCAGCGCTGTCTGGCCCTGCACAGACAGGAGCTCCACCTGCGCCGGCGACGTTTTTCTGCCGTCAATTACAATCGGCTCGCTCATAGGCCGCTCCTTGCCAGCTATGTAATCGCTGACCCAGACAAGATATACCTTGTCCACGCAGCGCTTCGGGTGCATGATTGCATTGGCAAGCGTTCCATCGTTTGTCAGCAGCAGCAGTCCCTCAGAATTATAATCGAGCCTTCCAACCGGATAGACCCGTGCCGGCACATCCGCAACAAGCTCTGCCACTGACCGTCTGCCCTTTTCATCGTGCATGGTCGTCACAAAGCCGCGCGGCTTGCAGAGCATCAGATACACCGCCTCCGGCTCCTGCCGGCTGCGCACGCGCACACCGTCCAGCTCAATCACGTCCTCCTGTGTGTCCGCCAGCGCACCGAGCACGGCGGTATTACCGTTGACGCGCACGCGCCGCGCCGCAATCAGTTCCTCCGCCTTCCGCCGGGACACGCCGGCGCTTCGCGCCAGAATTTTCTGCAGCCGTTCTTCCATGATACCCTCCTGATCTGCGGATAGACAGGCGTCCGCTGCGCCAGCACGGCAAAGCCGTAATCAAGAAGCGCGGTATGATCGCGCCAGTCATCCGGATCCGCAATTGTCACAGCAATCAGCTCCCGCCCGCCGCGCTCGGCCGCGCTGACAAGGATCCGGCCGGCGCTTCGCGTATAGCCCGTCTTGATGCCTGTACAGCCCGTATACCGCCAGAGAAGCTTATTGTGATTTGTCAGTGTTCTGCCCGCGCAGGTGATCGTTTTCGTCCCCACAACGGCGCGAAACACCGTATGATCCATTGCCGCGCGTGCAAGCGCGGCCAGATCCAGCGCTGTGGAATAATTCTGTCCACTGTCAAGCCCATGCGGATTGGCAAAATGCGTCTGCCGCAATCCAAGCGCTGCGGCACGCTGGTTCATCTGCCGGACAAAGGCCTGCTCGCTCCCGGCAAGCACAATGGCCAGCGCCAGCGCCGCGTCATTGCCGGAATGCAGCATCATCCCGTACAGCAGCTCCTGCACCTGCAGGCGCTCGTCCTTCTGCAGGTACATGCTCGAGCCTTCCAGCCCGACCGCCGCGTCCGGCACCGTCACCAGCCTGTCCAGCGCGCCGCACTCACTGACGAGCAGCCCCGTCATGATCTTTGTCGTGCTGGCAATCAGCGCGCGCTGCGCACCGTTTTTCTCATACAGGATCTCCCCCGTTGCAGCATCCATCAGCGCCGCGCAGCGGGCACTCACCGTTGGTACAGCCGCCGCTGCGGCAGCCGGCTGCGCCGCCCAGAAAACAGCCGCAGCGCACAGGGCCGCCGCGGCTTTCCGCACAATTGCTTTCAAACTCCATCACCCTGCACACAGTTTTCCGCAGGGCGCATATAATTATTCTTCCGCTGCTGCAGCTGCTTTCTCTGCCTTCTTTTCGGCCAGAAAAGCCTCGCCCTTCTCCAGCAGATCCGGCAGCAGCTCAATCAGCCGGTCGACCGACGTGGACGCCGGCTCTGCCACCGGCAGCATCCGCACGTTTTCACCGCGGATCACCAGAAACGCCACCGGCGTAATCTTGATGCCGGCGCCGGCGCCGCCGCCAAACGCATTGTCGCGCGCGGGCGGATAATTCTTCGTTGCAAAATCGCTGCCGCCGCCGCCATAACCGATGGAAACCTTTGTGACAGGAATGATCGTCACGCCGCCCGGTGTGGTAATAGGATCGCCGACAACAGTATTGACGTCGATCATATCCTTGATCTTGCTCATGGTATTGGTCATCATATCAGACAGGGGATGATTCATGAACGTTCACCGCTTTCTTTTCGTTGATTCATAAGTTTTAAAAATGCGATCCCGGCATGCACGGCCAGTGCCAGCGCACGCCCGATCGTAATGGTCAGAATAAGATGCGCATCCACCTTCATACCCGCCTGCTGCTGATCGAGCATGGGGCGGATATCACGCTTCCGGATGAAAAACAGCCGCTCGAGCGCCGGCGTCATCGCGCCGATTGCCGCCCAGGCTCTGCCATAGCTGATGGCAGCCTTCGCCGGGTCATCCGCGCCGCAGAACGTCACATAGAGCGTCAGCTCATTCACCCGCAGCTTACGCCGCGCGTCGCCAAGGACATCCCCGGCAAACTCCAGCAGCTGCATCGCACCCTCCACGCCGCCAAGCCGAAAGGCGGGCGTTTTTTTCTGCGCTCGCTCCGGCGCAGCTGTCTGCTTTTTTGCAGGCCGCTGCTTCTTTTTTGCCGCCGGGCGCTTCTTCTTTTTCCGCGGTATCAGCTGCAGCCGGACCGGTCCCAGCACCAGCGACAGGAAGAAGCCCTCCGGCGAATAGCGGATATCTCCGCCAACCGGGATACAGCCGATCAGTGCCAGCGCAGCAAATATCACAAGCAGCGTCATCCACCACGTCCAGCTCATAGCGGGATCTCCTGCTGCTGCGGCAGCTCCTGCACCTCCGGCTGCGGCTTTTCCATGGGCTCCACCTGCGACGGGTCGACATGCAGATCCACCTTTTCAATCTCCGGCAGATCCGCCAGCGATTCCAGCCCGAACACGCGCAGAAAATCCGGCGTTGTCTCATACACAATGGGCCGCCCCGGCACATTCAGCCGCCCGCACTCGCGCACAAGCTTTTTTGTCACGAGTGCACTGACGCTGTAGGCGCTGTCCACACCGCGGATCTGCTCAACAAGTGCCTTTGTCGCCGGCTGATAATAGGCAATCACCGTCAGCGTCTCCAGCTGGGAGGGCGACAGCTTCGGCGGCTTGCGCGTCTCGAGCGTTTTTGTCACATATTCCGCCATCTCCGGCGACGAGCACATCTGATAGGCGTTTTCCAGCCGGACAATGCGGATGCCGCTACGGTGATAGCTCAGATCGTCCATCAGCGCCTTGCAGGCGCTGTGGATCTCTGTCTCGTCTGTCTCCAGCGTCTGGCTCAGCCGCCCTGCATCCACCGGCTCCCCGGCAGCAAACAGCACCGCCATGAGTGCCCGCTGTAAATCTGTCTGTTCCAAGGTCTGCCTCCTACGTGATATCTGTGGTCACGGCCTGGTCCGGCGTCTTGAGATAGGTCACGGATGTCTCGCCGCTCTCATCCTCTCCGATTGCCACCGAACGGAGCCTGCAAAGCTCCAGCACGGCCAGAAACGTTGCCACAATCTCTGACCGGCTGCGGCTGCCGCGGAACAGCGCCAGAAAACGCATGACGCCGTGCGAAAGGAGCCTGCCAATCACCTGCCTGGCCTTCTGCGTCACAGGATACGGCTCCGCGCCGACGATCCCGGCGAAGTTCGACACAGGCGGCGGCAGCTTCCGCTCGTTTCTGTCCTGCATGGCGGCCAGCGCCGCAAGCAAATCCTGCTTGTCATGCTGATAGCGGTAGGTCGTATCCGGCTGATAGGGCTCTGGGCCCTTGGTAAACAGACCAAGCCCAAGCTCATTGCGCGCAGCCAGCACCTGGGCCGCGTTCCGGATCTGCTTGCCAGCCTCCTCCCGCTGCCGCTTCTGCAGCGATTCCACGAGCTTGTCCATCTCGCTCTGCGCCTCGGCCTGCTCCGCCCTGGACAGCAGCATCCGGGTCTTGATGTACATGAGATACGACGCCATGGCGATAAATTCGCTGGCAATCTCCATATCCATGCGCTTCATCTCGTCGAGATAGGCCAGATACTGCTCCAGAATCTGTGAAATCTGAATATCCTGTATTTCAATTTTATTCTTACTCAGCAGCAGCAAAATGACGTCCAGCGGGCCGTCAAAATCCTCCAGCGTCTCGCCCCTGGCGTGCACCACGCTGCCAAGGTGGTAAAGCGGTTCATCCATTGTAAAACTCCACTCAGCTCAGTAACAGCTGCACCGGCCAGCTCCCGATTGCCGAAAGCCCGGTCAGCAGCCCGTCGCGCAGGACGGTCAGCGGCGTGTCGAGCACGCCGGTAAAAAGCAGCAGCATCAGAAGCGCCATGCCGTAGCGCTCATAGCGCATCAGCCATGCATAGGCCCGATCCGGCAGGAAGGAAAGCAGCACCTTCGATCCGTCAAGCGGCGGAATCGGGAATACATTAAACACGGCCAGCCCTGCCGAAATAATCTGCACATAATAGAAAAACAGTGCAAAAACATAGACCGCCATAGAGCCGCTTCTGTAATACCAGACTGCAAACGGCCCGTACAGCAGCACCGCCGCATATGCCAGCAGCACATTGGACACCGGGCCGGCCAGCGCCGTCAGCGCCATGCCGCGCTTCGGATTTTTGAAGTTCCGCATGTCGACCGGCACGGGCTTCGCCCAGCCGAACCGGAACAGTGCCATCATCAGAAGTCCGCCGATATCCACATGCTTCAGCGGATTGAGCGTCAGCCGTCCCTGCCGCCTGGCCGTCGGGTCGCCAAGCCAGTATGCCACAAGACCATGGCAGGTCTCATGAAATGTGATGCAAAGCAGCGACGCCGCAATCAGAACCGCCGTCTGCCAGACGCCATCGAACTGCAGCTGCTTGAGCCACGAAACAAATCCGTCCAAATCAGCGCTCCTATTCATTCAATTACAGGTATTTTATCACAGATTCCCCTGCTTGACAAGAAAGAACCGCACCGTATTGTCAGACAAAATGCGCCGGACGTTCAGATTGACTTTTTCCGGCCCGTTTGGTATCCTATTTATCAGAAATAGAGGCACAGGAGGTCCGTCTATGCCCGTCCATACCAAGGAAGCGATCAAAAATTCTTTTCTGAAGCTTCTCAACGAGCGGCCGCTCAATCAGGTCACAGTAAAAGCAATCGTTGACGACTGCGGCATCAACCGCAATACGTTTTATTATCATTTTGCAGATATCCCCACCCTTGCCACCGAAATCATCATGGAAAATGCCGACCGTATCATCCATGAGTACGCCAATCCGGACTCCCCGGAGGCCTGCCTGAAAGCCGCCGTGCAATTCATGACAGAAAACCGGCGCGCCGTCATGCACATGTACCGCTCGGTCAGCCATGACACGGTTGCGTATTATCTCATGCGTATCTGCCGCTACACGGTCGAGGCCTATGCCAACGCCGTCTATGGTGACGTCGCCATCTCGGACGCAGATCGGGAAATCATCATCCGCTTCTGGCAATGCGAATGCTATGGCCAGATCGTTGAATGGCTGTCCAACGATATGCGCTATGACATTCAGGCGCAGTTTGACCGACTCTGCCAGATGGGCCGCGACGAGTTCAGCGTCGTCCCGCCCCGGCTGAAAAATGTCGGCACGGCAGTCGGGTAAAATTCAGACAACGGCATCTATTTGCCGGTTTCTTTTTTACGTGTTGTCTGTTATTGTAAAGGTGTATATTCCCGCGCGGCCATGCCCGCGGATAAAGAGGTGTCTGATATGGAATCCAGCTTTATTCTTTCCTGCGAGTCCACCATCGATATGCCCTATTCTTATGCCGCTGCACGCAGTATCCCCATCCTGTTCTACAGCTATCAGGTCGACGGTGTCAGCTACGAGGACGACATGGGCCGCGATCCCGCGGCGCTGCCCCGTTTCTACGGTTTTCTGGCCGATGGCAAGCTGCCCACCACCGCGCAGCTCAACGAATTCCAGTACGAAACCTTTTTTGACGGTCTTCTGCAGCAGGGAGACGTGCTGCACATTGCCTTCGGCTCCGGTATGACCGCGTCCGTGCAAAACGCGATGCTTGCCGCCGAAGCCATGCGCGAAAAATACCCTGAGCGCAAGCTGGTTGTGATCGATTCGCTCTGCTCCTCGTCCGGCTACGGCCTGCTGGTCGATGGCGCCGCCGATCTGCGCGACACAGGCAAAACACTTGAGGAGACGGCCGCCTGGGTCATGGCCAACCGGCAGCGGGTACACCATCAGTTTTATTCCACGGAGCTTAAATTTTATCGCCGCAGCGGCCGCATGTCCGGTGCAGCAGCCGCCATCGGCACGGTGCTCGGCATCTGCCCGATCATGCGTCTGGATGACAAGGGACGCATCATTGCCTATGACAAGGTCCGCGGCAAGAAAAACGCCGTGGCCCGCACCATTGAGACCATGAGGCGCCACGCTGAAAACGGCGAAAACTACAGCGGCAAGGCATTTATCTGCCATTCCAATTGTCTGGCAGACGCCGAGGCGACCAAGGCCGCCGTGGAGGCCGCTTTCCCGCATCTGAACGGCAGCGTGCGCATCTGCGACATCGGCACAATTGTTGCCTCCCACTCCGGTCCCGGCACAGTCGCAGTATTTTTCTTCGGGGACGACCGCGCCCCAGACGGCCAGGCCGTGTAATCCGCAGCGTCCTTCTGCTGCTTACGCACCATCCGCAATCACAACAGGACGAGCCATCGTAAACGCTGGCTCGTCCTGTTTCCGTTTTCCCTTCCCAATCAGCAAAGATGCCGATGATTGGTTGTTGGACCTGTGCCTCCGGCGGCGCGTCAGAAGCGGCCACGCAGAACAGAAATCTCTGAAATCTTCAGCTTGATTCTGCCTCCGGCGTCCCTATCTTTTCCGCATTACTTGCTCATTGCACAGAATCCGCCCTGCCCAAGCGTAACCGTCTCTCCGGTATACTCCGCAATTCCGCCGCCGATGAGAATCGTCCCGCTGTGCGGCAGCAGCCACGCCTGCTGCGAAAGATTGCAGCAGACTGCGACATCCGCGCCCGCGTGCTGCCGCAGCAGCATCAGCCGCCCGCCGCCGGCCTCCAGCACCAGCACCGTCCCGCACCGGAGTGCGGGCTGCGTCTTTTTGACGCGCGCAAGCGCCCGGTAGAACGCAAGAAGCTCCTGATCCTCCCCGCCCCATGGGTAAAAGCAGCGGTTAAACGGGTCGCGGTAGCCGGTCATGCCGGCCTCATCGCCATAATAGATGCAGGGCATGCCCGGCAGCATGAACTGCAGAAACGCAGCAAGCCTCAGCCGCCGCTTTCCCTCTGCCAGCTGCTCCGGGGTAAACGTCCGCCGGGCCAGCTCCGCACGGTCCCCATCCCGCGGATCCAGAAGCGCATTGATTGCGCGCGGCGTGTCATGCGTCGAGAGAATATTCATCACCGACTGCAGAACATCCGGCGGATAATTCTCCGCGATTGTGCGGATACTCTCACCGAGCCCGGCCCCGTCATCCTCTCCGCGGACGAAGCGTAAAATGGCCTTCTGCCACGGATAGTTCATCACCGAATCAAGCTGCCGGTCGGTAAAATAGCGGCGGCGGCAGCCATAGGCCGTCTTGTTGGACGCATCCTCCCACACCTCGCCGATGAGCAGCGCATCCGGTTTGACCGCACGGACACGGGCACGCAGGCGCGCAAGGAACGCATCCGGGAGCTCGTCAACCACATCCAACCGCCAGCCATCTGCGCCAAGCTTCAGCCAGTGCACAATCACGCTGTCCTCGTCGTCAATCACATAGCGGATATAATCCGGGTTTGACTTGTCCATGCACGGCAGCGTTGTAATCCCCCACCAGCTGTCATAGACGTCGGGATAGTGCTGGAATCTGAACCAGCCGCGGTAGGGGGAATTGGGGTCATGGATGGCGCTCTGGAAATAGCCGCTGCGGCTGCCGACATGGCTGAATACGCCGTCAAGAATCACCTTCATGCCGCGCGCATGCGCCTCGTCGCACAGCGCCCGGAAATCTGCCTCAGTGCCCAGCATCGGATCGATGCGCTTATAATCGCACGTGTCGTACCGGTGGGTTGACCACGCGTAGAAAATCGGGTTGAGATACAGAATCTCTACGCCGAGTTCCTGCAGATACGGCAGCTTCTGCCGGATTCCGTTCAGGTTTCCGCCATAGAAATCATTATTCAGAATCTCCCCATGCTCGTCCGTGAGATAGACCGGCACGTCCTGCTTATTCTCGTGCACCCAATAGGGCTGAAGCTTATCTGTGAGGTCACAGCTGCCCGCCTGACAGAACCGATCCGGGAAGATCTGATACATCACTGCGCCCGCGCAGTCCGCCGGCACCGGGTTCTTGTCCGCCAGCACGCTCAGCTGCCACAGCTCGCCCGCCTCCATATTCGTGTCGCCGGTTCCCTGCTTAAAGAGGCGGAAGGACTCATTTCGCGTGGTGATCTGAAAATAATAGAAATACAGCCCCGGCTCCGCCATGCAGAAGCTGCCGCCCCAGATCTCATACAGAGCGTCCGCGGACTGCTTTTCCAGCGCAGTCCGCCGGCACTCCTCACCGTTTTCCCGCTGCAGCACCAGCTGTACCGCAACTGTCTGACAGGAAACCGGGATATGGATATGCATCGTACAGGCTTTATTTTCCTGCAGCGTGCCAAAGGGTGATTTGAATTGGGAAAGCTTACTGTCAAATAAAATTCTCATGCAACCTACCGTCCATTTTTTATCAGCGAAGGGGCCGACAATTTCTGTCGGCCCCTTTTCAGAAATCTCTGGTTCAATGCCTTTCCGGGGTTGATTCAGGGATTTCTTTCTCTTACAGGTTCCAGATTTCCTTCGCATACTGCTCCACCGAGCGGTCGGAGGAGAAGATGCCAGCCCTTGCGATGTTGGTCAGCGACATCTGTGCAAAGCGCATCCGATCCTGATACGTCTGCGCGGCACGCTCCTTGGCCGCCTTGTAGCTGGCAAAGTCCGCAATTGTCATATAGGCGTCTGCCGTCCCAAAGCGGTTCGTCGTGAGCGAGGCGACAATGTCGTCAAACCGCTGGCCGAGCGCGCCGGAGGTGAGCATCTGCAGCACGCGGTCAAGCTCCGGCGTCAGGAACTGATGCGGATCATAGCCGCGCTGCCAGAGCTTCTCAACCTCGTCCGCCGTCATACCGAACAGGAACATGTTCTCCTCGCCCACACGGTCCCGGATCTCCACATTTGCACCGTCAAGCGTACCGAGCGTCACCGCACCGTTAATCATAAGCTTCATGTTGCTTGTGCCGGAGGCCTCTTTTCCGGCGATGGAAATCTGCTCGGAGAGGTCCGCAGCCGGGATGATGATCTCCGCCAGAGAAACCTTATAATCCTCGATGAACACGACCTTGATCTTGTTCTGCACCTGCGGGTCGGAGTTGACCAGATTGGATACCGCCACAATCAGCGAGATAATCTGCTTGGCCAGATAATAGCCCGCAGAAGCCTTGGCCGCAAAGATGAAGGTCTGGGGATAAATCTCCTGCTCCGGGTGATCCTTGATCCGGTTATAGAGCGTCAGGATATACAGAATATTCAGCAGCTGCCGCTTATACTCATGCAGGCGCTTGACCTGCACATCAAAGATCGAATCGGGATCGACGTTGACGCCGTTGTGCTCGGCAATATATTTTGCCAGCCGCACCTTGTTCTTACGCTTGATGGCGCACAGATTTTCCAGCACGTCCAGATTGTCGCGGTATTTCAAAAGCCCCTCAAGCGCGTTGGCGTCCTTCAGGAACCCATCACCGATGAGCGTCTGCAGATAGCTGCTGAGCGCCGGATCGGACTGGCACAGCCAGCGGCGGTAGGCAATTCCGTTGGTGATATTCAGGAACCGGCCCGGATCGAGCTGATAATAATCGTGGAAGATCGTCTTTTCCAGAATGTCCGTATGCAGCTGCGACACGCCGTTGATCTTATGGCAGCAGGTCAGGCACAGATTTGCCATGCGCACCTCACCGTTTGCAATCACAGCCATATAGTTCCACTTGCCGGGATCATTCGGGTACACGCGCTGCAGTTTCTCCATCAGCCGGCGGTTAATCTCCTGGCAGATGGAATAAATACGCGGCAGCTGCTCACAAAACAGCTCCACCGGCCAGCGCTCAAGCGCTTCGGCCATGACGGTATGGTTGGTATAGGAGAGCGTTCTGCACGTAATCTCCCACGCCTGATCCCAGCCGAAATCATGCTCGTCGACCAGCAGCCGCATCAGCTCCGGCACGCACAGCGCCGGATGGGTGTCGTTAATGTGCACGGCGACCTTGTCTGCCAGGTTATCAAGCGTGTGATAGGTTTTCAGATGCTCATTCAGGATCGACTGCAGCGAACTGGACACCAGCAGATACTGCTGGCGCAGGCGCAGCCGCTTGCCGTTCATATGGTTGTCCGCCGGATAGAGAACCTTGGAAATGGCCTCCGCCATCGTATTCTGCTCCAGCGCGCGGACATAATCGCCGCGGGAGAACGCATTCATATCGAAGCTCTGCGGCATGCTTGCGCTCCAGAGCGTCAGCTTGTTGACCGCCTTGGAGTTGTAGCCGGAGATATACAGGTCATGCGGCACGGCAATGACCGACTGATAGCCCGTCTGCGCGGTCTTGAACTTGCCGCCGTCCATCCACTCGTGCACCTGCCCGCCAAAGCGGACCTCCACAGCGTCATCCTTGCGCGGATGCAGCCAGACATCGCCCATCTCCAGCCAGTTATCCGGAAACTCCATCTGCCAGCCATCGACGATCTTCTGCCGGAAAATTCCGAACTCATAGCGGATTGAAAAGCCCGTCACCGGGTATCCAAGCCCTGTGGCCGCGTCCATATAGCACGAAGCCAGACGGCCAAGACCGCCGTTTCCAAGACCGGCATCGGGCTCAAGCGCACACAGATGCTCCAGACTGAAGCCAAGCTCGCCCAGAATCTCGCTGACCGGCTCCAGCAGCCCCATATTGTAGAGGTTATTTCGCAGGCTGGTGCCGACCAGAAATTCCATCGACATATAATAGACCTGCTTACGCTCTCTGGCCCGTGTCTGCTCTGCAAATTCGCGGCGCTCATCCTCCAGCAGTTCACGCACCGCCACGCACACCGCGCGGTACGCCTGCTTTTCCGTGGCCATCTCCAGCGAGCAGCCAAACATACGGTCGCAGCAAACCTGAAGCTGCTGCAGAAGGTTCTCTTTTGTCATTGATTTTCTATATCCTTTATCTCCAGTTTCTGAAAGCCGTTATTCACAGCCTGTCACCTCGCGGAACAGCGCCATATACTTCTCCGCCGGAATCTCCCAGCTTGAATCCACCGCCATATCATTCTGCGCCAGACGCAGCCACTTCTCCGGCTCATTATAATAGAGCGCCAGTGCGCGGTCGATCGCCGCGAGGAAATCATCCGCATTGTAGCTCTGGAACGTAAATCCGCGTCCGGTCTCATCGGCCTCATTATACGGCCAGACGGTATCCTTGAGCCCGCCGGTGGCATTGACAACCGGCACGGAGCCCATACGCATGGCGATGAGCTGCGACAGGCCGCAGGGCTCTGACTTCGACGGCATCAGATACAGATCCGACGCCGCATAGACCAGATTGGCAAGCCCGCCGTCAAAGAGCAGATTCACCGAAACCTTGTCCCCGAAGCGCTCGCGCAGCGTGGACAGGTACCATTCATATTTTTCCTCGCCCGTGCCGATAATCACCAGCTGTACGCGCCGCTGCAGCAGCCGCTCGGCGATATAGCACAGCAAATCGATCCCCTTGTGGCCGACAAGCCTTGTCACCATGGCAAGCACCGCAACGTCCTTGTCCTGCGGCAGGCCGACCTTCTGCTGCAGGGCAAGCTTGTTGGCAGTCTTGCCGGCGCGCAGCGTTCTGGCGGTATAGTGCTCTGCAAGATTCTCCATCGCGGCAGGATCGAACACCTGCATGTCAATGCCGTTGGTAATGCCGGAGAAGTCCGCACCGCGGCTTTGCAGCACGCCGTCCATCCCGTGCGAATAATACGCATAATGCAGCTCCTGCGCGTAGGTCTCCGACACGGTCGTCACGCGGTCGGCCATCACAATGGCCGCCTTCATGAAGTTCGTGCAGTCGTCGAAGCGCAGAATCTCGTCGCATTCCGCCCCAAGGCCCAGCACGTCATAGTTGAACTGCAGGTTGCACTTGCCCTGGTATTCAATGTTGTGGATCGTAAATACGCTTTTGGTATCCGGGAAGCAGCCGCGGTACTCCGTTTTCAGCAGCAGCGGAATCAGCGCCGCCTGCCAGTCATGGCAGCTGACCACGTCGGGCCGGAGCTCGAGATAATTCATCGCCGCCAGCACAGCCTTGCTGTAATAGGCATAGCGCTCCCCGTCGTCGGCAAAGCCATAGATGCCGCCGCGGTTAAAATAGTGCTCGTTATCAATGAAATAGACCTGCAGCTTCTTCCGGCGCGTTTTCAGCCGGAAAATGCCCACATATTCCCGCCGCCAAGCCAGCGGCACATCAAATGCACCCAGAAATTCCGTCTGCCATCTGCCGGAGTATTTGATCTGGCTATAGTAGGGCACAAACAGGCTGACATATGTATTTTTCTGATTGGACAGTGCCTGCGGCAGCGCCTGCATCACATCGCCAAGACCGCCGGTCTTGACAAACGGCGCAGCCTCCGAGGCAACGACTGCAATTTTCATACGGTATCTCCTTTGTCGACCACCAGCGGATGATCCTTCGAGCCAAGCAGCTTCGTGCCCGGCCGGATTGTGACGTTTTTATCGAGGATGCAGTAGCGCACCGATGCACCGGCCCCGATTTTGCTGCCCTGCATCACGATGGAATCGCGCACCGACGCGCCCTCGTCAATGTCAACCTCACGGAAGATCACAGAGTTTTCCGCGCTGCCGAACAGGTGGCAGCCGTCTGCAATCAGGCAGTTGGCCGCACGGCCGGATTCGCCGAACAGCGTCGGCACTGCGTCGCGGACCTTGGTATAAATGGGAATTTCACTGCGGAACAGGCTGCTGCGCACGTCTGCGTTGAGCAGCTGCATGTTGTTATCAAAATACTCCTCCACGCTCTGGTTGAACAGCGCCACATTGTGGAACGGATAGACATTGACCTTCAGATTGCCCGCATTGTACTCCGGCAGCAGATAATCCCGCTCGAGATGGTATTTGCCGTGCGGCACCACCTCACGGATGACCTGCTTGAGCTTTTCCCGGCGCATGATAAACATGCTCATGCCGACCAGATAATCCTCCGGCGCGCAGTAGTCAACCGCCATATCGACAATCTTCCCATCGTCTCCCAGCTTGACGGCGAGCGGCTGGCGGCTCTTGCCGTCGGCACGCCTTGCCTTTGCCACAACGGTTACGTCGCAGCCGGAGGCAATGTGCGCGTCCAGAACCGCTGCAAAATCAATGGCGCACAGAACTGTCGTGTCCGAAAGCACCACATATTCCGCGTCCGAGCGGTTGAGCACCGGCATTGCTGTCTGCAGCGCCTCCAGCTTGCCGCGGTACGCGCCGGTATGGCCCGTGGCATACGGCGGCAGAAAACGCACACCCTCGCCCAGCTTCAGATCCCATTCCTCGCACGTGCCAAGATGGTCCATAAGCGACTGGTAGTTATATTTTGTAATGATGCCGATGTTGCTGATCTTGGAGTTTGCCATATTGGACAGTGCAAAGTCAATCTGGCGGTAGCGGCTGCCAAAGGGAATCGAGGCGGATGTCCGCTCTTTGGTGAGCTCCCCCATGTTGGTATCATAGATATTGGAGAAAATAATGCCCATTGCTTCCATTGCTCCGTCCCCCTTTCTCAGACAATCGCACCGGCCTCAATGACCGTGCCCTCTGTGATGGTCTTGTCCTTGCCGATCACGGCAATTCTGCGGTCCTCGCCCTTGGTGTAGCCGCCGACGCGCGCGCCAGCCTTGATGTGGCAGCCCTCGGCAATGATGGCGCTGCAGATCACGGCGCCGTTTTCAATGACGACATCCGGCATGATCACGCTGTCCGTGACCTCCGCCCCCTTGCCGACCGAGCAGCCGGTCGAGATGATGGAGTGGTTGACCGTGCCCTCAATATTGCAGCCCTCGGCAACAAAGCTCTCATGCAGCTCCGCCGTTCTGGAGATAAAGCTTGACGGCATGGCCTGGTTTCTGGCATAGATCTTATGGCCGGGCGCGCCGTAAATGTCAAACGCGGGATGCTTGCCCAGAAGGTCCATATTGGCCTCCCACAGGCTGGAGATCGTCCCGACGTCCTTCCAATAGCCGTCGAAGCGGTACGCAAAAATTGAATGTCCGGACTCCAGAAGCGCCGGGATGATATTTTTTCCAAAGTCATTTTCACTCTTGGGGTTGGCCTCGTCCGCCTCCAGAAACGTCTTGAGCACGCTCCACTTGAACACATAGATGCCCATGGAGGCGTTGGTGCTCTTGGGCTGCTTGGGCTTCTCCTCAAATTCATAGATTGAGCCGTCGGCGCGCGTGTTCATAATGCCGAAGCGGGACGCTTCCTTCAGCGGCACCTCCCGTACAGCAATGGTGCAGTCCGCCTCCTGCTGTTCGTGGAACCGGAGCATGGCGGCATAGTCCATTTTGTAAATATGGTCGCCGGACAGGATCAGAACGTTATCCGGGTTATAGCGCTGGATGAACGGGATATTCTGATAGATCGCATTGGCCGTGCCCTTGTACCATTCGGAGTTTTTGCTCTTGGCATACGGCGGCAGCACCTGTACGCCGCCGTGCGAGGAGTTGAGGCCCCACGGCTGGCCGTTGCCGATATACTCGTTGAGCTCCAACGGCTGATACTGGGTCAGGATACCGACGGTATCGATCTTGGAGTTTACGCAGTTGGAAAGCGGAAAGTCGATAATGCGGTATTTGCCGCCGAACGGGACGGCAGGCTTGGCTGTATTCTCCGTCAGAACCATCAGACGGCTGCCCTGTCCGCCCGCCAGGAGCATGGCCACACAGCGTTTTTTCTGAAATTGCATTGCGAAATCTCCTCCTGTTTTCTTCCTTTTTCCGTATTTGTGGTAACTCTTTTTGTTTTATTCTTTCTTTTCAGACTGCGGCCGCTTCTGCACATGCTTATAGAAGCATACGCTCATCGGCGGCACACGGAACGAGCCGGAATACGCATATTCTCCCTGCGGCTTCCGGACCGCATGCACCGGCGCCGGCTGGAAGTCAAAGCCGCCGAATGCTGCGTCGTCCGTATTGAGAACCGGCGCGTACCATCCGGCCTTCGGCAGCGGCAGCCAGTAATCCTCCCGCAGAACCGGACAGAAGTTGCACACGGCAATCATCTCCTGCCCCTTGCGGCTCACGCGGCGGAACGCAATCACAGAATTGTCGCGGTCATCGCACGAGAGCCAGCGGAACCCATCCCAATCGGAATCATTCTCCCAGAAGCAGCGGTTTTTCAGGTAGAAATGGTTGAGCGTGCGGACAAACTGCTGCATTTTGCTGTGCTTTTCATAGTCCAGCAGCAGCCAGTCCAGCCCCTGCTTGTAGTTCCACTCGATAAACTGCGCAAATTCATTGCCCATGAAGTTGAGCTTCTTGCCGGGATGCGCCATCTGGTACGCGTAGAACACACGCAGATTGTTGAATTTATCGTCATAGTCGCCCGGCATCTTGCCGATCATCGAGCACTTTCCGTGCACGACCTCGTCATGGCTGAGCGGCAGGATGAAATTCTCCGAATAAGCATAGGTCATGGAGAACGTCAGCGCGTTGTGGTCGCCCTTGCGCCACAGCGGATCGAGCGACATGTACTGCAGCATATCGTTCATCCAGCCCATGTTCCACTTGAACAGGAAGCCGAGTCCTCCGTCGTAATCCGGCCGCGTAATCATCGGGAACGCCGTGGATTCCTCCGCAATCATCAGAACCGACGGATTGAGGCGGAAGGCCGCCTCGTTGAGCCGGCGCAGAAAATCAATCGCCTCCAGGTTCTCCTTGCCGCCGAAGCGGTTCGGCTTGAATTGCTTCCGATTATAGTCGAGATACAGCATCGATGCAACCGCATCGACTCGAATCCCGTCGACATGAAAATATTCGAGCCAATAACAGGCGTTGGAGATGAGGAAGGACCGGACCTCAGGCTTGCCGTAGTCATAGATCCGCGTCGTCCAGTCGGGGTGCTCGTTCATCATGGGATCCGAGAGCTCGTAGCAGCACGTGCCGTCAAACTCATAAAGACCGTTCTCGTCCTTTGGAAAATGCGCCGGCACCCAGTCGAGAATCACGCCGAGTCCCGCCTTATGGCACGCGTCGACAAACTTCATCAGCTGCTGCGGCGTGCCGTAGCGGTGCGTCGGTGCATAATAGCACGTGATCTGATAGCCCCAAGACGGCTCATACGGATACTCCATAATGGGCATCAGCTCAATATGCGTGTAGCCCATATCCTTGGCATACGGGACAAGCTCTGCCGCCAGCTCCTCAAAGTTCAGGTAGCTGCCGTCCTCATGCCGCTTCCACGAGCCGGCATGGACCTCATAAATATTGACCGGGCGTCGGATTGCCGACTGCTTTGACACGCGTGCGCGGTAAGCTGCGTCGTGCCAGGTGTAGTCCTCCGGCGGCGCGATCATGCCGGAGGTTTCCGGCAGCGCGCAGCAGCGGTTGGCATAGGGATCTGTCTTATAAACTGTGCTGCCGGAGCGTGCCTTGACGCAGTATTTATACGCCTGTCCGACCTTTGCGCAGCTGGAGACAGCCTCCCACACACCGCTGGAAATCCGCTGCATGGGAAGATCCTCCGGGTTCCAGAAATTAAAGTCGCCCACGACATGCACCGCCTCGGCATTCGGCGCCCACACCCGGAACACAAAGCCCTTGCCGGAGGCAAGCGCATGGCAGCCGAGATAGCGGTAAGCGTCGGTTGCCAGATCAGAATGGAATCGTTTTAAAAAAGACTGCAGCAGCTTGTCCATAGGTCTCCCTCTCTTTTTGCCGGTATGCGCGCAGGAACGTTCTTATATCAATGATTATATCTCGCCCCTGCGTGTATTGCAAGTACGATCCCGGCCCGCAGCGGGGTCCGGCAGGCAGAAAAAACGGGCGCAGACATGCCGCAGCCTGCGGCATATCCCGCCCCGGAGCGCACACAGCTGCGCGCCGCAAAGTTTCCCGGCAGATATTTTTGCAGCATGGCGTCCCCTCCTCTGTCATTCTTTTTATATATTATATACTTTACCATATCTCGCAGTTGTTCGCAAGGCGGCGTTCCGTTTTCGTAGACTTATACGTTTCCCTTCCCGAAAATTTTGTCAGATTACCGGTTGACTTTATCAGCAAAACGTGCTAAAGTGCAGCACATATCAATGCAATGAGGAAGATCAGTAGGTCCCCCTATCTTTGCGCAGAGAGCTGCCGGCTGGTGCAAGGCAGTGCAAACAGGCGGACTGAAGTCCCTTCTGAGCAGCTTTCCGAACGCCGTACGGCAAGTAGACAAAGCCGGGTGCGCCCGATACCGCGCTGGAGCGTCCGCGCTCCGTGAGGCCGCGCAGGCGGCAAATAGAGGTGGTACCACGGGAAATTCTCGTCCTCTGCACACGGTTCGTGCAGTGGGCGTTTTTTATGATGACCGACGTCCGCCGTCCGATCCTCCGCCATACCGCCGGCACATTTCCGCCGACGGACAGATTCTCGAAAGGCAGGCAATAATTATGCAGGAAATGAGCAGAAAAAACAAATTATTCACCGATTCCGTCATCCGCCGTATGACACGCGTATCGCTGGCCTGCGGCGCAATCAACCTGGCGCAGGGGTTCCCGGACTTTGATCCTCCCAAGGCGCTGACCAACCGCCTGGCTGAGGTTTCGTCACTTGGCCCGCACCAGTATCCCATCACCATGGGCGCCCCGAACTTCCGGCAGGCACTTGCGCGCAAGGCTGGCCGCTTTATGGGCCGCACGCTGGATCCGGAGACAGATATGGTCGTCACCATCGGATCGACCGAGGCCATGGTCGACACGATCTTTGCGCTGACGAATCCCGGCGACAAGATCATTATGTTCTCGCCGTACTTTGAAAATTACCGCGCGCAGGCCATTATGGCCGACTGCGAGCCTGTTTTCGTGCCGCTCAACCCGCCCGAGTTCGGCTTTGACGCCGATGTGCTGGAGGACGCGTTCAAGGCCGGCGCAAAGGCCATTCTCATCTGCAACCCCTCCAACCCGTCCGGCAAGGTCTTTACATATGACGAGCTGAAGCTCATCTCGGAGCTCTGCATCAAATACGACGTGTTTGCCATCATGGATGAAGTGTATGAGCATATCGTCTACGAGGGCCACAAGCATATCTATATGAACAGCCTGCCCGGCATGTGGGAGCGTACAGTCAGCTGCTCCAGCCTTTCCAAAACCTACTCCATCACCGGCTGGCGCCTGGGCTACGCCATTGCGCCCAAGCCCATCATGGATCGCATCAAGCAGTATCACGATTTCAATACCGTCGGCGCAGCGTCGCCGCTCATGGAGGCTGCCGTCGTGGGTCTGGATATGCCGGACAGCTATTACAAAGAATTTGGCGACCATTATGCACATATGAAGCAGCTGTTTACCGATGGCCTCCGGCAGATTGGCATTCCGTTTACTGATCCGCAGGGTGCGTATTTCGTGCTGGCCGATATCGCCCCGTATATGAAACAGGGCGAATCCGACGTTGATTTCTGCCTGGAAATGGCCGAAAAGGTCGGCGTGGCCTGCGTGCCCGGCACGTCGTTCTTTAACGAGAATGTCAATCATATCGTCCGCGTCCACTTTGCCAAGAAGGATGAGACGCTTTATGAGGCGCTCGACCGGCTGTCGCACCTGAAGGAGAAAATGAACCGTTAATTTCTTTTTCGCCTCTGTATCCGCTCCTTCCTTTCAAAACCGTAAACGCTTCGCTGGTTTGCAGCTTGGTTGCCGCCTCAGTTTTCTTGGATCTTTCCCGCGCAAGTCGAAAATCCAATGCGAATCCGTACTGCGTAACAGATTTTATCCGCAGTACGGATTTTTTGCATCTATTAAACTGCAACGGCTGCCAAATTTGATTCCGATATGACGGGCGGCGCGTAGTGAGATGTGGTAGGGTGAGTTGGTGCGATATGATATCTTTCTGGTTTATTTGTTGCCTAAATTCAGAGGCGGTAGGCACCAAACGTACCCAAGCGCCCCTTTGCTCCCCATCTTTTCCGGCGACCAACCAGCGACAAGGTCGCTGGTTGGAAAGGAGGAAGCGGGCACAGAAGATAAGAGCCATCGCTTTGCGGCGGCTCGTTCTGTCGTGGCCGTTTCTGACGCGCCGCCGGAGGCCAAAGCAGCCTGCCGATACGTTCATATCCATATACACACGCGTCGGGGGGCTGCCGCAGAATTGCGGCAGCCCCCCGTTTTCTTTTTTATTGGGTTATAAAGACTCCAATTCCTGCAGCCAGAGCCTGCTCGATGCATCCGTCGGCATCCGCCAGTCGCCGCGCGGCGAGAGCGTCACCGAGCCGACCTTCGGCCCATCGGGGATGCACGAGCGCTTGAACTGCTGGGCAAAGAAGCGCCGGCAGAACGTTTTAAGCCAATGCAGAATGACCGCATCGTCATACCGCCCGGCGTAGGCCGCCCTTGCCATCCGGTAAAGCTTGCGCGGCGCGGCGCCGAAGCGCAGCATGTGATACAGGAAGAAATCATGCAGCTCGTACGGACCAACCAGATCCTCCGTTCTCTGCGCAATCTGGCCGTTTTCATCCGCCGGCAGCAGCTCCGGCGAAACCGGCGTATCCAGAATATCCAGCAGCACCGCCTGCAGCGCCGGCGCGCTGCTCTGCGCCTCATACTGCACAATGTAGCGCACAAGCGTTTTCGGTACGGAGCAGTTGACCGCATACATGGACATATGGTCGCCGTTGTAGGTTGCCCAGCCCAGCGCCAGCTCAGACAGGTCGCCCGTACCGATGACAAGCCCGCCGGACTGGTTGGCAATGTCCATCAGCACCTGCGTGCGCTCACGCGCCTGGCAGTTTTCATACGTCACATCGTGCACGGATTCCTCGTGGCCGATATCGGCAAAATGCTGCCGGACCGAGGCCGTGATATTGACCTCCTGTACGCTGACGCCAAGCTCCTCGCAGAGCTTGACCGCGTTGGATTTTGTCCGCTTCGTGGTCCCGAAGCACGGCATGGTCACGCAGCAGATCTCCTTCCGGCTCCTGCCGCACAGATCAAATGCGCGCACCGTCACCAGCAGCGCCAGCGTGCTGTCCAGTCCGCCGGAGATGCCGATCACCGCCGTTTTTGCGCGCGTGTGCTCCAGCCGCTTTCTGAGCCCCTGCGACTGGATCTGCAGAATTGCCTCCGCGCGTGCGCGCAGCTGCTCGTCATAGGGCGGAACAAAGGGATTGGGCGCAAAGTGCCGCGTAAGCACAGTCTGGCGCAGCGGCTGGGAAAACGTCACCGTCTGCATGCCGGGCGCGGCGGAAAAGCTGGTGTTATGGTGGCGCTCATGTGCAAGGCGCTGCACGTCAATCTCGGAGATTGTCAGCTCCGCATCCGCAAACGGTGTGTTCTCTGCCAGAATCGCGCCGTTTTCCGCAATCAGATGATGGCGCGAGAATACCATGTCCTGCGTCGATTCCGTGGCAGACGCATTACAGTAGACGTAGCCGCACAAAAGTCGCGCCGAGGTGGAGCTGACCAGCATCCGGCGGTAGTCCGCCTTGCCGATCACCTCGTCGGAGGCCGAAAGATTTGCAATGATCTGCGCGCCGGCCGCGCACAGCGCCGTCGACGGCGGGCAGGGCGCCCAGAGATCCTCGCACAGCTCGACGCCGAACGTGAACGCAGGCAGCTGCTCGCAGGCAAACAGCAGCTGCGCCCCGAACGGCGCGCGCTGGCCGCAGAGCGTGATGGTTTCATTTTTTCCTGCCAGCACGGCCGCAGAGGAAAATTGCCGCTGCTCATAAAACTCGCCGTAATTGGGAAGATACGTCTTGGGCACCACGCCAAGCAGTTTCCCGGCGTGCAGAATTGCCGCACAGTTAAAAAGCTTGCCGCAGAATCTGAGCGGCAGGCCAACTGCAAACACAGGCCGCAGCGCAGCGGATGCTTGCAGGAGCCGCTGCAGCGCGGGCTCCACCGCACCAAGCAGGCAATCCGAATAAAAAAGATCCCCGCAGCTGTATCCCGTCAGACACAGCTCCGGCAGCACAAGCAGATTGATCTCTGCCGCGTCCGCCTGCTGCATGCGTGCAAGAATCTGCTCTGTATTATAAAGAACATCCGCGACCGTCACGTCAATTGTCCCGGCTGCGACCTTGATAAATCCGTCTTTCATGGCACTTCCCTTTCCGGTTGGCGTTTTCTTAAAAAGCTCTGAGTAAAACCCGCAGGCATTCGCCGGGGCTGGCTTGATTCAGAGATTCTCTTAATACGATACACGCTTTTTCGGAATTTATCAAGAAAAACAAACCTGTACCCCAACGGCAATATCGCTGGGGGTACGCAGAACCTGCCCCTGCAGCACGGCAGAAGCGGCCTGTGCCAAACGTAATATCTCTGAAATTGTCGACTTTGTTTAGCCTCCGGCGGCCCCATCTTTTCCGCCTTGCCGGAAAAGATGGGGGAGAAAAGGGGCGCTTAGGACACGCTTGGTGCCTGCCGCCTCTGAATTTAGGCAAGAAACAGATTTGGTAAAGCTCACATCGCACCAACTCACCTCACCATGTCTGACTACGCGCCGCCCGTCATATCGGCATCAAATTTGATAGATGCTGCAATTTCATAGGTGCAGAAAATCCGTACTGCCAATAAAATCTGTTAGGCAGTACGGATTTGCCTGCGTCTGTCAGGCAACGCGGGAAAGATCCAAGAAAACCGAAGCGGTTTTCTTGGTCGCTTTAAGGGAGTCTGAGGGGAAATCGAAATCCCCTCAGTCGTCTTTTTTCTTTTCTCAATATTTTCTTTTTTGACGAGACAAAAAAGAAAATGTTGAAAGAACCGTCTCCACCTGAAAATTGTGAATAACTTTTTTAATAATAAAAAACCGCTGCGGACAATACAGTCCACAGCGGTTTGGCAGGGGATGAGGGATTCGAACCCCCGCAAACGGAGTCAGAGTCCGGTGTGCTACCGTTACACAAATCCCCT
>CAKUAM010000031.1 GCA_934636305.1 uncultured Oscillospiraceae bacterium
GTGTAGTCTGATGAAATCCAATAAAGCCAAATGCGGAAATGGTGTAAAAATGGTGTAACAGCCAAGACGCCAAACGCTGAAACCCCTTGAAAATCAAGGAAAATCGAAGGAGAATGAGTACAAATGAAATTAGGTATCGTTGGCTTGCCGAATGTCGGCAAATCCACGCTGTTCAATGCGATTACCAACGCTGGCGTTGCGGCGGATAACTATGCGTTCTGCACCATCGACCCGAATGTCGGCGTCGTTTCCGTGCCGGACAAGCGGCTGGAGTGGCTGCGCGACCAGCATAACCCGAAGAAATTCACGCCTGCCGTGATTGAGTTTGTGGACATTGCGGGTCTGGTCAAGGGCGCGTCCAGGGGCGAGGGGCTTGGCAATAAATTTCTGTCCAACATCCGCGGCTGCGATGCCATTGTGCACGTGGTGCGCTGCTTTGACGATGCCAATGTCACCCATGTTGAGGGCTCAACGGATCCGCTGCGCGATATTGAGATCATTAACACAGAGCTCATTATGGCGGATCTGGAAATGATTGACCGCCGGATCGATAAGGCCCAGAAAAATGCCAAGGGCGGTGACAAGCGCTTCAACCACGAGGTGGAGGTATTTTCCGCACTGCGCGATTATATGAACGAGGGCAATCTGGCCCGCACGTTTGAATGCAGCGAGGATGATGCGGCCATGATCGCCACCAGCGACCTTCTGACGCTGCGTAAGACGATTTATGCTGCAAATCTCGGCGAAAATGAGGTCAACACGCCGGAAAACAGCAAGTATTTCCTGCAGGTCCGGGATCTGGCCGCCAAGGAGGGCAGCGAGGTTCTGCCGATCTGTGCAAAGCTGGAGGCTGATATTGCTGAGCTGGATGACCCGGAGGAAAAGGCAATGTTCATGGAGGAGCTTGGTCTGCAGCAGTCCGGTCTGGACCGGCTCATCCAGTGCAGCTATGAACTGCTGGGGCTGATTTCCTTCCTGACAGCCGGCAGCGACGAGTGCCGCGCCTGGACTATCAAGAAGGGGACGAAGGCCCCGCAGGCAGCCGGTAAGATCCATTCGGATTTTGAGCGCGGCTTTATCCGCGCGGAGGTGATTGCCTTTGACGATCTCAAGGCGTGCGGCACGCTGGCCAACGCAAAGGCAAAGGGGCTGCTGCGAAGCGAGGGCAAAGAGTATGTCATGAAAGATGGCGACGTGGTCAATTTCCTGTTCAACGTCTGAGAACCTGCAAGCATGAAAAAACCTGCCAGAGATTCTCTGGCAGGTTTTTTGCAGTCCAAAGGGGGGAATTTGCAGGGTAGTCACTTCCGTTCGTCGAGCGGAATGTAGGGAACCTGGATGAGCATGGCGCGGTAGGCCGGACGCATAATGCGGTTGCCGGTTGCCAGCTCCTCCAGCCGGTGGGCGCACCAGCCGGCAATCCGTGCGGTGGCGAACAGCGGCGTGTACATATCCTCCGGGATATCCAGCATGCTGTAGATCAGGCCGGAATACATATCCACATTGGCGCACATGGGCATGGTCTGGTGCTTGCGCGCCATGATCTTTTTGATGCCCAGCGCTTCAATCCGCTCCATGAGCTCCAGATCCCCGGCGCGCCCCTTGTCCCTGGCCAGGGCTGTGGCGTACTTCTGGATAACGACGGCGCGCGGGTCAGACATGGTATAGACTGCGTGGCCGAGGCCATAGATCTTGCCGGAGTGATCCCCGGCTTCCCCGTCGAGAATCTGATCGAGATATGCACCGAGCGTTGCATCCGTCGGCGTGTCGCCGACATGCGCCTTGATACTGCGAAACATCTGCATGACCTTGGCATTGGCGCCGCCATGCAGCGGGCCCTTCAAAGAGCCGACCGCGCCGGCGATGGCACTGTAGGTGTCCGTCCCGGAGGAGGACATGGCGCGGCAGACAAAGGTGGAGTTGTTGCTGGAGTGCTCGGCGTGCAGAATCAGCATCAGATCGAGCAGATGCGATTCCTCCGATGTATAGGAATTGTCGGGGCGGATCATGCGCAGGATATTTTCTGCCACGGACAGCTCCGGATCCGGGTTATGAAGAATCAGGGATTGCCCGTCAAAATAGTGCCGCTTGGCGGCAAAGGCGTTGGCTGCGATCAGTGGGAACCGGGCAATGAGCTCGATGGACTGGCGCAGGACGTTTTCCATGGAGGTGTCATCCGCGCAGTCATCGAAGGAATAGAGCGCAAGCACGCTGCGCGCGAGCTGGTTCATGATGTTGCGGCTGGGCGCTTTGAGGATCATGTCCTCTGTGAAGGCGGCAGGCATGCTGCGCGCGCGGGCCATGACGTCATTGAAGCGCTTTTGCTGCGCGGCGGTGGGCAGATGCCCGAGCAGCAGCAGGTATGCGACCTCCTCATAGCCGAAGGTGCCATTCTGCTGATGAGCGGTGACGATATCCTCGACGCTGATGCCGCGGTAATAGAGCTTGCCGGGGGCCGGCACACGTTCGCCGTCACGCATGTAATAGCCCTGGACGCTGCCGACCTTGCTGACGCCGATGATGACGCCGGTGCCGTCTGCATTCCGCAGACCGCGCTTGATATTCTGGTCGGCAAAGTAGCTTGCCGGGATGGCATATTCCTGCGCAATGTTTTCGCTCAGGTGGTCAATATCATTTTTCAGAAAATCTGTTTGCGCTGCCATGATGACACCCTCCTGCAGGTTTGGTTTTTCTGATTGTACGCGATACGCCGTTTAAATGCAAGAACTATTTTTTAATTATGCAATATTTTTTTGAAAAAGAAAGATATATCTCAAAATCGGACTGAAAAATGCAGGATGAATTTCAGATAAATTCATTAAAACGGAGGGCAGGGATGACTGAAATCCATGCGCGGCCTGCAGCATAGAAAAAAACCGGAGAGCGCTAGCTCTCCGGGGGATGGAACATTATCCCTGATTTTGTACAGTGGAGCGTAGGGACGGGCACTGCAGGGCGGCAGTCAGCTTGTCTGTCAGGGTCCAGACACCTGCAATCAGTGCCAGCAGCACAGCGGCCGGAATGGCCAGCAGGCCGATGAGGCCAAGGCCCAGATAAAAGATCCCGCCGGACAGTCCGTTTTTTGCATGCTTCATGCGAATACCTCTTTGGGAAACAGCTTTTCCCGTGCCAGCTGCCACATGTCGCGCAGCCAGAGGATGAAGTCCTGGATGCCCTGCAGATAGGCGCGGCCATCTGTCTGAATATTCCCGCCGAAAACGGCGCGTGCGGTACAGCAGACCATACCGATGAGCAGCGCTGCGATCAGAAGCAGCACCAGAACCAGCCGAAACAGCAGTCGGATCATGCGGCCTCCTCCTTTGCACCGGCGACAATGGCATAGTACGAATTGGATGTGATGCGGTAGACGAGCGTGTAGAAAACGGCGTAAACTGCAAAGGTGAGAAGCGTCGTGCTGATAAGGAGCTTCAGATTTGTGAGATTGAAAAGCACGAGCATTTTATGGATGAACGGGAAGGCAAAGGCCAGATGCAGCCCAGCAAACAGAAGCGGCAGGAAGAATACAAGCAGCAGTTGGCTGTTGATGGACTTGCGGATGTCCGTCTTTGTCATGCCGACGCGCTGCATGATGGCAAAGCGCGCCTGATCCTCATAGCCTTCGGAAATCTGCTTGTAATAGAGGATCAGCACAGCCGCCGCGAGGAATACGATGCTCAGCAGAATCGCGAGGAAGAACAGGCTCCCATAGGTACCAAAGAACTCCGAGCGGTTGGCAGCGATGGATTCCGCCGTAATGGAGGCATAAACAAGTCCCTCCTTGTTTGCGGTAAACACGTCGCGCACATCGCCGTTGAACTGCATCTGCAGCTTGTCCGGGCTGCCGGAATCAAACGAATACTGCCAGCTTACGACGACCGGATAGCGAGTGTTCTGCGTCCGCAGCGCGTTCACCGCTGCGTCAAAATCCGGGACGATGAGATAGATCGTCGTCGTGATGTTTGCGCTGTCCGCGCCGAAGCCGCCGAAGTCGGGCAGCTGGCCCTTGATCTGATAGGTCAGTTCGCCGATGCGGATATCCGGCTGTGTGTAGGCCATGCGCGGGCTGCAAAGATATGCTTCGCCCGGCTCCAGCGTCAGGCTTTCGCCTGTCATGCGGTCATAGTCTTCCAGCGGCAGGATCGTCAGATCGACCGCGCGCTCATAGTCCATGAGCGTACTCTCCTGCGCGCGGGTGAAGGTATTGCCCGTAAGAAGGCCGGAGAACCATGCGCTGCGGATATCGAACTGCCCCTGCACGTCAAGTCCGTCCTGTTTGATAACGTCCTCGATCATGCCGCGCGCGATGGCGATGTTTGCTTCATCCATACCGCCCTCGTCCTTGGCAAAGCGCAGTTCAACAGAAAGATCGCTCGGATAGCGTGTGCGCAGCGCATCCTCTTTGCCGAAGTAGAGGCACGTCGTCGACGAGAGCATGACAAGCACCATCGTGGCCAGAATGCACACAGATGCAAGACCTGCGCCATTGCGCTTCATGCGGTAGGCCATGGATGAAACGGAGATGAAGTGGTTTTTCTGATAATAATAGCGCTTGTTTTTCTGAAGCACGCGGCACAGCAGCACCGAGCCGGAGATAAAGATCAGATACGTCGCTGCAATGACCATCACCACCGCGATGAAAAATACCGCCAGCGCCGTCAGCGGCTGCTTGATCGTCACGGCAATATAATATGCCGCGCCGAGGATTAGGAAACCGGCCAGACCAAACACCCAGTTCGCCTTCGGCGGCTTTTCACCGTAGGCCTCGCTGCGCAGAAGCGCGGCAGCATTCGTCTTGCAGACCATCACCAGAGAACGCAGGAACAAAAGCGCGAAGATGGCAAGATACAAAATTGCCGTCATGGTCGTGGCTGGTACGGAGACGGTAAACTGCATCTGTACGGTGCCGTCCACGATATTGACAAGCAGCAGCTCAAACAGCTTCCCGAGCAGAATGCCAAGCGCTTCGCCGGCAGCAATGGAAATGAGCGCCATAATGACCGTTTCCCACGCCAGAACCTTTGCCAGATTCCCCTTGCCCATGCCGAGAATGTTATAAAGACCGAACTCCCGGTTCCGGCGGCGGATCAGAAATGAGTTCGTATAGAACAGGAACAGAACCGCGAATGCCGCCATGACGAAGCTTCCAAGACCTAGGATCATGGGTATGGTGTCTCCGCCCGGGAAGGTCTTGATGATGGGGGAGGACGCCAGCGAGAGCAGGATATAGGTCATCATGACCATGCTGATGCAGGTCAGCAGAAACGGCAGATACAGCCGCTTGTTTTTCGTGATGCCCTGCCATGCAAGGCGCGGGTAGAGTCTGTGTCTCATGCCCGTTCGCCCCCTGCCTGCAGAACGGTCAGTGCATCCGTGATCTTCAGATACAGCTGGTCGTCTGTCATGCCGCCTCGATAGAGCTGGTGATATACCTCGCCATCCTTGATAAACAGCACGCGTCCGGCGCGGCTGGCGGCGCGGACGGAGTGCGTCACCATCAGAATAGTCTGTCCGCTGGCGTTCAGATCGGAAAAAACACGCAGCAGCTCATCGGTTGCCTTGGAGTCGAGCGCGCCGGTCGGCTCATCGGCCAGCAGCAGATTCGGATTTGTGATAATGGCGCGTGCGACGGCGGCGCGCTGTTTCTGGCCGCCGGAGATTTCATACGGATATTTTTTGAGCAGGGCCCCGATGCCGAGCCGCGCGGCAATGGGCTCGAGCCGTGCGCCGAGCTCCTTCTGCGGCACACCGGCCAGCACCAGCGGCAGAAGGATGTTGTCCTCCACGGAAAACGTGTCGAGCAGATTGAATTCCTGGAACACGAACCCCAGATGGTCGCGGCGGAAGGCCGCGCGGTCCGCCTCGCGGATGCTGGAAAGATCCTTGCCATTCAGCAGAACCTGACCGGATGTCGGCTTGTCCAGCCCGGCGAGAATGTTCAGAAGCGTGGTTTTACCGGAACCGGACTCGCCCATGATGGCGACGTATTCGCCGTCCTCCACGCTGAAATTGATATTTTTAAGCGCCTCAACCGAGGCACCGCCGAAGCGTGTGGTGTAGACTTTGCGCAGACCGTTCACTTCGAGAATTTGCATGTTTCTTGCCTCCTGTGAAAGTTTCTGCGCTGATTATACCGGAGCGGGCGGCACCGCGCCATCGATTTGGCTTACACAATCACGTCTGCATCTTACAAAACTGTAAGATGCACGAGACTGTCAAAAAACCGCGAAAAGGAGTCGGAATATAGAGCAGCAGGGGAAGAGTGAAGGGGGCAAAGAGCCCCCTTCGCGTTCAATCAACCAGTTTTTCGAACTTTTTCAAAGTTCGAAAAACTGTCTCAGCGGGGCGAAAAGACTTTTTCGACACGCTGGCATGCAGGCTACTGCCGTACCGGCTGCTGAGAGAGATCGATCCGGATGGCGGTGCCGCGGCTGGGGGTAGATTCGGCCGTGATGGTGTGGCCAAGGCGCGTGCAGATGCTGCGGCACAGATACAGGCCCAGGCCGCTGGCCTTCTGGTCGCTGCGGCCGTTGTAGCCAGTGAAGCCCTTTTCAAAGATACGCGGCAGATCCTCCGGCGCGATGCCGATGCCGGTATCACGGATGACGAGCGTCCGGGGCGCCTCCAGCGTGATGGAGACGGAGCCGGTGCGTGTATATTTGAGTGCGTTGGACAGAATCTGCTCGACCACAAACAGCAGCCACTTTTCATCCGTGATGCAGGAAGCATGCAGCGGCGTATAGACAAGTGTGAGCTTCCGGCTGATAAATTCCCCGGCAAAGCGGCGCACCGCCTGCCGGATGATTCCATCGAGATCACAGCTGGCAAAGACAAAGTCATTTTCGCCCTCCAGGCGGATATAGACCATGACCATCTCGACATACTGCTCGATACGGGAAAGCTCCTGCAGAAGGGCGCGCGCCTGCGCGGAGTCCTCCGCCTGCAGGCAAAGGCGCATGGATGCAATGGGCGTTTTGATCTGGTGGGCCCAGAGCGTATAATAGTCCGCCATCTGCCGGTATTGCCCGGTCATGCGGGTTTCCAGCGCACGCTGACCGTCGCAGAGCGCCTGCACCAGTGCGCGGTAGTCCGCCTCAGAAATCGATACAGCCGGCGGCAGCGTCTCCGGCAGAGTGGGCAGCTGCGAAGCAGCGCGGGTAAGGGTATCGTGCAGCTGCCGGACCTTCCGGAACTGCAGAAACAGAAGGCCAAGTCCCAATACTGCGCAGAGCGCGCACGGATACCACACTGCAGCAAGCGGCAGATGATAAAGGGCAAAGGAGAAGGCAAAAATGAGGCTGAACAGGAACCAGCCGCAGATGCTTACGCGCTTGCTGTAAAGATACGTAAAAAATAATTTCATGTTATTCTACCAGATAGCCTGCGCCGATTTTTGTCGTGATAAAACCGGACAGCCCAACGCTGTCCAACTTTTTCCGCAGCCGGGCCATGTTAACGGACAGGGTGTTTTCATCGATGAAGCTGTCGGTTTGCCAGAGTGCCTCCATGAGTTTTTCCCGGCTGACGATCCGGCCCTTTTCCCGCAGCAGCGTCCATAAAATCCGGTACTCATTTTTAGAGAGCGCCAGCGTCTGCTCCCCTACGAGAAGCGACTGGTCGCCGGGACGCAAAATTGCGCCGCGGTGGCACAGAACGGGCTCGGATGCGGCATAATCATAGGTTCGGCGCAGGAGCGCCTGCACCTTGACGGTCAGCACCTCCAGATCGAACGGTTTGGCGATAAAATCGTCTGCGCCCATATTCATCGCCATGACGATGTTCATATTTTCTGCGGCAGAGGAGATGAAAATAACCGGGATGCTGGAAACCTTGCGCAGCTGTGCGCACCAGTAGTAGCCGTTAAAAAATGGCAGTGAGATATCCATCAGCACCAGCTGCGGGCCAAACGCCGTCAGCTCATCCAGCACGTGGGCAAAGTCCTCCGCCGCACGCGTCTCCAGCCCCCACTGGGCCAGATGCGCGCAGACGGCGCGTGCAATGCCGGGGTCGTCCTCAACAAGAAAAACACGGTACATAGGCAGACTCCTTCCTGCGCCCAGTATAGCATACACAGCCGGAAAAACACAGTGGGACCGCTGCGTTTTGCAGCAGTCCCACGGAAAATTAAGAAATTACCGGACAGGGGCGAAGCGTCAGAACCAGGTTTTTGTCCGGGAATAGCGGAACAGCTCCCAAAGGGTGATGAGAATCTGCACTGCGCCGCAAATAACAAAAATCAGGGACAGATTGGGGATCGGCAGCGACAGATAGATGCAAAGACCGGCAGACCAGATAAGCACTGTCACGGACAGGCCCTGCATCAGGATCCCCCACCAAAGGGAGGTAAACACAATGCACACGATCGCCGACACCGGCACCGCGTACAGGAAGAACAGCCAGCAGCGGAACGGCACAGCGGCAATCATGAACGCGCTGAACAGGATAGCCGCGATGGTGAACACCAGCGCGACGGATAGGACCAGGATATACAGATGAAAATGCGGATTGGATTTTTTGGGAGGTTCTTCCTCGCCGATGAGATTGCTGACGGTCACGCCGTACAGCTGCGCAATCTGCGCCAGAATATATACATCCGGCAGTCCCTCGCCGCGCTCCCACTTGGAGACGGATTTATCGGAGTAATTGAGCTTGCCTGCAAGATCCAGCTGCGTGTCCTTATGGGCCTTGCGGTATGCGGCAATATTTTTTGCGACGGTTCGCCGCAGCGTGGCTTCATCCTGGATCATCCGGGTGGCTCCTTTCCTGAAAAGTATTGAGAATACAGGAAATTCTACCGCTGGTAGAGCCCCTCTCTCTGATGGGTATCGCGGGGTAAAACACCGGTAGGGTGCTTTTTGCGGCCTTGGTGTGCTACAATAGGGATGCACCCGGGAAAGCAGAAGCTGTTGCTTTCCCAAGCGGTATATATAACAGTATACCACATTTTTTCATCCTGTGCAATGCGCAAATTCTGCACATTGCATATCCGCATCCGGCATCACACACACCGTGCCGGGTGCGTTTTTTATGCCCGCGTGCCGGTGCGGAGGCTTGACGGTGCCTGGACAGAAGGGTACAATGCAAGGCAGAAGAAACCAGACCAGGAGGACGCTATGGACAAAAAAGCCGTGGAGACGCAGCTGTGTGCGCTGCCAATCAGCCAGTATGCATGGATCGATTCGCAGACGCTTGTATTTTCGGACAGAATCCGATACGTCTGTGAACACGAATGCACCATGTATGGGAAAAGCTGGGCCTGCCCGCCCGCGGTGGGCAGCGTGGCTGCCTGCCGGCAGAAGGCGCTGTCCTACCCGGCGGGGCTTGTGTTCACGACGCTCTGTGAGGTGGAGGATATTGCAAATATCGAGCAGACGCTTGCCACGCGAAAGCCGCATGAGGAAATTACGCGCCAGGTGCGTGACATTCTGCTGCAGCAATCCCCGGACGTGCTGACACTTTCTACTGAGGCGTGCGCCATCTGCGCGCAGTGCTCGTATCCGGATGGCCCCTGCCGCCACCCGGACCGGATGTTCCCCTGCGTGGAGAGCTATGGCATTGTGGCGACGGATCTGGCAGAAAAGAACAGCATTGAGTTTTATAACGGAAATCTTGTCACGTGGTTCTCTGTGCTGCTGTATCGATAGTGCAAAAAAATTGCCCGGAGCATCGCTCCGGGCAATTTATGCATGGCTTACTCGATTTCCAGCCGTCTCGACGTGGCGGGAACTTCCTTTTGCTTCGGCAGCGTCACGCACAGAACACCGTCGTTATAAGCGGCCTTGATACCGGTGGTGTCGATGCCAGTGGTGTCAAAGCTTCTGGCGTAGGTGCCATACGAACGCTCACAGCGGACGAACTTCCCCTTCTTGTCCTTGTCCTCGTAGTTGGAATGACGCTCCGCGGTGATGGTCAGACGGTCGTTGTCGACATCCACGTGGATATCCTCCTTCTTGAAGCCGGGCAGATCTGCCTCCAGCAGATAGGCGTCGTCAGTTTCCTGAATATCGGTTTTGAACTCACTGAGTGCATTATCCGAGAAGAATGCGCGCTCCAGATCGTCAAAATCATGGAACGGGTTAAACGTGGAAACGGAATGATTCTTACGAGCATACGGTACTAACATAGAAAAGACCTCCTTGAGTCTGTATATATATTATTTTGTAAGGCCGGGATGAGGTTCATTCCTTCATCTCTTTTTTACATGCCTTATGATAAACCTGGATTATGAACAATTCTGCATTCTTTTATGAACTGGATGTTAATTTTAGCAGACTGCACGATAGAGTGCTAAAACGACGTGACGGGAACAAACCATGCCGCGAACCGTCTAAGTGTATGTATTACGAAGAAAGGGTGTGATGGGATGCTGAAAATTTCGCATCTGACAAAGACCTATGGGGAGAAATGGGCTGTGGATGATCTGAGCCTGCAGATCCTGCCCGGTGAAATTTATGGCTTCATCGGCCATAACGGCGCGGGAAAGACCACGACGCTCAAATGCTGTGCGGGAATTTTGCAGTTTGAGCAGGGGGAGATCCTCATCGGCGGAAAATCTGTGACGCAGGATCCGATCGGCTGCAAGCAGCAGCTGGCGTATATCCCGGACAATCCGGATTTATATGAGTTTTTGAGCGGGATTAAGTATCTGAATTTTGTTGCGGATATTTATGGGGTAAGCCGGGCCGACCGGGAGCAGCGAATCGAAAAATATGCCGATCTGTTTGAGCTGACCGACGATCTTGCACAGCCCATTTCGGCGTATTCCCACGGTATGAAGCAGAAGCTGGCGATTATTTCTGCGCTGCTGCACGCACCGAGGCTCATCATGATGGATGAGCCGTTTGTGGGGCTTGACCCAACCGCGGCGCATCTGGTCAAGCGGATCATGCACGAGCACTGCGCGCAGGGTGGGGCGATCTTCTTCTCTACCCACGTGCTGGAGGTTGCAGAAAAGCTCTGCGACAAGGTAGCCATCATTAAAAAAGGCCGCCTGATTGCCTCCGGAACCATGGAGGAGGTCAAGGGCGACCAGTCGCTGGAGGAGGTATTCCTGGAGCTGGAGGGTGAGGGCCATGCTTAAACCGCTTCTTTCCGTGCGCTTGGCGGCACTTTTGGCGGGATTTTCGGGAAGAAACCGCCAGCAAAGGAAGCAGACAAGGGGCAGAGCGGCCCTGATGGGGCTTTTGATGGTGTATTGCGCTGCCTGCTTCCTGATTCTGTTCTACTCCTCGTTTTCACAGCTGGCTGCGGCATTTTTTCCGTCCGGCCTTGGCTGGCTGTATTTTGCGATGCTTGCCGTGATGGCGTTTGCGCTGATGTTCGTCGGCAGTGTCTTTACAGCCAAATCGCAGCTGTTTGAGGCAAAGGATAACGAGCTGCTGCTGGCCATGCCGGTAAAGCCAGGGGATATCCTGCTCAGCCGAATGGCCTCGCTGCTGCTTTTAAATCTTGTCTTTGAGCTGGTTGTGGCGCTGCCGGCGGCGCTGGCGTGGGTGCAGTATGGTGCGCCGTCCGCGTTTGGGGTGGTGGCGTTTGTGCTGCTTTTGCTGGCGCTGCCGATGTTTGCAGCGGCAATCAGCTGCCTGTTCGCGTGGCTGCTGTCCCTGCTTACCAGCCGCATGCGCAGCACGACGGCTGTGACAATGGTGCTGTCGGTGGCATTTATGCTTCTTTATATGGTGGGGTGCTTCCGGCTGAACAGCTATGTCGCGCAGCTGGCCGCAAGCGGCACGCAGATTGCAGGCAGCCTGCGCGCGGTGCTGCCGTTGTATTGGCTCGGTATGTGCGTAGCGGATGGTCAGGTCTGGCAGCTGGCGGTGACGCTTGTCTGGCTTCTGGCGCCGTTTGCACTGGCGTATGTGCTGCTTTCGCGCGGGTTCATTCGGATCGTCACGACAAAGCGGGGCAGCGTGAGGATCAGGTATGAGAAAAAGCGGATGCAGACGGCATCGGCGGATACAGCACTTTACCGGCGGGAGCTTGCACGTCTGACGAGTAGCGCGGGCTATATGCTCAATGCCGGGCTTGGCCTTGTGTTTGAGCTTGCACTTGCTGTTTTGCTGGTGGTGAAGCGGCAGAGTGTGGCGGAGCTGCTGAATCAGATGGCGTTTTTGAGGCAGGCAGCGGCGCCTGCGGCGCTGTTGGTCGGAATGATGATGAGCGGGATGGTATTTTTTACGGCAGCATCCGTTTCTCTGGAAGGAGCGGGCTATTGGATCGTGCGGGCCATGCCGGTACAGACCAGGCAGGTGCTGCGCGCCAAGCAGAGGCTGTCGGCCAGCCTTTGTCTGCTGCCGGGACTGCTTTTGACGGCGTCAATGATTGCAGTTCTGCAGCTGCCGGCTGCGGCTGCGGCGCTGCTTGCCGCGTGCCAGTTCCTTTTTATTCTGCTTGCAGGCAATGTTGGCCTGATGGAGGATCTGCGGCATGCCAACCTGCATTGGGTGAATGAAACACAGGCAGTCAAGCAGGGAATGGGCTCTCTGCTTACGATGCTGATCCTCTGGGGACTGACGCTTGCAGTTGGGGCGATATATTTTGCCGTACTGGCCTCCAGGATGACGCAGACGGCGTTCCTGGCTGCAGTGCTGGTACTGCTGGGAGGATTGTATGTGCTGTCGGAGCGCTGGCTTGCGGTGCGCGGCACACGCCGCTTTGAGCAGCTGTCATAAGCAATCCATAGTGGACAAAACCGGCAGCTGCTGGTATGATAGAATCACTTTGAAGGCCATGCGGCGATGTGCTTTTCAGAAAAACTACAGACGAGGAGAGACATGACATGAAACAGTATGAATTTTGGTTTGTTGTCGGCTCACAGACGCTCTATGGTGACGATGTCCTGACGACGGTTGCAAACCGTGCGGAGGAGATGGCGCAAAAGCTCTCCGCTGTGCTGCCGTATCCGCTCAAGTATAAGGTCACGGCAAAGTCCAGCGCCGAGATCACGCAGGTCGTGAAAGAGGCTAATTACGATGATGCCTGTGCAGGTATTGTAACGTGGTGCCACACGTTCTCTCCGTCCAAGATGTGGATCAATGGGCTGGATCTATTGCAGAAGCCGTGGCTGCATTTTGCAACCCAGTATAACCGTGAGATCCCCAATGAAGAAATCGACATGGACTTCATGAACCTCAACCAGGCTGCGCACGGCGACCGGGAGCATGGCTTCATTGGCGCGCGCCTGCGCAAGGCACGTAAGGTCATTGCCGGCTACTGGCAGGACGAGGATGTGCAGGCCCGCATCGGAAGCTGGATGAAGTCTGCCATCGGCGTGGCCGTCTCGAAGAATATGAAGGTTATGCGCTTCGGCGACAACATGCGCAACGTCGCCGTCACCGAGGGCGATAAGGTCGAGGTCCAGAAGAAGCTCGGCTGGGAGGTCAATACGTGGGCCGTCGGCGATCTGGTCAAGGAAATGAACGCCGTCACGGAAGCGGAAATTGACGAGCTCATGGCCGTTTACCGCGAAAAGTACGATTTTGCGACCGACGATACCAGCGCTATCCGCTATCAGGCGCGCGAAGAAATCGCCATGAAGAAGATGATGGACGCGGAGGGCTGCAAGGCGTTCTCCAACACCTTCCAGGATCTTTACGGCATGGAGCAGCTGCCGGGTCTTGCGTCCCAGCACCTCATGGCGCAGGGCTACGGCTACGGCGGCGAGGGCGACTGGAAGGTCGCAGCCATGACCGCGATTCTGAAAGCCATGGGCGAAAACGGCAACGGCGCGTCCGCGTTTATGGAGGATTATACCTATCACCTCGTTAAGGGTCAGGAATACAGCCTCGGCGCACACATGCTGGAGGTCTGCCCGTCCGTTGCTGCAGGCCGTCCGCGCATTGAGACGCATTTCCTCGGTATCGGCATGAACGAAAAGGACCCGGCACGTCTTGTCTTTGAAGGCAAGGCAGGCAAGGGCGTTGTGGTCAGCCTCATCGACATGGGCGGCCGCCTGCGCCTCATCGTGCAGGATATTGAGGCGGTCAAGCCCATCATGCCCATGCCGAACCTGCCGGTTGCGCGCGTCATGTGGCGGGCCATGCCGGATCTCACCACCGGCGTCGAATGCTGGATCACCGCAGGCGGCGCACACCACACCGTCCTCAGCTATGACGTGACCGCTGAGCAGCTGCGCGATTGGGCAAGAATGATGGACATTGAATTTGTTCATATCACGAAGGACACCACAGTCGAGGGGCTGGAGCAGGAGCTGTTCCTCAATGACCTTGCCTGGAAACTGAAATAAAGAAAGAATTTATGGGAAAGCTGCATTATCTTGAGACTGGCTCGCAGGATCCAGCCTACAATCTTGCCTTTGAGGAATATGTTCTGACGCACCGGATGGAGGGCGATTATCTCATCCTCTGGCAGAATGACAACACTGTCGTTGTCGGACAGAATCAGAATGCCGCAGCGGAAATCAACCGCGCGTTTGTTGACGCGCACCATGTGCATGTTGTGCGCCGGACGACAGGCGGCGGTGCGGTCTATCACGATCTTGGCAACCTGAACTATTCCTTTATTACGGATGAGGATGGCGACGCGCTCCGGCTGGAGCGGTTTACCGCACCAGTCGTTGATGCGCTGCGCGCGCTTGGGCTGCAGGCGGAGGCCTCTGGCCGCAACGATATTCTGGTCGAGGGCCGCAAGGTTTCCGGCACGGCGCAGCGTGTGTATAAAACGCGTATTTTGCATCATGGAACGCTGCTGTTTGATTCCAACCCGGAGATGGTGGCGGGCGCATTGAACGTGGACCCGGAAAAATACCGTTCCAAGGGCAGAAAGTCGGTGCGCAGCCGGATCGGGAATATCCGCTCGTTTCTGAAGGAGGATATGACGCTGCCGGAGTTCTGGGCGCACCTGCGCACGTCAATCGGCAAAACGGATGCCGCGCCGGAGCAGCTCACACCGATGGAGATTGCGGCGGTGGAGCTGCTGAAGGAAGGCAAGTACGATACCTGGGAATGGACGTACGGGAAATCCCCGCGCTACAACTACACCAGCAAGCGCTGGTGGCCGGGCGGTGGTCTGGAGGTTTTGGCGGAGGTACAGGCAGGCGTTGTGGAGAGAATCCAGTTTTATGGGGACTTTATGTCGGCCAGCAGCATGGACGAGGTCACGCAGGCGCTGACCGGCTGCCAGTTCCGGCAGGAGGCATTTGCACAGAAGCTTGACCAGTTTGATCTGCCGAAATACTTTGGCGCCATTACAAGGGATGAGATCCTGCAGACCGTATTTGACACAGAAATACAGGCATAACAAAGCGTGCCGAACCGGTACAGGGCCCGCTTCTTCCTTTCCAACCAGCGACAGTGTCGCTGGTTGGTTGTTAGAGCGCTGTCTCCGACGGCCCCATCTTTTCCGCCTTGCCGGAAAAGATGGGGGAGAAAAGGGGCGCTGGGACGCGATTGGCGCCTGCTGCATCTGATTTTAGGTAACAACCAAATTTTCCAGAACTCATATCGCACTAAGTCACCTTACTGGAGTCTGACTGCGCGCCGCCCGTCATATCGGAAGCAAATTTGGTAGCAGTTGCAGTTTCATAGGTGCAGGAAATCCGTACTGCCAGCAAAAACTGCTGGGCAGTACGGATTTGCATTGGTCTATCGATCCGCGCAGGAAAGATCCAGGAAAACCGAAGCGGTTTCTGACGCACCATACTTTCTTTCTCGGAGTAGCGGGAAAGAAAATATGATTCGTTTCTTACCGTTTGAAAAAGAAAAAAACAACTGCTGAGAAGCAGTGCGGCTCTGCCTTGCAATCTGCTGGTGTATTGACCAATTCCATGGATGAGCAATACCTTCTTGGACCTGCCACGACAGAGAGGGAAGTAATCTGGTTTGGCCTGCTGCGGGCTCACATCCGTTTCTTTTCTTCCAGCATGGCGAACAGACTCCGCAGCCGGATACTGGCCGCGCCCATGTTGGAAATCTCGTCGATTTTGAGCTGGGTGTAATCCTTCCCGGCAGATTCCAAAATTCCGCGTACCTCGTCCGTTGTGACCGCGTCCACGCCGCAGCCGAAGGAGACGAGCTGCACCACATGCAGATCGTCCGGGCTTTCCGCAACATATTTTGCCGCGGCGTACATCCGTGCGTGGTATGTCCACTGGTTGCGCACGGCCGCCGGGAATTTTGTGACCAGCGGGCTGATGCTGTCCTCCGTGATAACTGCCGCGCCAAGGTCGCACAGCAGCTTGTCAACGCCGTGACTGACCTCGGGGTCGACGTGATATGGCCGTCCGCAGAGCACGACGACGGGCTGCTTTTCCTGCTTCGCCGCAGCCAGGTAGGCCTGCGCCCTGTCCTGCACGGCTTTATGATATGCAGCGTATTCCGCATATGCCGCATCGGCGGCCGCCGCAATCTGCTTTTTCGAAAACGGCGCGAAATAGCGCGCGAGGATTGCACCTATCCGTTTCCGGAAGTTTTTTTTGTCATGCAGACCAATGAAATCGGAGATAAACGGTATATTCCGCAGCCCCGGTACGTTCAGCTTCAGTACCTGGGGGTAATACGCCACAACCGGGCAGTTGAAGTGGTCAACGCCAAGCCCTTCCTCCACGTTGTAGCTCATATCCGGATAGAAAATCACATCCGGTTTTTGCGCCAGCAGCCATTCTATGTGTCCGTGCATCAGCTTTGCGGGGTAGCACGCGGTGTCGGATGGGATGGTATGCTGCCCGGCAGCATAGAGCTCACGCGTGGAGTTTGGGGATACCAGAACGCGGAACCCAAGCTGATGGAAAAACGTGTACCAGAACGGGAGAAGATCATAAAAGTTCAACCCCATCGGGATGCCGATGGTCATTTTCCCATCGTCCGGCGCGTCCTGCCGGTATTTTTCCAGCAGAGCGAGCTTGTCTGCGTACAGGTTTTTGGGCGCGTTTGCGGCCTCTGTGCGCACAGGTCTTGAGCAGCGGTTTCCGGCAAGAAAGCGTCTGCCGCCGGAAAACAGATTCACCGTCAGATTGCAGTGGTTCTGGCAGCCCTGACAGACAGTGCGGTTGACCTTATGCTCGAAGTGCGCCAGTTCTTCGCGGCTCATTATGCCCTTGCCGGGATGCGCGGCTGCATAGAGTGCCGCGCCGTACGCGCCCATCAGTCCTGCGAACTTTGGCCGGATGACCTCGCGGCCCGTTTCCTGCTCAAACGCGCGCAGCACGCAGTCGTTATAGAACGTGCCGCCCTGTACGACGATATGCGTGCCGAGCTTCTGCGCATCAGCACAGCGGATGACCTTGTAAAGGGCATTTTTGACCACGCTGACGGACAGACCCGCTGCGATGTTTTCAATACTGGCTCCATCCTTCTGCGCCTGCTTGACGGAGCTGTTCATGAACACGGTGCAGCGGCTGCCAAGGTCGGCGGGCGCGTCGGCAAACAGACCGAGCCTGGCAAACTCTGCGCTGGTTAACCCCAATGTGTCCGCGAATGTCTGCAAAAAGGACCCGCAGCCCGATGAGCACGCTTCATTTAAGTACAGGCTGTCGATCAGCCCGTTTTTGATCTGGAAGCACTTGATGTCCTGCCCGCCGATGTCGATGATAAAATCGACGTCCGGGCGGAATTTTTTTGCCGCTGTGTAGTGTGCCAGCGTCTCCACAATCCCGTGATCGACGCCGAAAGCTGTCTGCATCAGCTTTTCGCCGTAGCCGGTGACGGCGCTGCCTGCGATTTGGATATCTGGGAAAGCGTCATAAAGCGCTTGCAGATAGTCCCGGATGAGGCTGACCGGGTCGCCGCGGTTCGGCTTGTAGACCGGGTAAAAGAGGTTGCCAGACTGGTCGCAGAGCACGGCTTTGACGGTTGTGGAGCCTGCATCAATGCCAAGATACATGGGGCCATTGGGCACCGACAGTTCCTCAATGCCTGCAGAATTCTTTTTATGTCTGGCAGAAAACGCGTCATAGTCCGCTTTCGAGGCGAACAGCGGCTTTTGCTGCCGGTATGTTGTGCTGGCCGCGCGTGCGGCAAGCTTTTTGCGCAGCGTATGCGGCGAGACGGCCTGCCCAACGTTTGCCAGCGCGCAGCCATATGCCACAAAGTACAAGGAGTTCTCCGGGCAAAGACCGGTCGTATGCAGCACCTCGTCAAAGCTTTTGCGCAGCTCCGGGAGGAACGTCAGCGGCCCGCCGAGATAGAGAAGGCTCCCCTTGATTTCTCGGCCCTGCGCAAGCCCCGCGACGGTCTGGTTGACCACCGCACGCAAAATGCCAGCGGCTACATCCTCACGCCTTGCGCCCTGATTGAGAAGCGGCTGAATGTCGGATTTGGCAAACACGCCGCAGCGCGAGGCGATGGGCGGGATTGTTTCTGCCTGAGCAGCCAGATCGTTTAATTGCGTGGGCGTAATCTGCATCAGTGATGCCATCTGGTCAATGAATGCCCCTGTGCCGCCGGCGCACGTGCCGTTCATGCGCATTTCAAAGCCGCCGGTTAAAAACAGAATTTTTGCGTCCTCGCCGCCCAGCTCAATGACCACGTCAGTGCCGGGGCAGAAGCGTTCAGCGGCCAGCTTTTCCGCAAAGACCTCCTGTACAAACGGCAGCTCCAGCGCCTCAGACAGACCAAGGCCCGCTGAGCCGGAAATGGTGAGCAGCACCTGTTCGCCGGGAAATTCCTGTTCAAACCGCTGAAGAATCTCACCCAGCTTTTCACCGATTTTTGCGCCATGCCGCGCGTAGCGGCTGTCTAACAGCCGGTTCCGCTCATCCAGCAGGACGTATTTGAGCGTGGTGGAGCCGATATCAAGCCCGAACTGTTTCATGGTCTGCCTCCTTTGCCATCGCCAGCATCAGCTTGATGCGGTTTTCCTGATTCACCTTCGATGCGCCGGAGTCGTAGTCTACGGGGAAAATGTTTGCATCCGGATAGAGCTCACGCAGACGGCGGATCGTGCCCTTGCCGACAATGTGGTTCGGCAGACAGCCGAACGGCTGCGCGCAGATGATGTTGGTGTAGCCCTTTTCGATCATTTCTGCTGCCTCGCCGGGCAGCAGCCATCCCTCGCCCATCTTGACGCCGCGGTCGATGACCCGGTCTGCCAGCTCCTTGACCTTTTCAAAGCTGACCGGCGGAACAAACTCCGGATAGGGCTTCAACGCTTCGATGAGCCAATCCTCCCAGCTTGCCGCGATTTTCTCTGCCTTGCGCCCGACAAGAAGCTTCACAAGGCTGCCGCCGTAGTAGCTGTGGTCCATTTCAATGTTGGCAAAGCAATACTGGAAAAAGCCCAATACGCCCGGCACCATGTACTCGCAGCCCTGTGAGAGCAGGAACTGCTCCAACCCGTTGTTGCCGAATGAGGAGTATTTGACGTAGATTTCGCCGACGATGCCGACCTTGGTGCAGCTGCGCGGCACGCGCCCAATTTCGTGAAAATCCTTTGCCATTGCGGAAAGATTGCGCTGCATATCCCTGGCCGACAGGCCCTGACCGCGCCGAAACTGCTCGGTCAGCTCCGCAATCCATTGATGAACAACGGCCATTGTGTCGCCGGTGTGCGCCTCATACGGCAGACACTGATTTTTAAGAAGCAGCAGCATATCACCGTAAATGAGGCTGCGGAGCCCCGTAAACAGCATTTTCGGCGTGATCTTGAAGCCGCTGTAATGCTCGTATCCGCCGAAGCTCAGGGAGATGACAGGCACATAATCCATGTTCATGTTGTGCAGCGCCTTGCGCAGCAGGAAAATATAGTTGGATGCGCGGCAGCCACCGCCTGTCTGGAACTGAATGAGCGCAACCTTGTGTGGATCGTATTTTCCACTGGTCAGCGCGTAAAGCTGCTGACCGACGGCGCAGGTTGCAGGGTAGCACATGTCGTTGTGCAGGTATTTGAGACCCGCGCCGATTACGGCTGGGCCCTCGTCATGAAGGACCTCCACGCGGTAGCCATACAGCCGGAATACCTCTACCAGCAGCTCCATGTGCGTGGGGAAGATATCCGGGGCCAGAATCGTGTAGTCTCGTTTCATTTCTTTTGTGAAATCAACTGGCATAGTGGTTCTCCGTTTATGAGAAAGTTTCCGCGCAGACCTGCGCGGCAAATAAAAATTATGTTCTTTATCATATCGCCAGCCGGGATGGATGTCAAATACAGCATAAAAAATTGCAGGCAGTAAACGGCTCATACTTTCTTTCTCGCCACTCCGAGAAAGAAAGTATGGCGCGTCAGAAACGGTCACGACGGAGCGAGCCACCGCAAGCGATGTCTCTAATCCTATGCGCCCGCTTCTTCCTTTCCAAACCGCAAACGCTTCGCTGGTTTGCGGTTTGGAGCCCGGGGGATTCCGATTTCCCCTCAGACATCGTCAGAATCAAAGCTTCTTATTCTATCGCTCTTCCCGGGCTTTTCTGTGTGAGGGGAAATGATGCAAATCTGCGCTTGAAAAGTGTATACATATCCAGTATAATACGATATGCTATAGAAAAAGAGTGAAGGAATGGGTATGATTTATGCAGCGTGAATCCTTTCGTTCCCGGCTGGGCTTTCTGCTCGTCAGCGCCGGGTGCGCCATCGGCATCGGCAATGTCTGGCGCTTTCCGTATGTCACCGGCCAGAATGGCGGCGGCTTCTTTGTTCTCATTTATCTGCTTTGCCTGCTCGTGATGGGCGTCCCGGTTCTGACGATGGAGCTGGCGGTTGGCCGCGCGGGGAAAAAGAGCGCGGTGCTGGCGTATAAAGCGCTGGAAAAGCCCGGACAGAAGTGGCACATTCACGGCTGGTTCTGCCTGCTTGGCTGCTTTATGCTGATGATGTACTACACGACCGTGACCGGCTGGATGGCAAATTATTTCGGCAAATTTCTGACCGGCAGCTTCCATGCCGGGATGGATACCGAGTCTGTCAGCGGAGAGTTTCTGAATATGCTCTCCAACCCGGTGCAGATGACCATCTGGACGGAGCTGGTGGTCATTGTGGGCTTCCTTGTCTGCTCGTTTGGCCTGCAGGATGGGCTGGAGCGTGTCAGCAAGGTCATGATGCTGGCGCTTCTGGCGCTCATTGTGGTGCTGGCGGTGCACTCTCTGACGCTGCCGGGTGCAGCAGAGGGCATGAAGTTCTATCTGCTGCCGTCGCTGGATTCTATCCGGGAAAATGGCCTCGGCTCCATCATCACAGCTGCCATGAACCAGGCGTTCTTCACGCTTAGCCTCGGCATCGCTGCAATGGAAATCTTTGGAAGCTATATGTCGGACAAGCAGACGCTGACCGGCGAGGCTATCCACATCTGCGCGCTTGACACCTTTGTCGCGCTCATGGCCGGCACGATCATTTTCCCGGCCTGCTTCTCGTTTGGGATCGAGACGGGACAGGGACCGTCGCTCATTTTCCAGACGCTGCCCAACGTATTTGTGAATATGGCCGGCGGGCGCTTCTGGGGGGCGCTGTTCTTCCTGTTCATGGTCTTTGCCAGCGTGTCCACGGTACTGGCCGTCTTTGAGAATATTCTTGCCATCTGCATGGATACCTTTGGCTGGAGCCGGAAAAAGGCGTCGGTCATCAACGGTATTTTACTGCTGGTGCTCAGTCTGCCGTGCGTGTTCGGCTATAATATCTGGTCCAATCTGCATATCATCGGTGCGCGCGACGTGCTTGACAGTGAGGATTTCATTGTCAGCAATCTGCTGCTGCCGTGCGGCTCGCTTGTGTATCTGCTGTTCTGCGTGTCCAAGTGGGGCTGGGGCTTCGACAAGTATCTGGCGGAGGTCAACTGCGGCACGGGACTGAAGCTGTCGCCTAAGCTGAAAATTTATTTCCAGTGGGTGCTGCCGGTCCTGATTCTGATAATTCTGCTGCAGGGACTTTTGTAAAAGCACAAAACCGTCCGGAACCTGGGTTCCGGACGGTTTCTCAGCGTGTCGAAAAAGTATTTTCGCCCCGCTGAGACAGTTTTCCGAACTTTGAAAAAGTTCGGAAAACTGATTGATTGAACGCGAAGGGGGCTCTTTGCCCCCTTCACTCTTCCCCTGCTGCTCTGTATTCCAAC
>CAKUAM010000032.1 GCA_934636305.1 uncultured Oscillospiraceae bacterium
CCGCCATTTTTGACGATCTCGATCAGGCGCGCCTGCCGCTTCTGTTCCGGCTTCTGCCGAAGGAGCTGGCCGCCGAATCGTTTGTCGAGATGGAGCCGGAGGCGCAGGAGCTGCTTATCCGCGGCTTTTCGGATTCCGAGCTGAAGGAGGTCATCGACGAGCTCTACGTGGACGATGCTGTCGACATTGTAGAGGAGATGCCTGCAAACGTCGTGCAGCGTATTTTATCGCAGGCCGAGCCGGATATGCGCAAGCAGATCAATGAAATTCTGCGCTACCCGGAGGATTCCGCCGGCTCGATCATGACCACCGAATATGTCTCTCTGCGGCCCAATATGACGGTTGAGGAGGCCATTCTCCGCATCCGCCGCACGGGCATCGACAAGGAGACAATCTACACCTGTTATGTGACGCGCGGTCACAAGCTCGTCGGCTTGACCTCGGTCAAGGATCTTCTTTTGTGTGAGGATGACGATGCCACCATCGAGTCCATCATGCAGGAGCACGTCATCACCGTCGGCACGCTCGATGATAAAGAGCAAGTCGCGCAGATGTTCAGCAAGTATAACTTTCTCGCCCTGCCGGTCGTCGACACGGAGAACCGGTTGGTCGGTATCGTAACGTTCGATGACGCCATGGACGTCATGGAGGACGAGACAACCGAGGACATGGAAAAGATGGCCGCCATGCTGCCGTCTGAGCATCCGTACATGCGGTCAACGCCGTTTGAAATTTGGAAGAACCGCATCCCTTGGCTGCTGCTGCTCATGGTATCCGCCACGCTGACCGGTATTGTCATTACAAAATTTGAGGACTCCCTGGCTGTGCTGCCCTGCCTGACCGCATTCATCCCCATGCTGATGGATACCGGCGGTAATTCCGGCTCGCAGGCCTGCGTCTCGATCATCCGCGGCATCAGCCTGAATGAAATCGAGTTCAGAGATCTTGGCAAGGTCGTCTGGAAGGAGATCCGCGTATCCGTGCTCTGCGGCGTCTGCCTGGCTGTCGCCTGCTTTGCAAAGATCGTCGTTGTGGATATGCTGCTTCTTAAAACCGCGAGCGTCAGCTATATGGTTGCGTTCGTCGTGTGTATCACGATGGCTGTAACTGTCTGCCTGGCAAAAATCGTCGGCTCGACGCTGCCGCTGCTTGCAAAAAAACTTGGCTTTGACCCGGCTGTTATGGCTTCGCCAATCATCACGACCATTGTTGACTTCCTGTCTCTGCTGGTCTATTTCACATTTGCGACAACCATCCTGCATATCGGATCATAAACTGTCTGCCGCGCAGCAAACTGCCTGTTTGCCGCGCGGCTGGTTTTATTTATGCAGATAAAACGGGGCATACGTTCTTTCTCGCCTCTGCGCCAGAAGCGGCCATGTCAGAACAAGCCGCCGTAAACGACGTCTCTGATCCTCTGTAGCCGCTTCTTCCTTTCCAAACCGCAATTGCTTCACTGGTTTGCGGTTTGGCTGCGCCTTCGGTTTTCTTGGATCTTCCCCGCGCTGCCTGAAAGTCCAATGCAAATCCGTACTGCCTGACAAATTTTGTTGGCAGTACGGATTTTCTGCACCTATGAAACTGCAACTGCTGTTAGATCTGATTCCGATATGACGGGCGGCGCGTAGTAAGATTCAGTAGGGTGACTTGGAGCGATATGCGTGCCAGCAAATTTGTTTCTCGCCTAAATTCAGAGGCGGTAAGCACCAAACGTTCTCCAAAGCGCCCCTTTTCTCCCCTATCTTTTCCGGCAAGGCGGAAAAAATAAGGCCGCCGGAGGCATAATGATGTACTTCCAGCGCCAAACACCATCTTTCTTACATAACAGCCCCGTGTGCAAACCGCGCACGGGGCTGTTATGTTTAAGTCATCTTTTCCTGCTTGACCTTATGGTCAATCACATGCCGCGAGGCCAGCTCCCGATGCACATCCTCCACCGTGATCCCCATCTGCACCATCAGCACCATCGCATGATAGGCAAGATCCGCCAGCTCATAGATTGTCTCCTTTTTGTCGTCCGCCTTACCGGCGATAATGACCTCCGTGCATTCCTCGCCGACCTTTTTCAGGATCTTGTCAATTCCCTTGTCAAACAGATAGGTCGTATACGAGCCCGCCGGGCGGTCCCTCTTTCGCCCCTCCAGCAGCGCATACAACCCCTGCAGGCTGAATTCCTGCCGCTCCGCGGACTGATACACCGGCTCAAAAAAGCACGATTCCGCCCCCGTATGGCAGGCCGGGCCGTCCTTTTCCACCATCACCACCAGCGCGTCGCGGTCGCAATCCGCGGTGATGGACACAATGTGCTGATAGTTCCCGCTTGTCTCCCCCTTGAGCCACAGCTGCTGCCGGGAGCGGCTGAAAAAGCACGTGAGCCCCTTCTCCATGGAAATCTGCAGGCTCTCGCGGTTCATATACGCAAGCGTCAGCACCTGCTTTGTACCTGCATCCACCACAATGGCCGGGATCAGACCCTTTTCATCAAATTTCAGCGTATCCAGATCAATCATCGTCATACCCTCACTGTTATCTTTTCCTGCTGCAGCGCCCGCTTGAGCGCCGGAATTTCAATCTCGCCGAAGTGGAATACCGAGGCGGCCAGCCCGGCGTCCACCGCCGGAACCTTCTGGAACAGATCTATAAAGTCCTGTACGCAGCCGGCGCCGCCCGACGCAATCACCGGAACGTGCACTGCATCGCATACCGCCTGCAGAAGCGGCAGATCAAAGCCCTGCTTCACGCCGTCGGTGTCAATGGAGTTCACCACGACCTCCCCGGCCCCAAGCTCCACGCAGCGTCTGATCCATGCGATTGCCTCCATACCGGTATCCTCACGCCCGCCCTTGGCAAACACGCAGTACCTGCCGTCCACGCGCTTGATATCTGCCGACAGCACCACACACTGGCTGCCGTATTTCTCCGCCGCTGCCCGGATGATCGACGGGTCCCGGATCGCGCCGGAATTGACGCTGACCTTATCTGCCCCGCATTTGAGCACACGGTCAAAATCCGCCAGCCCATTGATCCCGCCGCCAACGGTCAGCGGAATAAAGATCGTCCGCGCCACCTCACGCAGGATATCCGTGAACAGGGCGCGTCCCTCGCTGGAGGCTGTAATATCATAGAATACCAGCTCATCTGCGCCGGAATCCGAATAATATTGTCCCAGCTCCACCGGGGAGCTGACGTCCTGCAGCCCCTGGAAGTTCTTTCCCTTGACCACACGGCCGTCCCTGACATCCAGACAGGGGATGATCCGTTTTGTAATCATTTTGCCACCTCAATTGCTTTGCGCAGGTCGATTGCACCCGTGTAATAGGCCTTTCCGACAATCGCACCGTACAGCCCCATCTGCCGCAGTGCGCGGATATCCTCCATGGACGACACGCCGCCCGACGCAATCAGCTGCAGGGAAAACCGTTCTGCCAGCGTGCGGTACAGCTCCAGATTGCTCCCGCGCATGGCCCCGTCGCGTGAAATATCCGTACAGATAACCGTCCGGACGCCAATTGTCTCCATTCGCTGCAAAAAAGCCTCCAGCGTCCACGCTGACTGCTCCATCCAGCCCTTCACCGCAATGCGGCCGTCCTTCACGTCCGCACCGACTGCAATTTTTTCTCCCCAGCGCTGCACCGCCTGTGCCAGAAGCTCTGGCTCCTCTGCAGCTGCGGTTCCCAGAATCACGCGTCCCACGCCGCATGCCAGATACCGCTCCACGGTCTGCATATCCCGGATGCCGCCGCCGACTTCCACAAGCAATCCGCTTTCCCGCACGCACCTTTCCACGAGCTCCAGATTCGGCGTCGTTCCGTTTTTTGCACCCTCCAGATCCACCATATGCATCTGCGCCGCGCCTGCCTCGGCAAACTTCCTTGCCAATGCTGTGGGATCGTCCGAATATACCGTCATCTGCGCGTAGTCGCCTTTATAGAGGCGGACCGCCTTCCCCTCATACAGATCGATTGCCGGCAGAATAATCATACGGTTTCCCCCTCTCCGCAAAAAGCGCGCAGAATCCCCAGTCCTACGCTTCCGCTTTTTTCCGGGTGGAACTGGCACCCCATCACATTTTCTCTGGCCACAGCCGCCGTCAGCTCCCGGCCATATTCTGTCGTTGCAATGACGCTCTGCTCACAATCTGATGCATAGAACGAATGCACGAAGTAAACGCAATCGCCCTCCTTTGTATTCTGCAGCAGCGGGTGCTGCCGCTTCTGATGCAGCGCGTTCCAGCCGATGTGCGGAATCTTGAGCTCTGCCGGGATTGTCCCCTGCATGGCGACCACGCTGCCCTGCAGCAGCCCCAGCCCCGCATGCTCTCCAAACTCATAGCTCCGCTCAAACAGCAGCTGCATGCCAAGGCAAATCCCCAGCACGTCCTTCCCGCTGTCTGCCGCCGCCAGCACCACACGATCCAGCCCGCTTGTGCGGAGCTTCTCTGCCGCGTCGGCAAACGCGCCTACGCCGGGCAGAATCAGCTTATCCGCCGTCTCCAATACGGACGCGTCTCCGCTCACAACGGCTTTTGCGCCAATTCTCTCCAGCGACGAGCACAGGGAAAACAGATTTCCCACGCCGTAATCCACGACTGCAATCATGCCAGCACTCCTTTGGTCGACGGAATCTCCCCGGCGCACGCCGGATCAATTGCCACAGCCGCACGCAGGCTTCGCGCCACAGCCTTGAAGGTTCCCTCAATGATATGGTGGGAATTGCTCCCCGCCAGCTCACGGATATGCAGCGTCAGGCCCGCGTCGCGCGCAAATGCAATCCAGAATTCTGCGCACAGTTCTGTGTCAAACGTGCCGACCTTCTGTGTCGGCATCGGCAGCTCCAGATACGCGCCGCCGCGCCCGGAGATATCCACCGCGCTCAGAATCAGCGCCTCATCCATCGGCAGCGTCCGATCCGCGTACCGGCAGATTCCGCGCTTGTCGCCTAGTGCTCTGTAAAACGCCTGTCCCAGCGCAATGCCGATATCCTCCGTTGTGTGGTGATCGTCCACATCCGTATCGCCCTTGCACCGCACGCACAAGTCGAACCGGCCGTGCCGCGCAAAGAGCGTCAGCATATGATTGAGAAACCCGCAGCCGGTGTCGATCTCGCTTTTTCCCGTTCCATCCAGCGTGAGCGTCAGACGGATATCCGTCTCTGCCGTCACGCGGGTAATTTCAGCCGTTCTCATTGTCTCTCCTCCAGAATTGCCCGGATTGTGTCAATCAGGCTCTGCATCTGCGTCATGGTTCCGATCGTAATTCGGTTGAAATCGCAGATCCGCGGCTTTTCAAAGTGCCGGATCAGGATCCCGCGCTTTTTCAGCTCCTGATACAGCGCCAGCCCTGCAATCTTTTTTGTGCCTGCAAACACAAAATTCGCTTTGGAATCAAGCACCGTAAACCCGAGCTGCCGCAGCTGCTGCGTTGTCCATTCGCGGTTTTCCGCAATGATCCGGCAGTGCTCCATGTAATATTCGTTCTCATCGAGAACCGTGCAGCCCACCGCGGAGGCCATCCGGCTGACGTTGTAGGGATTGGTCGAATATTTGATGGTGTTAAGATCTGCAATAAGCGCCGCATTGCCCATCGCAAAGCCCAGCCGCACCCCCGCCAGCGAACGCGACTTGGAAAACGTCTGCGTCACCAGCAGATTTTCATACCGGTCAATCAGGCCGACGGCACTCTGCGCGCCAAAATCCACATACGCCTCATCCACAATTACCACATTGTCCGGATTGGTCTGCAGCATCCGCTCAATATCTTCCAGCGCCACCGGCAGGCCAGTCGGCGCATTCGGGTTTGCCAAGACAATTGTTTTCCCGATCCCGAAAAACGCTTCTGTATCCAGCGTAAAATCCGCCTTCAGCGGAACCTGCGTATACGCAATGTGATTGAGCTCGGCAAATACCGGATAAAAGCCATAGGTGATATCCGCGAACGCCAGCGGGTGCGCTGCATCCGCAAACGCCATAAACGCAAAGTTCAGCGCCTCATCCGAACCATTTGTCATAAGCACCTGCTCCGGCCGCAGGCCATACAGATCTGCTGTTTTCCCTGTCAGCTCTGCAGAATCCGGATCGGAATACAGCCGCAGCAGCGGCGCCTCCAGCCGGGCTGCCTCCGCTACCGCCGGTGCCGGCGGAAACGGCGATTCATTGGTATTTAATTTGATATACTGCGCATCCTTCGGCTGCTCCCCCGGCGTATAGGGCTGCAGCGCAGCGTATTTCTGACTGAAAAACCGGCTCATGTGGCATCCTCCTCAAATCGGACCGTCACGCTGCGTGCATGGGCCTCCAGCCCCTCCTGCCGCGCAAAGCGGGCAATTTTCCCCGCTACCTCCTGCAGTGCCTGCGGCGTGTAGTACGTAAACTGTGACTTCTTCACAAAATCATCCACGGACAGTGCCGAGGAAAACCGCGCCGTGCCGCATGTTGGCAGCGTGTGGTTTGGGCCTGCAAAATAATCCCCCAGCGCCTCCGGGCAATTCTTTCCTAAAAAGATGGAGCCTGCATGCCGGATCTCATCGAGATAATCAAACGGATTGTCCACACAAAGCTCCAGGTGCTCCGGCGCCAGCTCATTGGCAATCTCGATGGCCTTGTGCAGATCATTCTCCGCCACAATGATCTTCCCGCAGGCATCGATGGACGCGCGTGCAATTGCTGCGCGCGGCAGCAGCGGAATCTGCCGCTCCAGCTCTGCGCAGACCTTCTCGGCAAATGCGCGGCTGTCCGTCACCAGCACCGCGGTGGCCAGCTTATCGTGCTCCGCCTGCGACAGCATATCCGCCGCCACAAACACCGGATTGCATGTCGCATCCGCCACCACCAGAATCTCGCTCGGCCCCGCCACCATATCGATGGCCACCCGGCCAAACACCTGCTTCTTGGCCTCGGCCACAAACGCGTTGCCCGGCCCGACAATCTTATCCGCCTTCGGCACCGACTCTGTGCCGTAGGCCAGCGCGGCAATTGCCTGCGCGCCGCCGAGCTTGAAGATCCGGTCCACGCCCGCAATTCTCGCCGCTGCCAGAATCACCGGATTGACGCTTCCATCGGCGGCCGGCGGCGTGACCATGATGATCTGCCCGCATCCGGCAATCTTCGCCGGAATCGCATCCATCAGTACCGTCGACGGATACGCCGCCGTTCCGCCTGGCACATAGATGCCCACATTCTCAATCGGCAGAATCTTCTGCCCCATCACGACGCCCGCACGGTCGTTGATGATATAATTTGTCCGCCGCTGCTTTTCATGGTAGCTGCGGATGTTGGCCGCCGCCTCCTGCAGAATCTGCAGAAACTCCGGGGCGACAGACGCTTCCGCCGTGTCCAGCTCCTGCTGCGTCACCTCCAGCGAGTCCAGCTCCGCCTTGTCGAGCTTTTTTTCATACGCCCGCAGCGCCGCATCCCCGTGCTCGGCAACATCCCGAATAATTCCGGATACAATATCCGCCACATCCGACACAATATCCCTGCGAGCAAACAGCTCCCGGTTGGGAACCTCCCCATAATTCAGGATCCGGATCATTTCTTCTCCACCTGCGCTTTCATTTGATTGGTCAGCTGCTCCATTTCCGCTGTTTTGAACTTATACGCGGAAATATTGGCAATCAGACGCGCGCTGATCGGCAGCACCGTCTCCAGTACCGCCAGATTATTTTCCTTCAGCGTTGTACCCGTCTCCACAATGTCCACAATCACATCCGACAGCCCAAGGATCGGCGCCAGCTCAATGGAGCCATTGAGCTTGATGATATCAATCTCCCGCCCAAGGCCGGCATAATACTGCCGCGCGATATTCGGAAATTTCGTCGCCACGCGCAGCGTCCGCCGCCCGCTGTCATAAAAGTCCTTTTTCCCGGCCACGGCCATCCGGCACACGCCCAGCTGCAGATCCAGCAGCTCATAGACCTCCGGCCTGTATTCCAGCAGGATATCCTTCCCTGCCACGCCAATATCCGCGGCGCCGCGCTCCACATAGATTGCCACATCGGATGGCTTGACCCAGAAGTACCGGACTCCAGTTTCCGCATTTTCAAAAATCAGCCTGCGGTTGTTCTCCCGGATGGACGGGCACGCATACCCCGATGCCTCAAACATCGCGTAGACCTTTTCGCCAAGCCGCCCCTTCGGCAGCGCAATATTCAGCATGTTGCCGCCTCCTTCCGCAGATCCAGCACCGCGCCATAGCGCAGCCGCTCCGGCACAGCGCGCTGCGCGCTCACGCGCCGTCCCTCTGCCTGCAGCGCGGCGGCCTTTGCCGCCACAGTCTCCGGCGGAATGCTCTCGTCATAGAGCAGCAGCACATCCACGTCATTTTCATTCTCCTGCGCCTCCAGCTCATCGAGAAGATCCAGATACAGCGCAAATCCGATGGCTCGCGCCCTGCGTCCCAGCCGCCGCATCAGCTTGTCATACTGGCCGCCGGCCAGCACGCCCCGGCTGACCCCGTTCAGAAAGCCCTTGAAAACAACGCCGTTATAATAATTCATATCGTTCACAATGGAAAAATCAAACCGTATACGCTCCGTGTATGCTGTCCCCTGCAGCATTGCCGCAAGTGTATGCAGCTCTCCCAGCGCCGCGCGCTCCTCCTGCGTCGTGCACAGCGGCGCAAGCTGCGCCAGCACAGCTGCCATTTCGCCGTGTATCTCCATAAAGTCTGCCAGCTTCTGCGCCGCCGGCTCCGGGATGCCTGCCTGCCAGCACAGTGCCTGCAGGTCGTGCGCATTTTTTTCTGCGATACAGCGCGCAGCCTGCCTGCAGAACGCTTCGTCGCCGCCCGTCTCCCCCAGAATGGCGCGCAGGATATCCAGGTGCGCCACATCCAGCACAAAATCCTCCCGGATGCACGCCAGACTCTGCGCCGCCAGCGACACAACCTCATAAATATCATACAGGTCCAAATCGCCCACACATTCCAGCCCTGTCTGCAGAATTTCCCGGAACGGCTGCGCGCTGCCCGACGCCCGATAGACATTCTCGTTATAACAGTATCGCTGTACGCAGCCCGGCTGATCCTTCCCATTTTTCACAATGGACAGCGTCACGTCCGGCTTGAGCGCCATCAGCTTACCGTCGGTATCCTGGAAGGTAATAATGCGGTCACTGACAAGGAACTCCTTGTTGCGCAGGTAAAACTCATATTCCTCAAACTTGCTCATCCGATACGTGACGTATCCATAGTTCCGGTAAAGCGCACGCAGCGAAAAAACCGCTGCCTCCTCACGCTTCAGAAGTGTCCTGTCGATCATCCCGCTTCTCTCCCATCCGTTCCAGTACAAGATCATAGCCCTGATTCCCATAGGTCAGGCAGCTGCTTACCCGGCTGATTGTCGCTGTCGATACGCCCGTCATCTGATTGACCGCGTTATAGCTCATGCCCTCACGCAGAAGCCGCGCTACCTTCAGCCGCTTGGACATTTCGCGCACCTCCGTCGCCGTGCAGACATCACCAAAATAGTCATAGCATTCCTCGAGCGTTTTCAGGCTCAATATCGACCGGAAGAACGCGTCCGTATCCTCTGTCCGCCATTTTGTCATCGCAGTCACCTCTCCCATGCATTTTATTGAATTATCACTTTAACTTGCTGTTTCTTTAATAAATTGAATTATACGTAACAGATGGGTATTTGTCAAGCCAGACAGATGCAGAAAACCGGTATGCAATGCATACCGGTTTTCGTCAATTTCACACAGTTTTGTTATCCGCGTGTCTCCTGTGCAACCGCGCGGATTGCATTCAGGGCAAAGCCATGCTCCTCCAGCGTAATCACGCTGCCGCAATACGGGCACTTGGCGCTTGCATTGATCTCCACAGGCGCGCCGCAGTTCGGGCAGTTGACCGTCTGAATGTCCTTGGCCGCGCCGCTCTTTTGTCCACTCGGCCGGACGAGATCCCATTCGTACGTCATGAACTTTTCCTTCTTGCGGTCGCCGGACACGAGCTTGCCCGTCTCGTCGTCGAGCGTGTAGTCCACAATCCGCGTGTTGAGCCGTGCCACAATCACATCGTTGCCGCTCTCCTGGCAGAAGCCGCGCAGCTCCACGCCAAGCACCGCAATCCGCTCAACATAGTTGGTCTGATGCGCCTGGATCTTGCGCCTGAGCTGGTTCTCCATCTGCGTGTAGAACGGATCCGTGCAGTACGGCCGGATCGGCGTGATATCCTTCGCCTGCCAGCACTGCTGCATCTGGACATACCAGTTCGACAGCTTCGCTGTCAGCTCGCTTTCTTCAAAGGCTTCATCGAGCTTCCGATATTCCTCCATCGGACGCAGCTTCCGCTTCGCCGCTGCAGATCCGCCGGTCTTTCCCTTCTTTTTCTTCTTTTTATCATCAATATTGGCCCAGATAAACGCAACTGCCAGAATCCCCACAATGACCCAGGTAACGCTCATGCCAGACACGCCCTCGGAGCTGCCGCTGTCCGTATCCCAGTCCGAGTCCGAGCTGCTCCAATCCGAATCTGAGCTGCTCCATCCGGAATCTCCATAGTCGGAATCACCCGAATAGTCGCCAAAATCTGCCCCTGCCGTCAGTGCTGCAAGCAAAAGGATGCTCACGCACAGGGCGATTGCCAGAAGCCGCCGGAGAAGGTTCTTTTTCATCGCTATTTTCCTTCCTTTTTCTTTCTTTATTTTCAGTATAGCACCCGCATCCGCATTCTGACAAGAGGATTTTTCCGCTTTGGCCGTCCACTTGCAAAAAGCAGGGGCTGCGAATGTCCACACACCCACAGCCCCTGTCGCTTTCTGCAATTTTTTGTCACGACAGCAGCATCCTGTCGTTATCGAGCGTCTGCCCGACGCCCGCCTTGAACCGCTCCAGAAGATCCTGCACGTCCATATGCGCGCGCTCGTCTCCGCTGACATCCAGCACAATGCCGCCGCGGTCCATCATCAGTGTCCGGTTGCCCAGCGCCAGCGCCGAGCGCATATTGTGCGTCACCATCAGGCACGTCAGGCTGTTTTCCTTCGCAATGCGCGTTGTCAGCGCCAGCACCTTCTCCGCCGCGCCCGGATCGAGCGCCGCCGTGTGCTCATCCAGAAGCAGCAGCTTCGGCTTGGCTATGGTCGCCATCATCAGTGTCAGCGCCTGGCGCTGGCCGCCGGAAAGCAGTCCTACCGGCTGACGCAGCCGGTCCTCCAGGCCCATATCCAGCATTTTCAGCTGCTCGCAGAACAGTTCCCGGTCCTGCTTCGTCACGTGCGACAGCCAGCCGCCGCGCCCGGCGGCCAGCGCCAGATTTTCCTCGATGGTCATGCCCGGCGCGCTGCCGCGCATCGGATCCTGGAACAGTCTGCCGATCTGCCTGGCCCGCACATGCTCCGGCTGGAAGGTGATATCCTTCCCCGCCAGCTCAATGGTGCCGCTGTCGGCCAGAAAGCTGCCGCTGATGGCGTTGAACAGCGTGGATTTTCCCGCGCCGTTGGCGCCGATGATTGTAATAAAGTCCCCATCCGGCACGCTGAGCGACAGCTCCCGCAGCGCACACTTTTCATTGACCGTGCCGGGGTTGAACGTCTTGGATATCTTTCTGAGCTCCAGCATTACCGCACGCCTCCCTTCCGGCCGAGCCGGCGGCGGATCGTCGGCCACTGCTTCTTGAGATATGGGATGGAAATTGCCAGCACAACGATCACCGATGACACAAGCTTCAGCATGAACGCCGGCATATCAAAGCGCAGCGCGACCGTATACACCAGCCGGAAAATGACCGCACCCAGCACCGCGCCGACCGCACGCAGGAACATGCCGCCCCTGCCCAGAATCGTGCCGCCAATGAGCAGCGACGCCAGCGCAATGGTCACCATGCCCTGTCCGATGTTGATATCCGCCGCCTTCTGGTACTGCGCCAGCAGGCATCCGGACAGCGCCGTGAAGCTCGCCGCAATGCACAGTCCGATGGTGGTCGTCATGACCGGATTAATGGACGACGAGCGCACCATATCGGGGTTGTTGCCGGTTGCCCGGATGGCAAGCCCCAGCCGCGTGCGCAGGAAGAACGTCAGAAACGCAACAACAATACCGACTGCCGCAAGCGCCGTTATGAGCTTATACTGTCCGGCCAGCGGCGTGCTGGCCAGCGCAGCTTTCATCATGGAAAACACCGTCTCGGTCTTGTTCATGCTAAGCAGCGACGCGCCGTCCATAATGGCAATATTGATGGAATACAGCGCCGTATTGACAATAATGCCGGCAAGCAGGCTGTTTACGCCCATTTTTGTCTGCAGTACCGACACAATCAGTCCCGAACACAGCCCCGCCGCCATTGCGGCAAATATGGCAAGCACGGGATGAGCGTTCATTGCCGTCACCGCGCCGACCACCGCCCCCAGCGTAAAGCAGCCGTCCGTCGACAGGTCGCACACATTCAGCATTGTATAGCTCAGATATAACGCCAACACCGTCAGCGAGCAGATCAGCCCCAGCTCCAGCGCTGTCTGAACAAGGCCCAGCACATTGGATAAACCCATGATAATTCCTCTTTCTGTTTTATGCGCCCAAAGCTCCCGCAGTGGGAGCTTTGGGGCTGTGTATCAAATGGACTGCCGGCTCTCTCCGGCTCAGGAGAAGCTCTCTGCCGTAATCAGGGTGTTGATCTTCGTGCAGTAGGGCTCAAATGCCTTGGAAATTGTATCAAAGTCGAAGCCCAGCGCCTCGCAGGTCTCGGTGTTGATGGTTGCCGTACCGTTGTCGAACGTCAGGACCGGTGTTTCAGCCGGATTCTTGCCATTGAGCAGGATATCCGCAATCATCTCCGCGGTCTCGACGCCGAGGTTTGCATAGTCCACACCGTAGCCGAGAAATGCGCCGTTGAGTGCAAAGGAGTCTGCGCCGGTGTACTGCGGGATGCCCGCTTCAATGAACGTCTCATAGATGGCAAGCTCTGCCTTCATGATGGAATTGTCAGTCGGGGTGAAAATCGCGTCCACACCATCTGCGACCATGGCCTGTGCCGCCAGCATGACCTCGTCTGCCGTCGAGCCGGTGTGCTCAACCACCTCAATGCCCTTGGCCTGCAGATACTCTCTTGCGTGTACGATGGCTGCTGTGGAGGAGTCCTGGCCGGCGTCATACAGCAGGCCAATCTTCGCTGCATCGGGGTTTGCCGCAAAAATGAGGTTCATAACGGACGCGGTGTCCAGATAGTCGGACGTGCCGGTCACGTTGCTGCCCGGAGACTCCAGCGATTCCACAAGACCCGCGCCGATGGGATCTGAAACTGCCGCAAACACGACCGGGGTCTGGCTGTCCTCTGTGGCGGTCTGCATCCGCATGGCGACCGGCGTTGCAACGCCGACCATCAGATCCACGTTGTTGCTCTGGAAGTTTGCAATGATCTGCTCCATCACGGTTGCGTCTGCGTTGCAGTTATCATAGTCAATCTCGAACGTCACGCCCTTTTCCGTGCCGATCTCGGTCAGACGGTTCTGGATGTTCTCCACAATCTGGTTGAGAGAAGCATCATCCACATAGTTGCAGATGCCGATGGTAAAGGTCTTTCCGGTTTCCGGCTCCTGGCCGAACTGCTCGTCAATAACCGTTCCATCTTCCGGCATGGTGGCTTCATTTTCAGTCACTTCCGGCTGGCTGCTTGCGGTATCTGTCGCGGCCTGCTGCTTGGCAGCGCAGGCTGTCATCGCCAGCAGCATGGTAAAGACGAGCATTGCGATTACAAGCATTCTGGTTTTCTGCTTTTTCATGGTGTTTTCCTCCATTTGGCTCTTGGCCGGTAAATTGATTCTGGGTGGCGGATGGAGGGGCCGCTGCCAACGACCGAATTTGGAGTATAAAATATAAATATAAAAAAACAGCCCCTTATCCCATATATGGGACAAGAGCTGCACTCCTGCGATACCACCCAATTTGACGCTTGCGCGTCCGCTCGCTTATGCGTACCATCATACGCACCCCGATGGATAACGGGTGGGAACCCGTCAGCACCTACTGGAAAGCTGCTGCTTTCGTTGGGGCTGCCCTCAAAAGTCCATTCTCCCTGCGCCGCGCCGCTGTGATCTCACCATCCACAGCTCTCTGAGGCCCGCAGACCTGCAGGGATACTACTCTTTCTCAACGGTTTACTTGGTATTTCGTTGTTGGCGCTATTATAGCCGCTGGGCAGCCCGTTGTCAAGTGCTAATTTAAATAACTAAATTATTTTTCTAAAAACCGGATCCTCAGTTCATTTCCTCGATATAGTATACATAGTCCAGCGTCTGCAGCGCCTCAATAATCTCCGCATGCTTTTTATATTTCTTGAGCTCCGCGCTGTCCACCGTAAAGCTGACCGTAAACACACTCAGCCCGGAGTTCAGATACGCCGGATTCGACTCAATATCATCGATCCGGATGCCAAGCGCACGCACCGTGGACACAAAATCCGGCAGATCCCCCTTGTTTTTGAGCTCCAGATGCACCTCAAAATGGTTTGAGCGGTCCTTCAGCGTCTTTTCCAGCAGCGGCAGCGCCGACATGCTGCACACCAGCGCCGCAAACACCGCCAGCGCCAGCACATACAGTCCCGCGCCAAGCGCCAGACCAATCACACCGCAGCACCACAGCCCGACCGACGTCGTCAGCCCCTTGATCTGATTCTTGGAGCTGAACAGAATGGAGTTTGCGCTGATGATGGCCGTCCCGATCACTGCCGCCGCGGACAAAGCCGGCACGGCAATCCCCATCTGCAGAATCAAAAACTGGTCGATCAGCATCGTTCCCGTGCCTGCAAGCGTGACAAGAATGAAGGTCCGCAGCCCGGCTGAATGCCGCTTGCTCGACCGCTCACAGCCCACCATTGCCGACAGCACCATCGCCGCAAGCAGCCGCAGCAAAATAGCCCCGGCCCCCAGCTCCGCGCTCCATGGCCCGAGCAGCAGCGCAATTGCATCCGTTTTCATTTTCCTTACCTCCTCAGATAGAAATACCGCCGCTGCGCCTGTGTCTGCGCCAGCTGCTCCTCCGCCGCCTCTGTAAATGCGGCCTCCTCCTCGCTCATTGCGTCCGGATGCTCTGGCAGCTGCGTCTGGATCTTCTCAATGCGCTCAATGAGCAGCTGCACCTCGGACTTCTGTTCGCCCGTCTGCGTCGTCTGCGCCACATCCGTCAGATCCTCCAGCTTTGTTGAATACGATCCCGACAAATACAGCGCCAGCTTTGCGCACCCCGGCCCAAGCAGCTCATACAGCACGCTTGACGCCAGAATGATCGTCTGCAGATCTCCGCCCATTGTCCCGCCAAGCGTCCGCGCGCCGAGCGCGGCCAATCCAATAGCGACGCCTGCCTGCGGAATGAGCGCAAGACCCAGGTAATTGCGCACCGCCTTCGGCTTTTTCACCATCCAGCAGCCCAGCCACGCACCGGCATATTTGCCCAGCATGCGCACCAGAAAATACGTCACGCCGATGACAAGCAGCGGCACACCGTTCATTGCCCCGGCGCTGGACACCAACGCGTCAAGCTGGAACGACATGCCCGACCGCACAAAAAACAGCAGCAGGATCGGTGGGCTGAAATAGCCCAGCTGCCGGAACAGCTTATCATCCTCCGCCAGATTGGTATACACCGTACCCATGGCCATGCACCCGAGCAGCGGCGAAACATCCAGCAGCGCGCACACGCCGCAGAACGCGAACAACAGCGCAATGGAGATAATCAGCTTATTGTCCTTCGAGCGCTTCTGCGGCATCAGCAGCTTCATCAGCCCGCCGAACACGCCGCCCAGGGCCAACGCCGCCAGATTTAACAGCACCGGCCGCACAACCGTCTGCAGGGAAACGGCGCTTCCGCCCTGCAGCGACGCCAGCGCGACGGAAATCGCAATGGAATACAGCACCAGCCCCACCACGTCGTCCAGCGCCACAACCTGCAGCAGCGTATCAACAAAATCGCCCTTCGCGCCCGTCTGCCGGATGGTCATCATCGTGGACGCGGGCGCAGTCGCCGAGGCCAGCGCCGCCAGCACAATGGAAAATGCCAGCTCCAGCCGCAGCACAAAGTAGGTCAGAAGGAAAATGCACACAGAGGCCATCACAGCCTCAAAAATGGTAATAACAACGACCCGCATGCCGTTTTTCTTCAGAACCGCAAGCTTAAAAAACTCCCCGGTGGAAAACGCGATAAACGCCAGCGCAATATCCGACAGAAAATCTGTGCCGTCTATGATGCGCTGCGGCACAAGATCCAGGCAGTACGGTCCGATGAGGATTCCCGCAAGGATATACGCCGTGACGTTCGGCAGCCGCAGCTGCTTTGTCACCCGCGTCATCAAAAAGCCTGCAAAGAGCATCAGCGCCACCGACACGATCACCGACGCCACCGGCTGGGACTCTGCAATGGCTCTTTGTAATTGCTGCATGCTGCTGCCTCCCCTCCGCACCGCAGTTCCGATGCTGTCAGTTTACACGACCGCCCGCAACTTGTCAAATGTGTCAAAAGGGGAATGCTGCGGTCTGCAGCATTCCCCTGCCCCTTTCCACATTCTATGCAGCAAGGTGCGTTCCCATGTATTACCGCTTCATGCACGACGCCAGCGTGCTCTTGAGCGTCTCCATGCTGATGGGCTTGGCGATATGTGCGTTCATGCCAGCGTCCGGCACATCCTTGACGAATGCGTTGGCTGTCATGGCGGCAATCGGGATCGTCAGTGCCTCCGGATGACGGGAGGCGCGGATCTGCTTGGTTGCCTCGTAGCCGTTCATCACCGGCGTCATCGCGTCCATCAGAATTAAGATGCGGTGAGGTGTGTTGGGGCGATATGAGCCCTGTCATATCGGCGGATCTTTTGCCCCAACTGTGCAGCTTGAAAAACTTGAAAGACATCCAGTATTCCTGCATTTTTCAAACTTTCATTTGTACCAAAATCTCTCGCCGATAACTCTTGCCGATTTAATCAGCGGTTACCAACGCGGCTAATTACGTGTTCCGATTTCTGCAGCATGCCGCAATCGTGGCAATGACATGCTCGATCTCCAGCGGCTTTGCCAGATGGGCGTTCATGCCGGCAGCCAAACAGCTGCGCACGTCCTCGTCAAAGGCGTTCGCGGTGAGCGCGATGATGGGGATCGTCCTGGCATCGGGCCGCTCCATGGCCCGGATCGCCCGCGTGGCAGCCAAGCCATCCATTTCCGGCATCATCACATCCATCAAAATCGCGTCAAAGGTCCCGGCAGCGCTGCCGGCAAACCGCTCCACGGCCTGCCGACCGTCATAAACCGTTGTCACCGTAACGCCTGCGTCGCGCAGCAGCATTTCCGCAATCTCCGCGTTGAGCTCGTTGTCCTCGGCCAACAGCAGCTGCATACCCTGCACGCTGACATTCTCCATCGCAGGCTGCGCCGGCTGCTCTGCCGGCGGCTGCGCAATCTCAAACGGAATCACAACCACAAAGGTTGAGCCCACGCCCTTTTTGCTGGTAATTGTGATCGTACCGTCCATCTTCTCTACCAGGCTCTTGACAATGGCCATTCCCAGTCCCGTTCCCTGATAGACGCTGCGGGCACCATTCTCCTCCTGCGCGAAGGGCTCAAAAATCCGCTTCAGAAATTCCTCGCTCATGCCAACGCCGGTATCGGTGATTGTCCAGCGGTAGATGCACACGCCATCCTTCTCTCCCAGCGAATCCACAATCGTTGTGATCTTGCCGCCGGGGTGGTTATATTTGATGCAGTTCCCGTAAATATTCAGGAAAATCTGCCGCAGATGCAAAGGACTTCCATAGACATATGCGTGCGGAATCACGGATTTTCCCTTTTCGTAATTCCACTCGATCCCATTGTCCACAGCTCTGTCGATGATAATCGCCACAATGTCCCGCGTCAGCTCAGCCAAGCTGATGACCTCATGCGTAAGGATCATCTCACCGCTCTCCAGCTTGCTCACCTGCAGCACGTCATTGATCAGCGACAGCAGATGATCCGCCGAAATCATCATTTTCTCATGATTGGCCCGGAGCAGCGCCATATCGTCAAAATGCGCCTCGTCAATTTTCAGCAATCCCACAATACCGTTAAGCGGCGTGCGGATATCATGCGACATATTGGCCAAAAACAGACTCTTGGCCTTGTTCGCAGCATCGGCCTGCTCTGCCAGCGCCGCCATTTCCTCCGCTCTCTGGTTGGCAATCCGTGCGGACTTTCTCTGGACATGGATCCTGCCAATCAGAAGAACAAGCAAAATTGCCACAAACAGGGCCCCAAGGCCAATTGAAATATACGGATGCATCTTGAGCAGCATCAGAACCGTCAGATCTCTCGCCCGATAAGATGTGTAGTCACCTGAAATACTCTCAATCAGGCTGTCCGGCATCGCGTAGATGGCCTTTGTCAAAATTCCCGCCAGCGCATGGTTGACCTGCGGTGCAACTGCAATGTGAAAATTGTAGGTTGTTTCCTCAATCAGCGTACAGGCCAGTGCACCGCTTCGTTCTCGGTTCACAAACGCCTGCGCTGTATAATAATAGATATACGTAGCGTCTGCCTTCCCCTTCAGGACGGCCTGCATCGCCTCGTCGTACGTTTTGCAGACAAGCTTCTGGGCATCCTCGGCATATACGTCGTCGAACACTGCCGACTGCGCCACCGTTGAGACAACTTTGATCTCTCCATCAAAATCCGTGCGCGTAACCATTGCCATCCGCAGCGTCAGATACGGCGAGGTAAAGGTGCTGTTTGCCGCCTCTGAATTGCCCTGCGAATTGAGGCGATAGTCAATGCACAGATCTGCCGTGCCATTGCTTCTGTGCGTCAGATATTCCTCTCTCGACTCACACGGAACAAATTCATAAGCAATTGCCGTATATTCCGCAAGCGACCGGAAATAGTCCGGCAGGATTCCCTTGACCTTGCCATTTTCCACATAGGAATATGGATAGCGCGTCGGATCGCAGACAACTTTCAAGGGCGCCTCCGGGCTGCTGTATTCGCGGATAATTGCGGTTTCTTCCTCGGTAAACGTCAGATTCCGGTTGTTATAGCTCTCATAGATCCGGTCATGCAGCTCGGTGCCCCAGTCGCCCTCCGTTGCGTTGAGCTGGTCAATGGCATAGTTGATCCTGTCCAGCAGCGCAGTATTGCCCTTTTTCACAATGGCATAGAACTCACTGCTGTTGAAGCTCTCGATGACCCGTTCGTTCTGCGTCTGCCGCAGGGAGCTGGTGACAATCGCATCTGCCGTCCCGGTCTGCAGCGCCTGCTTCATTTCCGCTACTGTGTCAAAATACATGGGCCGATACGTAAACGCGTTCTCCGCTGCAAAGGCCGCAAAATCGTCGTTGCGCGTGCCGCCGTTCAGAAGTGCGACACGCATGCCGTCGTATGTAGCAAAATCATGCATGGCAATGCGGCTGTTGTCGCTGCGGACAGACAGCATGGCGCTGCTGGTGCCGATGGGACGAGAAAACTCAAATTTCCCCTCCAGCTCCGATGTCTTTCTGGCAGGGGTCAGCAGATCAATCTCGCCGGCTTCCAGCATCTGCTGCATTTCCTCCCAGCTGCTTTCATATCCGACGTATTCATAATCAACATCCAGATACCGGGCCGCCAGCTGTAAAAACTCATATCCGTACCCGCTGCGGTTCCCCTCCGCATCCATCATATGATAGCCATCCATGGCAAAAAAGCCCACGCGGATCGTCTCCCGCTGGCTGGCATCATATGCGGCAGATGCATGCACCGGAAAAAGGCCGGCTATGCATACTGCCAGCAGCAGCGCAGCAGCGGCGCGTCTTACTGCGCTTCTGTCTTTGCCCCTCATTTGCTCTCCCCCTGCTTGTTATCTCTCTGCACTGCGGCGTTATTTCAGAATCGACGCCAGCGTCTGCTTGATGCTGGCGTCGCCAATCGGCTTTGCGAAATGTATTGCGTCTTTTCATATTGCAGCAATCCTCCGGCCTTCCTGTGCCAGAAGCTGTCGCAATATACCCATTTTATTAAATTGTATTATACGCTGTGCTAGGATTGATTGCAAGTGCACAAATGCACCTCCTCTGCGCCGTCTCATACTTTCTGCGGCCGCGGCATATACTCCACTAGGGTGTATCTGAAAACTGGAGATGTGACCGGCAGCGAGGAATTTTCGTGGTGAGCAAGACATTTTTTGCAGGAATCCTGACGTATTGTAAGGAGAAATGACGCAGCACAGCGCGAAAAAGCCCGCTGTCCGGGGGCGTTGGCTGTTTTCAGATACACCCTAGCATACACAGCTTGGAGGTGCCCACATGACACAGGATTTAATCACCAGAGCCAAGGACCTGGCTGTGTACATCATCGAAACCCGCGCCACCATCCGGCAGACGGCAAAACACTTTGGAATTTCCAAATCAACGGTACATGCGGAGGTCATGGTCCAGAACGTTTCTGGTGGGCAGTCGCATAGGAAGACGCAGCAAGGGCGGGAAGCAAATCGCTTCCCGCCCGTTTTTTGCGTTATGCTGCCTTTTCTACAATTACATCTTCCATTTGCACATTCAGGTAACGGCTGAGCGCAAACAAGTTGTCAACCGAAGGTAAGTTGCTTCCGCACAGCCAGCGGTACCATGGGGTGCGTTGGAACAACATTATGCGGCAGAATCGATGCAAGCTCGGAAGCCACAAAATCCTCATAACGCTGCACTTTGTATAAATACAGCCGAGACCCCTCAAACACCAAATCGCCGTTTTCCAGCAGATAATCAAAATCTGCTTTCAACTTATCCAGCGACATGTTCTGGTATTTCCGCTGGCAGATGCGGAAAGCATCGGCTTCGCTTGCAAAATAGGCGTCACCATTTCTCAGGTATTTCTCCAGCGCAGTCAGAATATACGCGCCGCGCGCCTTGTGTTCGTAATTAAAATAACGTCTCATACTCACACCTCCCTCAAGCTGCCGGGCACAGAAGGCTCACGAGCCCCAGCTGTACCGCCAGACCATACTTAACGGCTTTGATAGTAAAGGGATTTGTAATCTGGCCAAGCTTCTTAATCATCCGGCTCTTGTCGAGAGTGTGAATCTGTTCACAAAGAGCGATGCTGCTGCACGTCAGGCCGGGGTTGGAGACGAAAACATGCGTCGGCAGTTGACCCTTTTTGCGATTGGAAGTCAGCGGAATCACCGTAACAGCCGGGCTGTTTTCGTTCGCCGCGTCGTTGCTAATAACAATAGCAGGACGGACTCCATACTGTACATGTGTGTCGTCGCTGGGCTTCGGAAGGTCCACGAGCCAGAGTTCCAATCTGGTACAGCCGACACCAGCTGCGGTCATGGGCTTCTGCGGAAATTGAATAGTTTTCATGTTTGTTTTGCTCCTTACAAAAATATTTTTTGAAAACCAAAACACCGTGCAGGCAGATAGCCTACACGGTGGATAAATTGAATCCGCGACAAAATGCATAACCGCCCAATTCCCAGTCTTGCCAAAAGAACTACAAAAGGGTATACTGGTCTTGCGGTGCGGCGTCATGCCGTTGTGTAGGTGCGTACTCACCTGCGCAGGTCTATGGGAGCGGGAACTCCCATAGACTGCCGTTGTTTTGTTTTCATGCTCCCAGTATAAAGCACCGCAACCCCACCTGCAACCGGAGTTGCAAGTTTTTTTACTTTTTGAATTAGCATAATCAACAAATATTAAATATGTAAATTGTGCAATATAGAAACAATCCGCCGTACACCAGATACTTGCTCTGATGTACGGCGGATTTTTATTTATCTGTCAGTCCAACTGGATTTTTCCGTGCTCTTTTTCATACTCCGCAATGAACTTCAGCATGAGCTGAATAATCTGCGCATTGGCTGAACGTCCTTCAAACCCGCAAACATAGCGGAACTTTGCCAAAATATCGCCGTCCACGCGCA
>CAKUAM010000033.1 GCA_934636305.1 uncultured Oscillospiraceae bacterium
AGGGTGTATCTGAAAACCGGAGATGTGACCGGCAGCGAGGAAGTTTCGTGGTGAGCAAGACATTTTTTCGCAGGAATCCTGACGTATTGCAAGGAAAAATAACGCGGCACGGCACGAAAAGGCCCGCTGTCCGGGGGCGTTGGCAGTTTTCAGATGCCCCCTGACTGCTGCGGGCGTCTCGCAGCGACGTTTAAATGTGAGAGATCGACCGGGGCATAGAGCAGGAGCTGCGCTGAATCAGCGCAGGCGGATAAAAATAGTCCTGATGGGGCTTGTCCGGATCCTGAATACGGTCAAGCAGCATCTCACAGGCCCGACGGCCCAAAAGCTCAATTGGCTGACGGATTGTGGTCAGCGGGACGGGGCACAGATTGGCAACAAAGCTGTCATCGTAGCCGACCAGAGAAAGATCATGCGGGATACAGATGCCGCATTCTGCCGCGGCGCGCTGAACGCCGACCGCAATCAGATCGCTGAATGCAAAAATGGCAGTGATATCCTTCTTGAACAATTCCAAAGCGCCGCGGTAGCCGGTTTCGATCTGATAAAGTCCTTCATAGATAAGTGACGCATCATAGGCAATGTTATGCTGCTGCAAAACGTCCTGGTATCCGGCCAAGCGCCTTTTTGTGCCGTAATCAGAGAAAGCACCTGTGATACAGCCAATGCGGGTATGTCCGAGCCGAACCAGATGCTCCGTCGCCAGATATCCGCCAAGACGGTGGTCGGCAGAGATATAGTCATGATAAACATCATGGATGGCACGATCCAGAATGACATATGGCGTAGCGCAGCTGGAAAGCTTTTGCTGAAGCTGATACAGCTGTTCCGGGCTGTTGTTGACGGATTCCGGCGGCTGGAGTACAAAGCCATCGACACAGCGGCCCTCCAGAAGCGTGATATTGTCGACACACCTGCTGACCTGCTCGTCGCAGTTGCAGATCAGCAGACTGTAATCATGCAGATAGGCGTTGCGCTCAATGCCCAGGGCCAGCTCCGCATAAAACGGGTTGAGCATGTCGGAATAAATCAGACCTATGGTATACGTCTTTCGGGTGACCAGCGAGACGGCAACCTGATTGGGCACATAGTGCAATTGATCTGCAGCATCGAAAACACGCTGCCGCGTCTGCTCAGAAACACGGCACTGCTTTCCGCGCAGTACAAGGGAAACCGTGGTTTCAGATACCCCGGCAGCCTTTGCGACGTCATGAATGGTGACCACGCATCCACCCCCTGCCAAATTTAATATAATAAATCTTAACATTTACCATTAAAAATTTCAATCATAAAGTTGATATTTGATAGATAAATCGTTTTATCCGTCAAATATCAAGAGAAGCGGCACAGATACGCGGCATGAGTTCCGCTAATATTGCTAAAATTTTCTCACAAAATTGTACATAATGCAACAAATTCAAAATGTATATTGACATTTTTCGAGCTTCAGTCTAATATGAAATGCAAGAGAGCGCGAATATATTCGTGTTCTAAAATGAAAAAACGTTTTATCAAAGGAGTGGAGAAACAATGAAGAAAGTAATTTGTATGTTGCTTGTACTGGTCCTCTGCCTTGGTGCGCTGACTGCATGCGCGTCTAAGACCAGCGGGACACCGGCGCAGACCGATGAACCCACACAGACGGTGCCTGACGCCACGCAGTCTGAAAACGAAGCAGACAACTCTGGCGAACAGACGTCCGACGATGGTACCGTTGAGCTCAGCATGTGGTTCTGGGGTTCTACCTCGGAGCAGCAGGCAGCTCTGTCCAAAAACCTTGTCGACAAATTCAACGAGTCGCATCCCGGTTTCCACATGACTGTTGAGTATCGTTCCTCAGTCAACAAAGATATGGCTGTTGCACTGTCTGCAGGCGAGGGCCCGGACATTGTTTATGAATCCTCTCCCTCGCTGGCTCTGAATTACATCCGCGCCGGCAAATACGCCAATCTGGATACCTATGCAGAAAAGTACGGCTGGGCCGACAAACTGCTTGGCTGCATGTATGATTCCGGCGTCTATGAGGGCTCGCTGTATTCCCTGCCGATGGGCATGAACATCATTGGCATGGTCTACAACAAGAATGTGTTGGAAGAAAACGGCTGGGCTGTTCCGACCACAGTTGATGAGCTGACGGCCATTATGGACGAAGCAATGGCAAAGGGCATGTATGGCTCCGTTACCGGCAATAAGGGCTGGCAGCCGACCAACGAGGACTACACCTCGCTGTTCCTCAACTCCTTCGCTGGCGCTGGCAAGGTGTACGATGCGCTGACCGATCAGACTCCGTGGACAGATGATGCACTCGTCGGTGCAATCAACACGTCTGCAGAGTGGTATCAGAAGGGCTATCTCGGCACGGATTACCTGTCTCTCGACTGGGCGGATTCCGCGATGCTGCTGGCAGAAGGCAGAGCTCCGTTCTACTTTGGGCCGCTGAAGTTCATCCAGAACCTGATGGGCTACGCCGTGGATGATATGGCCGATGCGTTCGGCTTCACCGTGTTCCCGGCAGCAGGCGATGTTCCTGCAACTTACACTGTTGGCGCCACCGGCCTGCTGGCGATCAATGCCAACACGCAGTACAAAGACGAATGCGCAGAGTTCCTCGACATGCTGATGAGCAACGATTTCGTGGAGTCGATGGCGAAGGATTGGCCGGGCTACTGGGCTGTTCCGCTGACAACGCTCGGCGATATTGACATGAGCCAGTTTGAAGGCCTGTCCAAGATGTTCATGGAAGGCGTTGCCAATGCATGCGACGCAATCAATGCTGGCGATTTTGGCTACTACAACTCCTCCTATATGCCAGCAGAGGCATTTGACCTGATGTGCATTGTCGATTCCGTCTGGCTGGGTGAAAAGGACGCAGAGAGCTTCATGAAGGAGATTGACGATGCCTTCCAGAAGGAATATGATGCCGGTGCCTGCCCGATCTGCCCGGCTCCCGCTGCAAAATAAGAAACAAGGACCCAATATTGTCGGCTGCGGCTGGTGATTGTCTGCATGCAGAAGGTCACCGTTCGCTGAACTGTCCGTCATGGTGATGGTGAGCGCGCCAATGACGCGCTCACCATTTTTATCCAAGCAACAAGAAAGAGGTGAGCTGTCCATGTCCCTGGAACGGGCGAAACAAAAGCTGCCGTATTACCTGCTGATCCTCCCGGCACTTGCGCTGAGCTTCTGCGTGATCGTGCTGCCGTCCATTACGACGATTATTTCTTCCTTTACTGACTGGAACGGCATCTCGTCAGAGATGAACTTTGTCGGTTTTTCCAATTACATTGAGCTGATCAACAATTCTACATTTATTAAGGCGCTGACGAACAACTGCAAATGGATGGTTATGTATCTGACTGTCCCTGTCGTGCTGGCGATGGTTGCGGCAGTGTGCCTGCTGCAGAAAAATCGCGGCCGTTCGGCATTTCAGGTGATGTTCCTGCTGCCGTATGTCATCGCACCGATTGCAAATGCGCTGATCTGGCTGAACATGATTTACAGCCCCGTGACGGGCCTGTTTGGTTTTTTGAAAAATACACTTGGCTGGAGCTTTGTATCTTCTCCGCTGACCTCGACAAAATCAGCGCTTGTCGGCGTTGCAGTCGTGGACATCTGGCACTATTGGGGATATCTGTGCGTCGTGTTCCTTGCGGCGCTGCGGCAGACACCGAGTGATTATCTGGAGGCAGCAACCGTTGACGGGTGCAACGGCTGGCAGCTGTTCCGCTATATTTATTTCCCGAGCATGCTGCCGACGTTCCGGCTGATGATGATTCTTATTGTGATCCAGTCGTTCCTGCAGTTTGACTACGTTTATCTGCTGACCTCCGGCGGCCCGGCGCATGCCACAGAAATGCTCGGAACCCTGACATATAATTACGCGTTCTCGCTGTTCCAGTTCGGCAAATCCGCCGCAATTGCCATTATGATGTCCGTGCTTGGCCTGATCGCCTCTGTCATTTATGCACGGATCAACCGCACGGAATCGCAGTAAGGGGGTAGCGGAATGAAACAATCCAAGCTTTCACGCACGCTTATGACAGTGCTGCTGGTCTTTCTGGCAATTGTCTGTATGCTGCCGATGCTGATGGTGCTGATTAACAGCTTCAAGACTCATCAGGATATTGTGCGCAACCCGCTGGCCATCCGTTTTTCTGCAGGCTTTGCAAACTATATTAAGGCGTGGCACGACGGAAAATTTAGCCGCGCGATTTTAAACAGCGTCATCTATACGGGCTGCACCGTTGTGATTGTGCTGCTGTTTGCAACGCTGGCGGCCTATGTAATTGCCGGGCGCAAAATCCGCGGCACGTCCGCAATCATGAGCTTTTTCATGGTGACAATGACCATGCCGGTCTATCTGTTCCTTGTGCCGCTCTACCGCGTCTATGCACAGATGAACTGGCTGGGCAATCATGTAGCTGTTTCATTTATTCTTGCGGCATGCTCTATGCCGCTTGGCGTCTCGCTGCTGCGATCGTTCTTCATGGGGATTCCGAAAGAGCTGGAGGAAGCGGCAAGAATTGATGGTGCAGGCACGCTGCAGGTGATCCGGCACATCATCATTCCGCTGCTTTCGCCAGGGCTTGTGACAACAGGCATCATCACGGGGCTCAATTCGTGGAATGAATTTCTCGTGTCCTCAACCTTCCTGACCGGGGAAAAGAATTTTACGGCCATGCTGGCGCTGATGAGCCTCAACGGCACCAACACCTCCAACCATGGTACAAACATGGCGGCAACGGTCATCATTGTTGCTCCAATCATTGTATTTTTCGTACTGATGCAAAAACGCTTTGTTGATGGTATTGTCAGCGGCGCAGTGAAAGGATAACCTACATGTTTTTTTCTGAAAAATATAAACAACAGATTTATGCCGGCGTGCTGGGTAAAATGATCGGTGTCTATCTGGGACGACCGGTGGAGGGCTGGCCGTATCAAACTATCCAGGACCGCTTTGGCGAGATTCCCTACTATGTCAATGATGAGCTTTCTCTGCCGCTGATTGTGGCCGATGATGACCTGTCCGGCACGTTTGCGTTTTTCCGCGCCATGGAGGATTCCGGATTTGACAAAAATCTTTCCGCCGCCCAGATTGGGAAGACATGGCTGAACTATATTATTGAAAACCGCTCCATTTTATGGTGGGGTGGCATGGGAAACTCCACCGAACATACCGCCTACCTGAACCTCAAGCGCGGTATCGCCGCACCGCAGAGCGGCAGCATTGCGCAAAATGGCCCTGTGCTCAGCCAGCAGATCGGCGCGCAGATCTTCATGGATGCATATGCTATGATGTGCCCGGGCGACCCGGAGCAGGCCAACCGCCTCGTCCGCGCATGCGCGTCTGTCAGCCATGACGGCGTTGCCCTTGACGCCGCCGGTTTCCTGGGTGCATTGGAGGCGGCAGCATTCGACGAAAAGAATCTTGACCGCCTGTTTGACAGCTGCACACGTTATATCCAGACAGAGCAGCTGCGCGCGCTGGTCGATGATGTGCGGACTATTTGCGCAGCAGAGCATGACTGGCGCAAGGTGCGGCAGGTGCTTGACAGCCGGTATGGCTATCATCTGTATCCGGGCCCGTGCCACATGATTCCCAATCACGCAATGGTGCTCGCAGCGATTCTCTGCGCGGGCGACAGCTTCGCCGAGTCGGTCAAAATCGGTGCCTCCGCTGCCTGGGACACGGACTGCAACGCCGGCAACGTCGGCTGCTTCAATGGGATTCGGCTGGGGCTTGATGCAATCAGCGAGGGGCCGGACTTCCGCGGGCCGGTTGCAGACCGCCTGCTCGTCATCACCTCCGATGGCGGAGAGGGCCTCACCGACGCAGTACGCGAGACGAGAAAGATTGTCCGGGCCGCAGCAAAGACGCGCGGATTGGATGATGGCAATCCGGCGGCGCGTTATGCCTTTGAATATCCCGGCAGCGTACAGGGCTTCATGCCTTGCCCCTATATCGAGCATCCGAAATGCCCGGTGGTTGTTGCAAACGGGAGTGAGATTGACGCCGGCGCCGGTTTGCTGATCCGTGTCCAGACATTGGCAGAGGGCGCAAATGCCTTTATCAGCACGGCAACATTCCTGGATATCCAGGAAGAATACCGCAATTATGAAACATATCTCAGCCCGACACTTTACGCCGGACAGACCGTTACGGTTTGTGTGCGGAGCCTGTCCGGCCCGGGAGCCTCGGTCCGGCCGTATGTATGGTATGCAGACAGGGATAACCGGCTGCAGAAGGCAGACGGGGCATGGTGCGCTCTGACAGACAGCCTGCAGACCATCACATGGACAATCCCGGATAACGGCGGGCTGCCGATCCTGCGGTTTGGTCTGGAGCTGCAGGCCGGAAAACGCTTTGCCGGTGATGTGCTCGTCGAATCCATCGACTGGGGCAACACGCCGCTGCGGATCGAACAGAAGGGCATCATGATGCGTGACATGTGGGATCTGAACCCGTTCTGGGCAAAAATGTTTGTTGCCAGCGCGCAGAATTTTGCGCCGAATCTGAACTGCACATATTGCATCAGCCATAATGAACCAGGCGGACTTGCAACGCTCGGTACACACGATTTTACAGACTACACCGTCTCGTCCAGGCTGAAATTCAGCCTCCATGAGCGCGGCGGTCTCGTTGCTCGTGCGTGCGGACACCGGCGGTACTATGCAGCAGCATGCTCCGGCGGCGATACCTTCCAGATTATCTGCTGCTTTGATGACGAGCAGCGCGTGCTGGCGGAGGCCAAGGTGCCCTATGAGCAGTTTGTATCCTATCCCATCAGCCTGCGTGTCAGGGGAAACGAACTTTGCGCACAATTTGGCGACTGCGTATTGACCGCGCGGGATGAGCAGGCAAAGCTGCCAAACGGCGGCGCCGGGTTCTTTGTTGACAGCGGCGCAGTATTTATTGATGGATTCCTGCTGACACGGGAGGACGGAATATAAAATGGAATATGTAATTGCAACGACAGTTTCTACCGATAAAATCTATCTGCCGGATGGCACGGTTATCGACGCGCAGCCGGGCAGCGCAGGATTCTATGCACTGGCAGGCGTACGCGTGTTTACCAATCAGGTGACGATTTGCGGCGGTATTGGCCCGGAATATCTCTCCCGTCACGGTGCGTGGTATGCCAATAACGGCGTGAGCACAGAGGGGCTGGTTCTGCGCTCCGACGTCACGCCAACCATCGTAATCCACTATTTCCCGGATGGCTCACGTACGGACGAGCCCAATGTGGGGCTGGAACAGTTCCGTGCGCTCGACCCGTCGCCGGAAGAGGTTTTCCGCTGCTGCAGCCGGGAAACGAAGGGTGTATATGTATTTAAGGCGCTTGAACGCGATTATCTCGATGCGCTGATCGGCGGGCGGCTGCGCTTCGGCTATAAGCTGATGTGGGAAATTTCAGAGGATGCCTGCCAGAAGGAAAACGTGGATGTCATAGAGTCGTATCTCAAATACATTGACGTCTTTTCCATCAACCGCCACGAGGCCATGCTGCTTTACGGTACAGATAATGAGTCAGAATGCGAAAAGCGTCTGGCCGCCGCATCGCCGAACTGGGTATTTTTCCGGCGCGGGAAGGACGGCGCACATATGCTGGCAAACGGCGTCAGCTACGATTGCCCGAGCCTGAAAGATATTCCCGTTGTGGATACAACCGGCGGCGGCAACAGCTCCTCTGGTGCAGTGTTGTATGCCTGCTGCGAGGGATATTCCCCTAAAATGGCAGGCTGCATGGGCTCGGCAGCGGCGGCTGTAATCCTTGCGCAGTACGGTGTTCCGGCGCAGTATACACCAGCCATGAGAGAAACAGCCATGAAGCAGGCGCAAGGCCTGTGCGATGAGGATAAATAAAAGGAGACGATATCATGTCAGAACGCGAAAATGCAATGGTGCAGCAGGCGCTGAGTGTTCCGCAGCTGCTGCAGCTGGTTTATCCGGATCTGGAGCATCAGGTACGGTACGTGCTCACAACGCCGCAGATCTACTCCGTAAAAAAGATTGTCCTGACAAGCTGCGGCGACGGATATGCAGCCTGCCTTGCAGCGAAGCGCGCCTTTGAGCGCTTTGTGCAGATTCCGATCGATGTGGTCGAGCCGCTGACACTTTCCAGCTATTATCAGATGAAATGGGTCGGGGAATCCCCCTGCGATCCGCTGGTCATCGCCATCAGCAACTCCGGCCGCGTCACGCGCGTGACTGAAGCCGTGCAGAGAATGCGCGCGCATAACGCGCTGACAATCGCCGTGACCTCCGACCCGCAGTCCCCGCTCGGGCAGGCGGCGGAAAAGCACATTGTCCCGACAATTCCGGCATTCGTCCCCTCCCCTGGTGTGCGGAGCTACGCCGTGCTGCAGATGATTGTGTATCTGATGGCCATTCGGATGGGCGAGGTCCGGCTCAAATATACGATGGATCAGGCGAATCTGTATCGCAGAGAGCTGCTGCAATTGCCGGAGCAGTTTCTGGCAGATGCCGGACAGGTGCAGACGCTTGCCATGCATACAGCAGAGCTGTTCAAGGATGCGCAGAGCGCAGAGATGATCGGCTGCGGCGCGGATTCTGGTCCGGCATGGTATGCGCATGCCAAGATGTACGAGGCAGTTGGCCTGCCTGCGACCATGCTTGACAGCGAGACATGGTTCCACATCAATTATTTTGTGCGCGACGTTGCCCACACGCTCACCATGGTCTTTGCATCAAAGGCCAACGAGGCGTCCAGCCGGACAAGGGAGCTTGTGACACGGCTCAATCAGATGGGGCGCACATTTGTCCTGATTACAGACGATGACACCCTGCAGGCGCCGCTGCGGTTCCTGCTGCCGGAATCTGCGTCCGGGCTGTTCCATGCTATGGATGCGCATCTGGCGGCAGCCATGATCGCCGGCAATCTTGCGCAGCTGCGTGGTGAAACATACAGCCGCGGCTTCGAGGGAATCTGGCATGAGGAACCGGGAATGTATTCTACCACGGTTTCTGATGCAATCATTGCAGAATAAGGGGGTACAGGGTAATGGTAGACAGAATCCAGTTCCGGACGGAAAAAGATGGCGTGTTTTCTCTGACCGATCAGATCAAGGCCTGCGTGGAGGCTTCGGGCGTGCAGTCCGGCCTGCTGTGTGCATTTGTCACACATACAACTGCAGCACTGACTGTGAACTCCTTCTGGGATCCGCTTGGACATGAGGATATTCAGGACGAGATCCGGCGCCTGATTCCAACCCGCGTGGACTTTAAGCACCAGCATGACACACCGGAGGATGCAGCCGGACACGTAAAGAGCACACTGATCGGGCCCTCGCTGACGTTCATTATTGAGGACGGAAAGCTTCTGCTTGGGCATTCCCAGGGAATCTACTTTCTGGAATTTGATGGTCCTCGTAATCGGGAGTGCTACGTGAAGATTCTTGCCGAAAAGTGAGGCATATTTATGAAAAAAAGTGAACTGATCCGCAGCAAACCATCCATCCAGCTCATGCAGGAACGATATGAATACTGGAGCCGCGTCCCATATCCAGGGCTCGTCATCGATCACCGCCCCGCCATCACGCAGGTGGATATCTCGCAGGTCGGCGATTATCTGATTTATCTGGTACGGGACCCGCTGGGCGCATACGGCAAGGACCCCGCCGAGCGGATGGCGGAAAAGCTGGAGCATGCGGTCTGCATTGGAAATTCCGGCATGTTCCTGAGCTATACCGGCTATTACAAAGGTGCAAAGATCACCTGCGTAAGCGGCGGCAGCGGCTGCCCGGAGGTGGAGCTTGCCATCAATGATTTCATGGAGTATACCGACTGCTCAACATTTCTGCGTGTCGGAACCTCTGGCGGTGTGGCAGAGAAGGTTCGGGTGGGCGATTGTGTCATTACAACCGGCGTGTTCCGCGAGGATGGAACCTCCCGCGCCTATATTGCAGACGGGTTCCCGGCCTGCTGCCATTATGAGGTGGTCACGGCCATGGTGCAGGCGGCAGAGCGGCAGAAAATCGCCTACAAGCTGGGCGTGACAGCCTGCATGGACAGCGACTTTGTCGGCAATGGCCGCCCATCTGTCGGCGGCTATCTGCAGCCGGATAACATCAATAAGCTTGGCATTTATAACCGCGCGGGCGTATTGAATACAGACCGCGAATCGTCCATTATCGTCACCATGTGCAATCTCTTTGAACGCCGGGGCGGCGCCATCTTCAACGTAACAGACAACCTGATCTCCGGAGAGAAATTCCGTGAGGGGGCCGGAACAGACAGCGCCATTGATCTTGCGCTGGAGGGGCTTGCCGTTCTGCATGAGATGGATTTGAAGAAGGCTGCAGCAAATAAAGAAAACTGGTATCCCGATTTGCAGGGATAAATAAGAAAGGAATAGAGCTATGAGCGAGAAAAGAAAGATTATTCTGGACTGCGATCCCGGTACGGATGATTCCGTATGCATTGTAATGGCGCTGACACATCCGGATGTGCAGCTGCTTGGAATCACTGCAGAGAGCGGCAACCTGACCTCGGATAAGACCTCAGCCAATGCGCTTCGGATTCTGGAATATATGGACCGGGGCGATATCCCCGTGGCAAAGGGCATGATGCACCCGCTCTACCGCGAATATCCAAAGGATCCGTACAGCCATGGCGCAGACGGCCTGGGCAACCACTTCTTCCCGGAGCCGAAGCTGAAGCCGGTCGATATGTCTGCTGCGCAGATGATTGCGGAGCTTGTGAAAAAAAATCCCGGCGAGGTGACACTGGTCTGCACCTCCTGCCTGACCAATGTGGCGCTTGCCTTCATGACCTTCCCGGAGATTGTACCTATGGTCAAGGAGATCTTCCACATCGGCGGCGCATATGGCATTACGGAATATGCCTTCCGCAACGCGACCGGCGACAATCCCATGAGCGAGTGGAATATCTTTGTCGACCCCGAAGCGGCCAAGGTCGTCTACGAATCCGGCGTGCCGCTGATCTCTATTGGGCTCGATATCGCCTTTAACCCGGACGCTGTCAACATTTCCGAGCAGACGATCGAGAAGCTGAAGCAGCTGCATAACAGGCAGGCAAAGTACGCACTGGAGATCATCAACTATATTGATGGCAATAACTCCATCGAAGATCAGGGCATTTTCATCAATGGCCCGATTGACACAACGGCAATGTGCTGCTTCCTGAATCCCGCAATTATGACGGACGTGCGTAAGATCCACGTTGCGATTGACTGCGGCGGCCCGCTGACCTGCGGTATGACACTGTGGGATCGCCGTGACCATTTCCGTTGGGAGCATCTGCCGGAAATCCGCACGGTGTTTGCCATCGATGGTCAGCTGTATCAGCAGACCTTCTACGAAGCGCTGGGCGGAAAGGCATAAGCCATGGCCCAGACACCGACAATCCACAATGCCGCGCGCTGTGGGGAAATCGCCAAGACAGTGCTGATGCCAGGCGATCCGCTGCGTGCAAAGTATATTGCGGAAAACTTTCTGGAATCCCCGCACCTGCTGAGCGACATCCGCGGAATTTGCTGCTATACCGGGAGCTATCACGGCGTACCGGTATCGGTGATGGCAAGCGGCATGGGAGCGGGCTCCATGAGTATTTACTCCTATGAGCTGTTCCACTTTTATGATGTTGATGCAATTATCCGCGTAGGTTCGGCCGGCGGTCTGCATCCAAGCCTGCGTCTGCGTGACGTTGTCGCTGTTATGGCATCCTCAACAGATTCCGGCTATGCAGCGCATTTTGGGCTGCCTGGCACGCTGGCCCCCTGTGCAGACTATGAGCTGATTGCATGCGCAAGCCGGTATGCCCAGGAAAACGCAATCCATCTGCGCGTCGGCCCTGTTGTCAGCGGAGAAGGCTTCTATTACGAGACAAGCTGGTTTGAAGCATGGGCAAAGATGGGCATGCTTGCTGTGGAAATGGAATCAGCTGCGCTCTATATGAATGCAATGGAGGCAGGCAAACGCGCGTTGGCACTGTGTACCATCTCCGATCTCATGTTCACCGGCGAAGCCTGTACGACGCTTGAGCGTCAGCAAAGCTTCGACGATATGATTCGTATGGCGCTTGCCATCGCGCTTGAGCAGCACGGGCACTAAGCGGGCACTCCACTCCGAATACAGAAAAAGGCTGCGCTGCTACATGCGGCGGCTGCCTTATTTTCGGGGTGGATTATCTGGGGTGTATCTGAAAACTCCCAACGCCCCCGGACAGCGGGCCTTTTCGCGCTGTGCTGCGTCATTTTTCCTTGAAATACGTCAGTATTCCTGCGAAAAAATGTCTTGCTCAACGCAAAAATTCCTCGCTGCCGGTCACATCATGAGTTTTCAGATACACCCTAAGTAACCGCTGAATCAATCGTCTGCGGTTACCTAAATTTGCAGATACTTTCTTTATGGCTTGGAACAATGCAGACCGAATACGTTCTGGATGTGGTTTTCTTTTTACTTGGAAAGCCAGCTGTTCGGGGCAGAGGAATAACAGTTTATATTATAAAAAGGCCTCCGGCAACGTGTCAGAACCTGATCAGGCCGTTTCTGATGCGCTGCCGGAGACACAAACGTCCCGCTGGCATAATCCAAATATTCTTTGCAGGCAAAAGGGGCTGTCTCAAAATGCAAACCGCAAGAGAATAGCCCCGCCAAAAGTTAGACAAAGTCGTGAGAATCCATTAAAAACTGGATTCTCACGACTTTTTTGGCTAATTTTTAGATAATTCTATTTTAAGACAGTCCCTTTTAAGCTTCTTTATTGCTGGGCCCGGATATATCCGCTGCCGCAGACCTGACTGTAATAGACACTCTGCCCCACCACAAATGTGTCACGGACACTGAATCCCTGCACGACTGCGCTTGTCTCGCCAAGATCGACCGTCAGCGGCTCGAGCGAGGTAACGGTTGCGGGGCGGCTGGTGATGACAAGCACAACGTCAAAGGCATTGTCGCCGTCGTGATCGATAACCGTAATCTTGTCATAGCTTGTCAGGGTGCTCAGAATCTCCTTGGAGACAGCTGTGTAGTTGTAATAGTATGCCGTGCTGTCCGTCAGGCGGAACCCGCCGCTGGAGCAGATCTCCTGCAGGGCAGATGCCTCGGAGAAGGTGTAATAGGTTTCAGACGCCGCATAGCAGGGAACGCCGAACACCTTGCCATCCTTCACATAGATATCCACGTTGCGGCCAAGCAGGCTCAGATCCGTGGACACTGGGAACGCCTTATGCCCGGCAAGGCGGGTGGTACCAGCGGGAAGCTTGCTGCCGGAGGCTGTGAGATCGGCGCATTCATTGCCGGTCAAGGTTGCCGTATAGCGCGTCAGGCCAAACCGGATTTCCAGATACGACATGGGGTTCATCAGATCGTCGAGCACATACCGTGCGTTGCCCGACGCAGCAGGATCTGCAACCTTGTAGCAGAGCATGGCGTTGTAGATGAGCAGGCAGGCATCGTCGCGCGTGGCAGACGTGCCGTAGCTGACGGTAAGGCCGGCATAAATCCCCTTAGAAAAGGCATCTTCATCTACATTGGCTGCCCAGTCCGCACCGACATAGCGCTGCGCATCCTCGCCGAGAATCACGAGCATCATCTTTGCAAGCTCGCGCAGCGTCACAGGATCTGCCGGACGGAACCGGCCGGCACTACCGACGATGATGTTCTGCTGGCTGCAATACGTGATATACGGCAGCGCCCACGAGGTGTATGCATCATAAAATGGGAGCACAGCGCCCGAGGCAACTTCACTCTCCGGATCAGCCGTGCTCACGAGGGCCATCAGCTTGGCAACCTCCTCCCGGCGGATCAGGTTCTGCGGGCCAAAGCTGCCGTCCGTGTAGCCGGATATCAGTCCAAGGTCGCAGAGCATCTGCACGGCATTGTAATTGTTAATTTCGCTCTGATCCGTAAAGCCTGCGGTATCGGCAGCAAAACAGGAACCGGCAGACAGGCACAGCAGCGCCGCTGCAAGCAAGATACAAATGAGCCTTCTCCTCACGGACGAAGCCCCCTTCCCGTTAAAACTTGCATTCAGTATAAGCGGAGCCAGATGGATTTGCAAGCAAAGGCGGCGGATTGTAACAGAACTGTAAAGTAGGAACAGCTGCTCCCCATCAGAATCAAAAAAGCTGCCGGGAAGGAGCGTCCTGCCCCTTCCCGGCGGTTTTTAAGTATCAATGCACGTTTACAACCTCAAACTCGTCGCTGCCGAGCCCGAGCTTCTTGCCGTGCTCAATGAGATCCTGCCAGTGCGTGTTGCTGTGAACCGCATGGAAGTGATCCTCCTCGTGCGTATGCTCCGCAATCACGCAGTTCGGCATGACCGGCTGACGGTTGACTGCCTCTGCGCAGGCAAGGTCGATGGCAACAGGGTCGCTCGAGGCGAACATGCCGACATCCGGCACAATGGGCACATCATTTTCCGGATGACAGTCGCAGTCCGGGGAAACGTCGCGCACGATGTTAATGCAGTAGGTCGGATGATCCGCCATGACAGCCTTGGCATACTCCGCGATTTTGCAGTTGAGAAGCTTGACGCTTGTGGCAAATGTCGGGGCAATGGCATCCTTGGGACAGATTGCCAGACAGCGGCCGCAGCCGACGCACTTGCCCGTGTCGATGGTGCACTTGCCATCTTTGATCTGCGGGCCGTCATGGGCGCAGATCTTTGCGCATGCGCCGCAGCCAACGCAGCGCTCTGTCTCAACATACGGCTTGCCGTCTGCGTGCATTTCCATCTTGCCTGCGCGCGAGCCGCAGCCCATGCCGATATTCTTGAGCGCGCCGCCGAAGCCGGCCTCCTCATGGCCTTTGAAGTGCGCAAGAGAGATGATGATGTCTGCGTCCATCACAGCGCGTCCAATTTTTGCAGTCTTGCAGTATTCACCGCCCTCAATCGGCACCTCCACATCGTCTGAACCCTTCAGGCCGTCGGCAATGATGATATGACAGCCGGTGGAGAATGGGGAATATCCGTTGAGATATGCCGTGTCAATGTGCTCGAGCGCATTTTTCCGGCTGCCGACATAGAGCGTATTGCAGTCAGTCAAAAACGGCTTGCCGCCGCGTTCTCTGACAAAGTCTGCAATTACCTTGGCGTAATTGGGCCGCAGAAAGGCCAGGTTGCCATACTCGCCGAAATGCAGCTTGATGGCGACAAACTTGCCCTCAAAATCCAGCTTGGAAAAATCAGATTTTTCCAGAAGCTTGCGCAGCTTATCGAGCTGGGTCACACCGTTGTGACAGCGAAAATCGGTAAAATATACTTTAGAAGTTGCCATGGAAGTAGCCTCCGTTTCTATGGCAGCACTGCATAATTCAAGCAGAATCCATCGTAGCCCGCGGACGCAATTGCGCTGCCCGATATTTCTTCCATGATAACGCAGCTTTTCTGCCTTGTCAATGCAGCCCAGCACTTGAAAACATGTAATTCTGCAAGCTGAATCCCGCTGTAAACGGGCGCATGAAATTCCAATAGCCAAGCCCCAGAAGGCCGTATTGCTCAAGCAGTTCATATTTGGCTTTGCTGCTGCGCGCATCCTCGAACCAGACCTCATGCGGCTGGCCGGAGGCGTCGAGATAATTGCAATACGGCGTCTGGGCCTGCTCGTCAAATTCGATCTGTGCGCCGTACTGTGCGGCCAGAAGCGGAGCCGCTTCGTTGCCGATGGACTGCGCGCGCGTCTGTCCGGCGGAAAACGGCAGCGTCCAGTCATAGGCGTAGTTCGGAAAGCCAAGCAGAATTTTCTGCGCCGGGATCTGCGTGGCGGCAAACTCCACCACCCGCCGGACCGATGCAAGCGGTGCAACCGCCATCGGCGGGCCATACGTGTAGCCCCATTCATAGGTCATCAGCAGCACTGCATCGCAGGCGGCGCCGATGGCGGCATAATCGTGCCCCTCATAAAGAAGGCCTGGCTGATCCTTGGAGGTTTTGGGCGCGAGCGCAGCGATGAGCGGATATCCCAGCGGCGCAAGTGCCGCATGCAGCCGCTGCAGAAACTGGGCATAGGCTCCGGCAAGCTCCGCACCGAGGTATTCAAAGTCCACATCCAGCCCGACATAGCCGCACAGCTCCATCTGCCGGAGCACTGCGTCACACAGCGTCTGCTGCAGCTGCGTATTCAGCAGCAGTGTGCGTGCCCGCGCGCTGGAAAAGACCCCTTCCGGCGTCAAGGTGGACAGATGCAGAAATGGCTGCACCCCGTATGTGTCAGCCAGCTGTATAAGCCGCTCATCCTCCGGCACGACAAGCGCGCCGTCCGCAGTAAAGCCATATGTGAACGGCATAAGCGCACCGGCATACGGCAGAATCCCGCGCAGCGTGCATGCCTCTGCATTGGGATAGGCATACCCGGCTGCAAAAACCGCGCGGGTCTGATCGGACTCCAGCCTTGTGACGATGCTCTGACCGGGATAGATCCGGTCAGAGCCGGAAAGGTTTGGATTCATCCGGTAAAGGTCGGATAGTGCTGCACCGGCTGCCGCGGCAATGGAAATGAGCGTATCGCCGGGCTGCACAGTGACAACGGCTTCCGGGCGCAGGACAAGCAGGCTTTGCCCAACGGCCATCCGGTACGGCTCATGCAGGCCATTGTAGCGGGCAAGAAAGCCGGGCGCAATGGCAAGCGCACGGCCAATGGAATGCAGCGTATCGCCGGGCTGTACAAGATAGATCTGCAAACAAATCCCCCCCTATCTGATTCTATGCCGTGCGGGATGATTGCGTTCTTGTGTGAATTATGCTATAAATAGGGACATTCATGGGCAAAACAAGGAGGAACTGATATGGATCTGACACAGCTTGGCGCATGGCGCGCACTGCTACAGCCGGAGCTGGAAAAGCCGTATTTTTCGCAGCTTGTCCGGCGTGTGGACGCGGCATACGCCGGTGGCACCGTCTATCCGCCGCAGCAGGAGCTTTTCTCTGCATTCAGCCTGACGCCGCCTGAGCAGGTGCACGTTGTCATTCTGGGACAGGACCCCTATCACGAGCCAGGGCAGGCCAATGGGCTGGCCTTTTCCGTGCACGAGGGCGTGAAGCTGCCGCCGTCGCTGCGCAATATTTTCAAGGAGCTGGAGGACGACTGCGGCCTTACCCTATCCGGCAGCGGGGATCTGACGCCCTGGGCAAAGCAGGGGGTATTTCTGCTCAACAGCACGCTGAGCGTCGCGGCCGGGCAGGCCGCCAGCCACCAGAGCTTCGGCTGGCAGACCTTTACGGATGCGGTGGTACAGGCCATCGCTGCGCTGCCGCAGCCGGTTGCATGCATTCTATGGGGCAGCCACGCGCAGAAAAAAGCGCCCATCATCCGGCAGTGCCGGCATCCGCGTCTGATCGTATCCTCCCCGCATCCAAGCCCCCTGAGCGCGTACCGCGGATTTTTCGGCAGCAGGCCGTTTTCGGCCGTGAATACCTTCCTCCTGCAAAATAACCAAAAGTGTGTGGACTGGCAGCTGTGAAATCTGCGTATATTCACGAGAGGCGCACCTGTAAAGAGAAATTTTCTTGAAGAAAAAACGAATTTATTTCGAAAAAAAGGTTGAAATCTGCGACGTTTTATCATAGAATATGCGTGCCTGCCAATCAGGTGGGCAAGGAGCCGTTAAAATGCTGCATATTGTATTGGTAGAGCCGGAGATTCCGGCCAATACGGGCAATATTGCCCGCACCTGCGCTGCGACGGGCAGCGTGCTGCATCTGATCCAGCCGCTTGGCTTTGATATTTCGGACAAGGCCGTCAAGCGCGCAGGACTTGACTATTGGCACCTGGTGGATGTGCGTGTGTACGAAAATCTGCAGGACTTTTTTGAAAAAAACGCCCCTGCATGCATGCGGCTGTTTTCCACAAAGGCACCAAGACGCTATGACGAGGCGGATTACCCGGACGGCAGCTATCTGTTCTTCGGCAAGGAGACAAAGGGCCTGCCGGAGGAATTTTTGGCTGCGCACTATGAGGACTGCGTCCGTATCCCCATCCGCGCGGAGGCAAGATCGCTCAACCTCAGCAATTCTGTGGCAGTCGGCGTCTTTGAGGCGCTGCGGCAGCAGAATTTCCCCCACCTGCAGGAGCAGGGAAAAATGGTCAGCTGGAACAGGGAAACAAGCGGGGTATCCCGCAATCAATAAGGAGGAACACATATGAACTATAACAAGAAATCTGTTGAAGATATCGACGTAGCCGGCAAGCGCGTACTTTGCCGCTGCGACTTTAACGTTCCGACCAAGGAAGGCAAGATCACGAGCGACAAGCGCATTGTGGCGGCCCTGCCGACGATCGAATACCTTGTCAAGCACGGCGCACGCGTCATTCTCTGCTCGCACATGGGCAAGCCGAAAAATGGTCCGGAGCCCGCATTCTCGCTGCAGGTTGTTGCAGACCGTCTGTCTGAGCTGCTGGGTCAGCCGGTCAAGATGGCCAAGGATGTCGTGGGCGAAAGCGCCCAGTCCCTCGCCGCTTCTCTGAAGGACGGCGAAGTGATGCTGCTGGAGAACACCCGCTTTGAAAAGGGCGAGACGAAGAACGATCCCGAGCTTTCCAAGAAGCTTGCTTCCCTGGCGGATATCTTTGTCAACGACGCATTTGGCACCGCGCACCGCGCACATGCTTCCACAGCAGGCGTTGCAGAGTACCTGCCCGCTGTCTGCGGCTATCTGGTACAGAAGGAAGTTTCCATCATGGGCAAGGCTCTGGCCGATCCGGAGCGTCCGTTTGTTGCAATTCTCGGCGGTGCAAAAGTTTCTGATAAGCTGAATGTCATCAAGAACCTTCTCGAGAAGGTTGACACGCTCATCATCGGCGGCGGCATGGCCTATACGTTTGTGGCAGCCAAGGGCTACGGCATCGGCAAATCCCTGTTTGACGCAGAGAAGGTTGATTACTGCAAGGAAATGATGGCCAAGGCTGAGGAAAAGGGCGTCAAGCTCCTGCTGCCGATCGACACGGTTGTGGCGAAGGACTTCCCGAACCCGATCGATGGCCCGGTTGAGGTCAAGACGGTTCCCGTTGACCAGATCCCGGATGACATGGAGGGTCTGGACATCGGCGAAAAGACGCGCGCGCTGTTTGCCGATGCAGTCAAGAATGCCAAGACGGTTGTCTGGAACGGGCCTATGGGCGTGTTTGAGAACCCGACGCTTGCAAAGGGCACCATCGCAGTTGCACAGGCGCTGGCTGACTCCAGCGCAATCACGATTGTCGGCGGCGGCGACTCCGCAGCAGCCTGCGAGCAGCTTGGCTTTGCCGACAAAATTACCCACATCTCCACCGGCGGCGGCGCTTCGCTCGAGTTCCTCGAGGGTCTGGAGCTGCCCGGTATTGCCTGCCTGCAGGATAAATAAGACCGCAAGAATAATGCCGCCGGATCCTTCCGCGCAGGGCTGCGTTGTCCAGACTTGACGCACGGCACGTACGCCTGCGTCTTGTCCGCCTTGCCCTGCACGAAAATCTCTCGCCGGATGGCCACCGCAGAGACAGAGAACTATTTTGATTTTCAAATATATAGGAGACTTCACATTATGAACAGAAAATATCGTAAGACAGTCATCGCCGGCAACTGGAAGATGAACAAGACCCCCACCGAGACCAAGGCCTTCATGACGGAGTTCAAATCCATCATGCCCAAGGGCCGCTGGTGCGATGTTGCGCTGTGCGTTCCCGCTGTCTGCATTCCGACGGCTGTGCGCGCTATGCGTGAAACCCGCGTCGGCATCGGCGCTGAAAACTGCAACGCCAATGCCTCCGGCGCTTACACCGGTGAGATTGCGGCAAACATGCTGCTTGACGCTGGCTGCAAGTATGTCATTCTTGGCCATTCCGAGCGCCGCGCCATGGGCGAGACGAACGCGGATGTCAATGCCAAGGTTCTGGCCGCACTTGAGAACGGTCTGATTCCCATCATGTGCGTCGGCGAGAGCCTGGAGCAGCGTGAGGCCGGCATCACCGAGGAGTGGATCACCATGCAGATCAAGACCGGCCTTGCCTCCATCGGCGAGGACAAGATCCGCAAGATGATCAT
>CAKUAM010000034.1 GCA_934636305.1 uncultured Oscillospiraceae bacterium
GCTGGGTCTGCATCGCAGAAACCGCTTCGGTTTTCTTGGATCTTTCCCGCGCTGCCTGGAAGCCCAATGCGAATCCGTACTGCATAACAAATTTTGCTGGCAGTACAGATTTTCTGCAGTGATTCAAACGTAAAGGCTATCAAATCTGATTCCGAAATGACGGGCGGCGCGTAGTAAGACTCCGGTGAGGTGAGTTGATGCGATATGAATACTGGCAAACTTGTTTCATGCCTAAATTCAGATGCAGCAGGCACCAAACGTTCCCCAAGCGCCCCTTTTCTCCCCCATCTTTTCCGGCAAGACGGAATAGATGGGGCCGCCAGAGGCTAAGATATTACGTTTGGCGCGGGCCGCTCCTGACACGTCGTCAGCAGCAGAGCGGCCTGCCGCCGAAGAACGATTCAGGCCCGGGATCGCAAATGCGATTCCGGGCCATTTTGCACGCAGCGGTCAGTGTGAGGAGGTACCGCTGCGATACAATCACAGAACGCCTGATTACAGAATATTTGTATATCCCATCAGCAGTTCATCAGCCCTGGCCGCCGCCTGCTTGCCGCTGGCAATCGCCAGCACCACCAGCGACGCGCCGGATGCCATATCCCCTGCCTGCAGAACCGGCACGCCGGTCTTTTTCACAGCCTCGTATGCCTCCGCAGCCGCAGGCTCACAGCCGGAGAAGCCAGACGCCAGAATGAGCAGCCCGCAGGGCAGCGTCTGCTCTGTTTTCTGCAGCGTCACGCCGGTGAGCGCGCCTGCCTCATCGCAGACGAGAGACGCAATCTCCGTCTCGTAGCGTCGGATATCCGCGCCGAAGCGCGCCTGCGATTCCTCATGCGCGTGATCGAGCTTTTCTGTCTGCGCATTGCGCGGCTTGCGGATGAGCTGCGTGATGCTCCGGCAGCCCTGACGCAGCGCAACCGACACGCAGTCGGACGCGCTGTCTCCGGCGCCGACAATCACAACGTCCTTCCCTGCCGCGTTCAGTTCCGGCTCCTTCTTCTCCAGAAGTGCCTGCGCGGACGCACGCAGATAGTCCAGCGCATACACCGCACCGCTCTTTGCCTGCGCGGCAAATGCCATCGGGCGCGGCTGCTGCGCGCCGCAGCAGAAAATCACAAGATCATACGCCTCTGCCAGCGCCTGCGGCGCAAGATCGCGCCCCACGCAGCAGCCTGTTACGAACTCAATCTGCTCCGCCTGCAAGAGTGCCACACGACGGTCAATCACCGCCTGCGGCAGCTTCATCTCCGGGATTGCATACGTCAGAAGGCCGCCCGGCAGCGCGTCCTTTTCAAACACTGTCACGCGGTGGCCACGCCGGTTGAGATAATACGCGGCGGCAAGCCCCGCCGGTCCAGCCCCCACCACAGCGATTCGCTTATCCGAGCGCACCGCCGGCGGACACGGCTGCATCAAATCATTCTCAAAGCCATATTCGATGATGGCAAGCTCATTGTCCCGCACGGTGACGGGCTGCGAGATTCTGCCGCACGTACACGCCTGCTCACACAGCGCCGGGCATACACGCCCCGTAAACTCCGGAAAACAGCTGGTTTTCAGCAGCCGCTGCAGCGCCCCTTCATAGTTGCCGCTCCACAGCAGATCGTTCCATTCCGGGATGAGATTGTGCAGAGGGCAGCCCAGAAGCCTTCCGTCAAAGCGAACGCCAGCCTGGCAGAACGGCACGCCGCAGTCCATGCAGCGCCCGGACTGCCGGCGGCGGTTCTTCTCAGAAACCGGAAGATCGAGCGGCGCATAATCCTCAATCCGTGCCGCCGCATCGCGCATCGGCCGTTCCATCCGGGCATAATCCAGAAATCCGGTCGGTTTTCCCATGTTCTCACTCCTCCCGTTTCAAAAACGCTTCCATTTCGGCGTCCGCGCGGCTCATGCCGGTCGCCTCGTACTTGCTGATGAGCTGCAGCATATGACTGTAGTCATGCGGAATGATCTTTTTGAAGTTTGCAAGCTGCTCGTCAAAGTGCTCCAGCACCTCGCGGCCCTTTTGGGAGCCCGTTGCCTCCACATGGCGGCGGATCAGCTCCTTGAGGCAGGTGATATCCTGCTTCTGTGTGACCGATTCCACGGAGACAAGCTCCTTGTTGACGCGCAGATACAGCTTATGCTCCGGGTCCAGCACATAGGCCACGCCGCCGGACATGCCGGCTGCAAAGTTCCGCCCCGTTTTGCCCAGGATCACCACTGTGCCGCCTGTCATATATTCACAGCCATGGTCGCCCACGCCCTCGACAACTGCCACTGCGCCGGAATTGCGCACGCAGAAGCGCTCGCCCGCAATGCCGGAGACAAACGCGCTGCCGCTCGTCGCGCCGTAGAGCGCGACATTTCCGATGATGACGTTCTCAGACGGGTCAAAGACGCTTCTCTTATCCGCACGTACAATCAGCTTGCCGCCGGAGAGGCCCTTGCCGAAGTAATCGTTGCTGTCGCCCTCAAGATCGAGCGTCAGCCCCTTGGGAATGAACGCGCCGAACGACTGGCCCGCGCCGCCGCGGCAGTGGATGACATAGGTATCCTCATCGAGCGTGTCGCCGTATCTTCTGGTGAGCTCCGCGCCGAAAATCGTGCCGAACGCGCGGTCGGTACAGGTGATATCCGTCTGGCAGGTCTTTGGCACTGCCGGCTTTCCCTTCCTGGGGAGCATCGGCAGCAGGAGCCGCTTGTCAAGCGTCTGATCCAGCTTGAAATCGTAATGCTGCGCCGGATCACAGCGGCTGGTCTCGCCGCCGCTCTTTGCCAGAATGCCGGACACATCCACCATGGCCGCACGCTGCGTAATCTGGTGCGGACGCACATACAGATATTCCGTATGCCCCACCAGCTCGTCCATGGTGTGTACGCCAAGCTCCGCCATAATCATGCGGACCTCCTGCGCAACAAATTCCATAAAATTCATGACATATTCCGGCTTGCCGCAGAAGTTTTTCCGCAGCTCCGGACGCTGGGTTGCAATGCCCATGGGGCAGGTATCGAGATTGCACACGCGCATCATCACACAGCCGAGAGAGATGAGCGGTGCGGTGGCAAAGCCAAATTCCTCCGCGCCAAGGATGCAGGCAATGGCAACATCGCGGCCCGTCATCAGCTTGCCGTCCGCCTCCAGCCGCACCCGCTCGCGCAGGCCGTTGGCAATGAGGCTCTGGTGTGCCTCGGCGACGCCAAGCTCCCACGGCAGGCCGGCATTATAGATTGACGTGCGCGGCGCAGCACCCGTGCCGCCGTCGTAGCCGGAGATCAGCACCGTCTGCGCGCCGGCCTTGGCCACACCGGCAGCGATTGTACCGACACCCGCCTCAGAGACGAGCTTGACAGAGATGTCCGCGATTTCATTGGCGCACTTGAGATCATAGATCAGCTGCGCCAGATCCTCGATGGAATAGATATCATGGTGCGGCGGCGGAGAGATCAGCGCAACACCGGGGGTGGAGTGGCGCGTGCGCGCAATCCACGGCCAGACCTTGCCGCCGGGCAGATGGCCGCCCTCGCCGGGCTTGGCGCCCTGCGCCATCTTGATCTGGATTTCCGAGGCGCTGACAAGATACTCGCTCGTCACACCGAAGCGGCCGGAGGCCACCTGCTTGATAGCAGAGTTTTCCGGCGTTCCGAGTCTCGCCGGCTCCTCGCCGCCCTCGCCGGAGTTGGACTTGCCGCCAAGCTTGTTCATGGCCAGCGCCAGGCAGCGGTGCGCCTCGGCAGAAATGGAGCCATAGGACATGGCGCCTGTCTTAAAGCGCTTGACAATCTCGGATACCGGCTCCACCTCGCTCAGGGGGATCTGCTTTTCCGCATCGATACGGAAGCCCAGTAGTCCCCGCAGCGTGTGCGGCACCTGCTCATCGTCGACAAGCGCAGAATACTGCCGGAACATTTCAAAATCACCGGTCTGCACAGCCTTCTGCAGCGCCAGGATTGTCAGAGGATTATACATATGATCCTCCATATCCGAGCCCGTGCGGAGCTTGTGGAACCCGGAGGAGTCCACCGTCAGATCGACGGACAGATCCATTGGATCATACGCCCGGTCGTGGCGCCAGACAACCGCGTCGTTGATCTCGTCCAGGCCAATACCGCCGACACGGCTGACCGTGTTGGTGAAATATTCATCGACGACCGCCCGGCTGATGCCGACCGCCTCAAAGATCTGCGCGCCTTCATACGACTGCATGCTGGAAATGCCCATCTTGGAGGCAATGCGTACCACGCCGTCCAGCACCGCCTTGTTATAGGCATCAATGGCCGCGTAATAATCCTTGTTGAGCTCTCCCCCCGCAATCAGCTCGCCAATGCAGTCCTGCGCGAGATAGGGATTGATGGCGCTCGCGCCATATCCAAACAGTGTAGCAAAGTGGTGTACGTCGCGCGGCTCTGCGCTCTCAAGAATCATAGAGATTGCTGTCCGCTTCTTCGTGCGTACCAGATACTGCTGCACCGCGGAGACGGCCAGCAAGGATGGAATGGCAATGTGGTTTTCATCCACACCGCGGTCAGAGAGAATGAGGATGTTGGCCCCCGCGTAATATGCCTTGTCACAGGCAACAAACAGCCGCTGCAGCGCCAGCTCCAGGGAGGAGTTCTTATAATACAGCAGCGAGACCTTCTTCGCCTTCAGCCCCGGCATATTGAGCGCTTCAATCTTCATGAGGTCGCGGCTCGAGAGCACGGGATTGTTGATCTGCAGCACGCGGCAGTTTTCCGCGCAGTCGCACAGAAGATTGCCGTCAGAGCCGGCATAGACCGTCGTATCCGTCACAATCGACTCGCGCAGCGCGTCAATCGGCGGGTTCGTCACCTGCGCGAACATCTGCTTGAAGTAATAAAACAGCGGCTGGTGCTTCTCCGACAGCACCGCCAGCGGAATATCCGCGCCCATAGAGGCCGTCGGCTCCACGCCGTTTTTCGCCATGGGCAAAATTGCGCTGCGGATATCGTCATAGGTGTAGCCAAACACCTTATACAGCCGGCTGCGTTCCAGCTGGGAATACTCGTGCACCTTCCGGTTCGGGATCGGGATATCTGCCAGCTGCAGAAGCTCCTGGTCGATCCACTCCCCGTAGGGATTCTGCGCCGCATACCGGTGCTTGAGCTCATGATCCTCGTATACCGTGCCGGTTTTTGTATCGACAAGCAGCATCTTGCCGGGCTGCAGACGCGATTTTCGCACAATCCGCGCCGGCGCAATCGGCAGCGCGCCGACCTCAGAGGCCAGAATCAGGCAGCCGTCGTCCGTCACAAGATATCTTGCCGGCCGCAGGCCGTTGCGGTCGAGCACCGCGCCGACCACATCGCCGTCTGAGAACAAAATGGCCGCCGGGCCATCCCAAGGCTCCATCATGGTTGCATAGTAATGGAACATATCCCGTTTTTCCCGGGACATGTTCTTGTCCTTGCCCCAGGGCTCCGGAATGCACATCATGACCGCCTTCGGCAGCTCGATGCCGCTGTACATGAGAAATTCCAGCGTGTTATCCAGCATGGAGGAGTCGGAGCCATCCGTCTCCACGACAGGATACGCCTTGGCAATATCCTCTCCCAGCACGGACGAGGCCATGGTTTCCTCGCGTGCGAGCATACGGTTGATGTTGCCGCGGATGGTATTGATCTCACCGTTATGGAGGATGATCCGGTTCGGGTGGGCCCTGCGCCAGCTGGGCGTCGTGTTGGTGGAAAAGCGTGAATGCACCAGCGCCAGCGCAGAGGTATACTGTTCATTCTGCAGATCCGGATAGAACCTCCGCAGCTGCCAGACCAGAAACAGTCCCTTATATACAATCGTGCGGCTCGACATGGACACCACATATGTGCCGGAAACGGAATGCTCATATTCCCGGCGGGCCAGATAGAGCTTCCGGTCAAAATCCAGGCCCGGCTTCACATGCTCCGGGCGGCGGATAAAGCACTGCATGATGTGCGGCATGGAGCTGACTGCTTTTTCGCTCAGAATCTCCGGACACACCGGTACCTCCCGCCAGAACAGCAGCTCCAGCCCCTCGCGCGACAAAATCATCTCCAGAAGCTTCCGGCTGCGCATGCGCTTGAGCGGGTCCTGCGGGAAGAAGATCATCGCCGCGCCATAGTCGCCCGGCTCCGGCAGCGTCTGCCCGGCCTCCAGCGCCGCGCGCGCAAAGAGCGCATGCGGCAGCTGCGTCATGATGCCGACGCCGTCGCCGGTCGTCCCGTCCGCATCCTTGCCGGTGCGGTGCTCCAGCTTTTCCACAATCTTCAGGGCATGATCCACTGTCTCATGGGTTTGTTTGCCGCTGATATTCACCACAGCGCCGATGCCGCAGGCATCATGCTCCTCCTCCGGGCTCCAACAGGGCTTCTGGTGTGGCTGCTTCATGTTCCATTTCCCCTTTCGTGTCTATGGGATCCAGGATCCCGGGTCATGTGTCGTACAGGCGGATGACAGTCTCTGCGATCTCCCGCTTTTTGACGCAGCGATCCATTGCCGCCTTTTCAATCCATCTGTGTGCGTCCTGCTCGCTCATGCCAAGCTGCCGCTGCAGAAGGCTCTTGGCCTTCTGGATACGCTTGAGATCCGCCAGCTGCATCTGCAGCTCGTCGGTGCGTTCCTGCATGCTCGTCATGCGCTTTTTGACCAGCAGCAGATTCCGCAGCGTCTGCGCAAGCACGCCCCCGTCTGCCGGCCAGCTCATCACGCAGATCCCCGCGCGCTGCGCCATCTGCCAGACGGCGGGGTACGTACTCTGCCGGACCAGCAGCAAAAACACCGCATCGTTCTCGGCTGCCAGCACGCTGTACGCGCGCATATCGTCCAGTCCCGGCGCATCATTCTGCAGAATGACAAGCGACGGCTTCTTTTCCCGCAGCATGCAGCGCGCCTGCGCCATATCCTGCGTCTGCAGCAGACAGCAGGCGGCAAGCTCGTTCTGATACTGCTCCAGCCGGAGCGGGAGCTGCGCTGTCTGGCGCACCAATATAATGGATTGTCTTTGGGAATCTGCAGACCTCTGCACCGCTGCTCACCTCCTTTTGTCCGTGTCAAGAATACACTTGTGTTTTCCTCGTAGAATTTTATGTTTTATTGTAGCGAGTTACATTGTTAATGTCAACAATTTCTGATTATCACATTTATTCATATTGCTGAACACCGCGTTCAGAAAAACTAATATCGAAAAACTGCGGAAAATGATTGACTTTTGAAAATCGCAAGCGTATAATGCGCTCAAACAAACGGCGCGGGACTTGCATCCCGGCTCACATGGATACGAAAAAACGGCAATGGCGTCGTACAGTGGATCTGTGCGCGCCTTTGCCGCTTTTTATTTCTGGAAAGTGAGGATTTTCTTATGCAGACTGTATCGGATTTCTTTGGCTGTCATGTATTCAGCGAGTCGGTGATGAAGCAGAAGCTCCCCAAGGACGTATTCAAGGACGTCTATGCCGCAATCCACGAGGGCAAGCGGCTGGATCTGAATGCTGCAAACGTCGTGGCAAACTCCATGAAGGACTGGGCCATTGAGCAGGGCGCGACGCATTTTACCCACTGGTTTCAGCCGATGACCGGCATCACGGCAGAAAAGCATGATTCCTTCATCTCCCCCACCGCCGACGGCGGCGTCATCATGGAGTTTTCGGGCAAGGAGCTCATCCAGGGCGAGCCGGATGCCTCCAGCTTCCCCTCCGGCGGTCTGCGCGCTACCTTTGAGGCCAGGGGCTACACCGCGTGGGACCCGACATCGTTCGCCTTCATCAAGGATCAGGTGCTCTATATCCCGACTGCATTCTGTTCCTATGGCGGCGAGGCTCTGGATAAAAAGACACCGCTCCTTCGCTCCATGCAGGCCATCAACAAGCAGGGCCTGCGCATTCTGAAGCTGTTCGGCCACACCAATGTCAAGGCCGTCCGCACGACGGTCGGCCCGGAGCAGGAGTATTTCCTGATTGATAAAAAGCTCTACGACCAGCGTAAGGACATCATCTACACCGGCCGCACGCTCTTTGGCGCAAAGCCGCCCAAGGGCCAGGAGCTGGACGACCATTATTTCGGCACCATCAAGCCGCGTGTTGCCGCCTTCATGCACGATCTGGACGACGAGCTCTGGAAGCTTGGCGTGCTGGCCAAGACTGAGCACAACGAGGTTGCCCCGGCACAGCACGAGCTTGCCCCCATCTTCACCACGACAAACATTGCTGCCGACCATAACCAGCTCACTATGGAGCTCATGCAGAAAATCGCGCGCAAACACGGCATGGTCTGTCTGCTGCATGAAAAGCCCTTCGCCGGCGTCAACGGCTCCGGCAAGCACAACAACTGGTCCATTTCCACCGACGCAGGCGTCAATCTGCTGGAGCCCGGTGAGACGCCGAGCGAGAACGCGCAGTTTCTGCTGTTTCTGTGCGCCGTCATTCAGGCTGTCGACGATTATCAGGATCTGCTGCGCATCTCGGTTGCCTCTGCCGGCAATGACCACCGCCTTGGCGCCAACGAAGCGCCCCCTGCGGTCGTGTCCATGTTCCTCGGCACAGAGCTGACTGCAATTCTCGACGCCATCGAGTCTGACACCGCATACGACGCCAAGGAGAAGGAGCTTCTGAAGATCGGCGTACATGTTCTGCCGAAATTCCCGAAGGATACCACGGACCGCAACCGCACCTCCCCGTTCGCCTTTACCGGCAACAAATTTGAGTTCCGGATGCTGGGCTCCGCCGCCTCCATTTCCGATGCAAACATCGTTCTGAACACCGCCGTGGCAGAGTCCCTGCGCCAGTACGCCGACACACTTGAGGGCGCGTCAGACTTTGAGTCTGCGCTGCATGATCTCATCCGCGACACCATTGCCAAGCATAAGCGCATCATTTTCAACGGCAACGGCTACGATGCCAGCTGGCTGGCAGAAGCAGAGAAGCGCGGCCTGCTCAACCTCAAGGCAACGCCGGACTGTGTGCCGTATCTGCTGCTGAAAAAGAACATTGCGCTGTTCACCACACATAAAATCTACAGCGAAGCAGAGCTGCATGCGCGCTACGAAATCATGCTGGAAAACTACTGCAAGGTTCTGCGCATTGAGGCGCTCACCATGCTGGACATGGTCTCGACCGATATTCTGCCTGCCGTTTCCGAGTATTCCAGCAAGCTGATGAAAACAGCTGCGGAAAAGAAATCTCTGCTGTCCGCCGCTGCCGGCGCATACGAGCTCAAAACTGCCTCTAAGCTGTCGGAGCTGACGGACACCGCCGCCAGCGAAGCTGCCGCACTCGACGAGGCGCTTCTGCAGGCCGGTGAGATTGCCGATGCAGGACAGGCCGCGAAATTCTATCAGGAGCACGTGTTCCGCGACATGACGCAGCTGCGGCTGACCGTCGATGAAATGGAGACGCTTACCTCCCGCGCCTGCTGGCCGTATCCGTCCTACGGCGATCTGCTGTTCAGCGTCCGCTGACCAGCCGCGCAGTATACAATATATAATATACTGCTGCGTATTGTTTTGCTCGTTTCATGATTCCTCTTTTCATTTGTGTTGGCAGCGGCCCGCGGAGCTTCCGCGGGCTGCTGTCATCCAGCCGCCAGATTTCACGCGCATTTTCCCTGCGCCCGCCATATACTCTTCAGGATCAAAAAAGGAGGCAGCCACATGCACAATTCCATGGTTCTAAAAAACACCGACTGCGGAGACGTAGACGATCTCATCTTCTGTGACGAGGACTACGAGGTCAGCCGCCGGTAAGGAAAAAAGGGGGCCGCTGCATGCTGCAGCAGGCCCCTTTTCCCCGCTTTACCCCCTTTACAGCGCACATATTTTCCTGTATAATATTTCTCGATAATTTTGAAAAGTGTGGGAAAAGCATGATTGAATTCGATGAATATAAAGTAAAGCTCAATAATATCCGGCCAAAACTGGATGCCCTGGCAGATTCTCTTGGGATTGAACCGGCCTAGGAGGAAATGGAGCGGCTGCATGCGCAGATCGATTCCGACGGCTTCTGGGATAACCAGGAGGTTTCGCAGAAGGTCATGAAGCAGTGCCGCCTGCTGGAGTCCAAGGTTGAGATGTATCAGAAAATGTGCAGCCAGTGGGACGACCTGTTCACGCTGTGTGAAATGGCACTGGAGGACAACGACGACTCCATGCTGCCGGAGCTCACCGAGGGCTATGCGCAGCTGGAGCAGCAGATGGAAAAGGCGCGGCTGGAAACGCTGCTGTCAGGCGAATACGACAACAATAACGCCATTGTCTCCTTCCAGGCTGGTGCCGGCGGCACCGAGGCGCAGGACTGGGCCTCCATGCTCTACCGGATGTACACGCACTGGACCGAGCAGCACGGCCTGAGCTATAAGATTCTGGACTATCTTGACGGCGACGAGGCCGGCATCAAATCTGCCAGCATTCTCATCGAGGGCGAAAACGCCTACGGCCTTCTCAAGAGTGAAAACGGCGTGCACCGCCTTGTCCGCGTCTCTCCGTTCGATGCCAATGCCCGCCGCCAGACATCCTTCGCCGCGGTGGAGGTAATCCCGGAAATCACGGACGACTCCAACGACGTTGAGATCCGCCCCGAGGACATTGAAATGCAGGTTTACCGCTCGTCCGGTGCCGGCGGCCAGCACATCAACAAAACATCTTCTGCGGTCCGCCTGATCCACAAGCCAACCGGTATTGTCGTCTCCTGCCAGACGCAGCGCGACCAGTTCCAGAACCGTGAAACCTGTATGCGCATGCTGCGCTCCAAGCTCATTGAGATCAAAGAGCGCGAGCATCTCGACAAGATCTCCGATATCAAGGGCGCCCAGCTGAAGATTGAATGGGGCAGCCAGATCCGTAACTATGTCTTTATGCCGTACACGCTGGTGAAGGACACCCGGACAGGCTTTGAAACCTCAAATGTGAACGCAGTCATGGACGGCGATCTGGACGGCTTCATCAACGCATATCTCACGTGCCTTGCAACCGGCACATGGGTCACAAAATCCTGATTTTCCAGCAAAAGCTTGATTTAGCACTTGCATTCGGCAGCAGATTATGATATGATTTTTTAGCTGTCTGAAGCATCAGCATCTTTGTATATTATCACGGCTGTCGTCCGCCGACAAAGGACGGCGACGAATTTGGAGGAATTATGACTGCTCTGCATACGATTTTGACGATTATCCAGCTGATTCTGGCCGTCGGCCTTGTTGTTGTCGTGACGCTGCAGTCCGGCAAGTCTGCCGGTCTGTCCGGTGCCATCGCCGGCGGCAATGGCGACTCTTACCTTGGCAAGAACAAGGGCAAGGGCCTCGATGCCAAGCTTGCGCTTGCAACCAAGTGGGTCGGCGGTGTGTTCATCGTCCTGACGCTGGTTCTGAATCTGTTCTGAGCTTTATACCAGGGAGCTGTCTTGCGCAGGCAAGGCAGCTTTTTTTATTTCTGCCCCGCGGTAGTAATAGCGCAGAATCGTCTGGTAGTCAAAGCCCAGCCGTGCGATGGCATCGGCTCCGTACTGGCTCATGCCGACGCGGTGCCCGAAGCCCAGCACGTCAAACTGGAACGCCCCGTTTTCCCACTGCAGCGTAAACTTTGTGGAGTTGAGCCCAAACGCACGGCGCAGCGCCGTGCCGGCAAAGCTCCTGCCGCCAATTATGGCGGTATCCACACCACCGCCTGCTGTCCGCGTAATCTGCGTGACCCACGCAGCCTGATCCGCGCCAAGCGTGATCCCGGGCTCCATGCTCTGCAGCGTCTGGGCAAACGTGTCCGCCGGAACGGACACCGTGCTTGCATACCGGGCCGCGCGCTGTTCCCCCGGGCTCGGCACGGACTGCAGGTACGCAACCGCGCTCCCCCAGACCGCTGCAGCGTCCTCCGTCGTGCCGCCGGAACAGGAAAAGTACACCGCGTCAATGAGCGCTCCATCATACAGCAGCACCTCATCGCCGGTATCCTCCACCACCTGCCGGGCATCCTCCCACACGCCGTCAAAGGTGTCCGCGTAGCGCTGCTGCAGTGCCTGTATGCTCAGGCACGCCTGGCAGCAGGCACTGTCCGTACAGACATCTGCGTCCGGATGCTTGCCGCGCTGCATCTGCCGCACAGCAAATGTCCGCGCCGCAACGACCTGCGCCTTGCGCGCCTCCGGCGCAAAGGACACAGGCATCTCCGACAAAACCACCCGCGTGAGATATTCCTCCATACCAAGCGTCTCCACCTCGCCGCCCTCCAGCACGCGCAGCGTCTGCGCCTGCGCAGACGGCTGCTCGACCACAAGCACCATCGGCGACAGCTGCGCGGCCTTCTTTTTCCCTCCGCCCGGGAGCAGCAGCACCGCCGCCAGTGACACAATCCCCACCTTTACAATTGTAGACATGTCCGCACCGTCCTTTCTGCCCAAGCCTATGCCTGTGCCTGCCCCGGTATGCGCCGCGCGCAGATTGACATAAAACTTGACACCTTTTTGTATCCGTCGTATAATAGCATCAGTTTCTTTGCGCAGTATCCAGCGTCAACTGACGCTATACGCGCCTGCATATCTGCAGTCATTTTTCACGTTCAGATTGGAGCTTCCGCATGAAACATGTTTTAAAGATATTGATTCCGGTTCTGCTGGTCGTTGCGCTGCTTGTCGGCGCATGCTGCTTTTTCCTGATTGCCCGGCGGGATGTCACAGAGAGCATTTTCCGCTATTGGGGCGACCATTTTTACAACCGCGGCCGCTACGGACGTGCGGTAAGCCTCTATCGACTTGCCAGCCATTTTGCTCCGCAGGATGCCGATCTTGCCATCCGGCTATCCAACGCATACGTACAGTCCGGTAATTACACAAAGGCAGAATATACGCTCGTCAACGCCATCACGCAGAGCCCGGATTCCGTGGAGCTCTATGTGGCCCTGTCCGGCGTGTACGTTGCGCAGGATAAGCTTCTTGATGCAGAGACGATGCTGGGCCGCATTACAAACGACAGTGTCAAAACACAGATTGACGCGATGCGCCCCGCCGCCCCCACCATTGAGCCCGAAAGCGGCACTTATTCCGAATACATCGACGTCACCATCTCCGGCACCAATGGAACGGTATACGCCGTTCTGAACAGCGATTTCCCCTCCTCTGAGCATGATCTCTACACCGGCCCCATCACGCTGGCCGGCGGAGAAAGCAAAATTGTCGCGCTGAGTGTGGCCGATAACGGCCTTGTCAGTGACGCTGCCTATGCCGGCTACACAATCGGTAACGTTGTCGAGCCGGTCACGCTCACCGATGCCGGGCTGGATGCCTATGTCCGGGAGCTTCTGGGCAAAACAGCCGCCTCCACGCTGATGACGGATGAGCTCTGGGCCATCGAATCACTGGATCTGCCGGACACGGTACAGTCGCTGGACGATCTGCCGCTGTTCTCCGGTTTGCAGTCGCTCTCCATCCATAACGCTGCCACGCTGGATCTGAGCATTGTCTCCCAGCTGCCGACGCTGCGCAAGCTGGATCTGTCCGGCTGCACAATCTCCACCGCGGTCATGAATGCCATCGTATCTCTGTCGGAGCTCACGAGCCTCAACCTCTCCGGCTGCGCTGTGGCGGATATCAACGCCATCATTGGCCTGCAGAAGCTGCAGACGCTGGATCTGTCCAATAATACCATCTCGGATCTCACGGCGCTGTCCGCATTGACCGCGCTGCGGGAGCTGAACCTGACCAATAACCCCATCACCTCGCTCAGCAATCTGAAAAACTGCACTGAGCTTGAAATTCTGTATGCCGAGCAGTGCTCCATCTCCCGTATCTCCGGCCTTGCCGACCATACGAAGCTCAAGGAGCTGCATCTTGCACATAACAGCATCTCTGATATTTCCGTGCTCAGCTCCTGCCCCGCGCTGACATACGTGGATCTTGGCTATAACTCCATTTCGGATATCTCTGTTCTGGCAGAGCTGCCAGCACTTGTGGACCTCTACATCAGCAACAACCAGATTACAGTTTTCCCCACATTCAGCAAGAGCACACCGCTGTGGCACGTCGATGTCAGCCACAACGCCATCGAGGATCTGTCCGGTCTGGAGGGGAATCTGTCCCTCAACTTCATCTATGCCGACTATAACAAGATCAAGTCCATCGCTGTGCTGGAATCGTGCTCCATGCTTGTCCAGATGGATCTGTGGGACAATCCCGTAAGCGCCGAGGAGGTCAAGAAGCTGCAGGATGTCGGCATTATCATCAACTATAACCCCAACTATCAGGAACCGACAGAGGCCGCGTAACGCACCTGAAAAATCCCGGATCGTGAACGATCCGGGATTTTTTTGCTTCAACCGCGTCAGTGCCCCGTTGTCAGATTGAGTGCCGGGTTCATGTAATAGACATTTTTCTCATCCAGCCGCCGGCGCAGCAGCTCCACGGCCTCGCCGAAGCGCTGGAAGTGGACGATCTCCCGCTCACGCAGGAACCGAATGACATCATTGACATCCGGATCATCCGACATGCGCAGAATGTTGTCATACGTCACCCGTGCCTTCTGCTCGGCCGCAAGATCCTCCGTCAGATCCGCAATCGGATCGCCCGTGACAGCCATGGTTGCCGCGCTCCACGGCGTGCCGGATGCTGCCTGCGGATAGACCCCCGCCGTGTGATCGACAAAGTAGCCGGCAAAGCCCGCTGATCGGATCTGTTCCTCCGTAAGCGTCCGCGTCAGCTGATGCACAATCGTCCCTACAATCTCCAAATGCCCGAGCTCCTCAGTACCAATATCCGTCAACAGACCCTTGAGCTCTGGGTAGGGCATGGAATAGCGCTGGCTGAGATAACGCAGCGATGCGCCCAACTCACCATCCGGCCCACCGTATTGGGAAATTATTACAGCTGCCAACTGTGGATTCGGATTCGTAATGCGAACCGGGTACTGCAGCTTTTTTTCATATACAAACATGGCTCATTCCTCCGTTTCTGCGTCCCACGGCCATGGATCATCCAGCCATGTGTACTTCCCGCTGGCCGCAGCCTGGGTCTGCTGCAGCGCGATGCCGCTCTGCTCGGCCTGCTGCCGGAGCATTTCCAGCTGCTCCACATACTGATTGAACAGCTGCACCGCCTCGCTGTCATCCGCATGCGTATCGAGATACAATCCAAGCTCTGTCACCGCAAAATTGACCGCCTGCAGATCCCGCAGATATCCTGCCTCCCGCGGCTCTACGTTGCTCTGGCCCCGGTATGGAAGATCCAGCCCCGGGAATATCGTCCCCTTTGCCAGCGCCCGGCCCGCTGCGTATCTCTGCGGATTGCTGTTCTGGAATGGAACATATGGATTTGCCAGAGGTGCACAGGTGGGTAAGCTCCCCATCGCGTCCTCGCACCCGGCGGCCTGCGCCGCCATGTGATTCTGTTCTGCCAAGATAAAGGCTCCTTTCCGGGGTGATTTCGCCCCGAAGCAATCTATGCCGCCGACGTTCGACAAGTGCAGACGTTTATTGGTTTACATAATTTTATCTTCATTTCTCCAATTTGAATTTTGGACATAATGCCCGATTTTTCATCCGTATTTCGTTAAAACAAACAAATATCTCTTGCATTTTGCTGAATCCAGCGTATAATGGGAGTGCAAAATCACAACGAAAAAAAGAAATGAAGGAGCTCGTATGCGTACATTGCTGTCCCTGTCCATTGCCGTTCTGGCTGGACTTCTCATGACCCGCGTTGCAAAGCCTCTGAAGCTGCCGTCCGTGACGGCCTATCTGGTTGCCGGTGTGCTCATTGGTCCCTACTGCCTCGGTCTGCTTGGCATTGAGGGCATTGGATTTCCCACCCAGGAGGCTGTTGACAGCTTGTCTCTGATCTCCGAGGTTGCACTTGGTTTTATCGCCTTCTCCATCGGCAGTGAATTTCGCCTGGCTGAGCTCAAGCATACCGGCAAGCAGGCGTTTATCATCGGTGTGCTGCAGGCGCTGGCGGCAACGTTTCTCGTTGATATCGCGCTGATTGCCATTTCGCTTGCCGCGCACGGCAGGCTCTCCATCGCGCAGGCCATCACCCTCGGCGCTATCGCAACCGCTACCGCCCCGGCAGCGACGCTAATGGTCGTGCGTCAGTACAAGGCAAAGGGCCCGCTGGTCGATCTGCTGCTGCCGATTGTCGCACTGGATGACGCGGTCGGCCTCATTGTGTTCGCAATCTCCTTCGGCATTGCAAAGGCCCTGAACACCGGCTCCTTTGACGTCATTTCCATTGTTGTCAACCCGCTTCTCGAGATTGTCCTCTCGCTGGCACTCGGCGCAGTGCTCGGCTGGCTGCTGACGCAGCTGGAAAAGCTGTTCAATTCCAACACCAACCGTCTGAACATGACCATTGCCTTTGTCTTTTTGACTGCGGCGCTGGCCATGGGCGAGATCAAAATCGGCTCCGTGACCATCGGCTTCTCGTCGCTTCTGGTCTGCATGATGCTGGGCACCGTTTTCTGCAACCTGTGCCCGCTGTCCGAGGAAATCATGTCCAAGGCTGACCGCTGGACAAGCCCTCTGTATGCTGCGTTTTTCGTGATTTCCGGCGCCGGATTGGAGCTTGGTGTGTTCAAGGATGGCCTGATTGTGCTGATCGGTCTGGTTTATATCATCACGCGCTCACTCGGCAAATACTTTGGCGCGCATTACTCGGCCAAGCTCACGAAATGTGAGCCTGCCATCTGCAAATATCTTGGCATTACGCTGCTGCCGCAGGCCGGCGTTGCTCTTGGTATGTGCGTCACGGCACGAAGCCTCGGCACAGAGGGCGATCTGATCCGCAACATTACCCTCTTTGCTATCCTCATCTATGAGTTGGTCGGCCCGATGCTGACAAAGATGGCATTGCAGAAGGCTGGAGAGATTCAGCCGATGGCAGACAACGTAAAAAACCGCCGGCAGATCAATCTGGAAAAGGCCAATGCAAACAAAAAATAACGAAAAAGAGGATACCATCAGGCTTGTGCCGATAAGACAGTAATTTGAGAAAACTACAAAATCGGCATCTGCCAAGCAGGATTGGACAACAAAACAGGCGGCACTCAACTTCGGTTGGGTGCTGCCTGTTTTTGTACAGCTAAGGGTTGAAAATCGCCTATTTTCTGTTCTGTAAGGTAAGGATAGTGAAAAGGGTGAAATAGTTATTGCTTTTGTGCAGTTCCTTTGTGAAATAGTGAGTTGCTACGGAGTGAATATCATTTGCTGGAGAGTGCGTATATTTGCGGTTGTGCAAAATACTCCACAAAACCGCAAGGTCGATAGGTGGGTATTTCGATGCAGAGTATGTTCGACACTAAAGGAAACTGAAAATCAGCTTGTATTCGCAGAGGAGTTACATTTTAGGACGATAACTTTCCGAGACTGCACGAAGATGCAAGGCAACACTTATCCGTCTTCGCGCTTCCATAAGTTTCCTTCTGTAATGTAACTTGCAGTTACGCCTTTTCTTTTCTAAAGGTAACGACAAATGCACCTTTGATCTGTGTGGACGTCGCCATATAATCGTATGTTGCAAGCTCCCAGCCGTCAGAGGCTCTCTCGTTTATCAGCTTATCCAGCATCGAAATATCCTCTGCATTTGCTTTATCGGAAAACCATTTTGTGCTGACCGTTAAAATTTCTGTTTTATAGATATACATCAGTAACCTTCTCCTTTGAAATTATTGTGATATTAAGTATTTTTCGTTTCGGTTTCCTTGTCTGGCGTTGCCCGATATGCGCGGTTCTCCACATATACCATCATGCGGTTATACAGCAGCACATAGAAAAGTATAGCAAGCATACTGCCTATTGCACCCAAAAGCGCATAAAAATCGCTGCCTCGTAATTTCAGCGCTGTCCATATTATAATGCCTATCCACGCCACAACGCACAGGATGATAGTTGAAATATGTTCGTGCAGCCATTTCTTCTTAAAAAATGCTATCTTTTCTTTCAGCGTAAAGGTGCTGTTGTTAAGCGCCGTAACAAGGTTATTGTCGGCAGCTTTTTTGAAGTCCTCCGCCAAAAGCCGTTCGCCGCTTATAAGCTCGTTAATACTCACACCGAATTCCTTTGAAAGCAGCGCCAGCATTTCAACATTGGGCATATAGTTTCCGTTCTCCCAACGGGAAATGGTTTTGTTGGTCACGCCAAGCTTTTCTCCGAGCTGCTCCTGCGTCAAGCGTCTCTCTTTCCGCAGGGCAGCTATAAATTTTCCTATCTTTATTTGATCCATTTTTATGTACCTCCGAAGAAAAGTATAGCGCATTTTTCGTAAAAATTCTTCCCCACAAACAGCGAATGTGTTACCCACAAGTAGTGTGGAGTTAGAAATGCAACTATTTTTTCTTCCCGACACAAACAAAAGTCACGGCAAAGCATATTCCTAAGCTCAACCCGAACAGAAGCCCCACAACTATGTTGTGTATAGCCACGCCAAAGCAAGCGCCTACACCAATCCCTACGCATAAGCCGCTTATGATTTTCAAAATCTTATGATGCTAAGAATTTTTCTTTTCATATCGGTTTTATCTCTGCCTCTGTTATTCGTCTTTGCTGACAAGAGCGTTCATTTTCTTTATCTTCCGTTTCCAGAATAGATACTGCGAAAGCCAAACGACAACGAAAATAGCAGCGAATATTGCCACATAGGAGAGAATGCCGAGAACGGTGTGCTTCATCCAATTCGTCACATAAGCAATCGGCAGCATAATAACGCTGATAATTAGAAAGTAAACGCCGCTTTGCTTTGCAAGACTCCACGAGTCAAGCTCCCAAATAACCGATGCCGCCGCAAAGCCCGTACCCATAATTGCACACAGAACGGTCTGCAAAATGACTGCATTCAGTTCATTTCCCATTGTGTCTATAAGTTCGGGCGCAACGGGATAAAAAGAGCCGTTCCCAATGCAGGCGGAAATAATTAGAGTAATCACAAATCCAAGGGCAATTCCCGTAGGCAAGCCGAATAATCCACGCATTATAATTTTCTTTTTCATTTTTACCACCTCATAATCCTAAGAGTTGTTTGATTTTTGCAACATATCGCCTTGAAACATAAGTAACCGTTTCGTTTGAGAGAGAAACGCAAATCGTTCCCACAAGGCTCAAATCAAAACCTTTGACCTTTTTCAAATTGATGATTTCACCGTTTGATATGCGCACGAAAGAACATTTTGCAAGGCGTTGTTCCGCCTCGTATAGCCGCAGTCGGAGAAGGTGCGTCCCGTTTTCCGCCTCTGCATAGACTTTGCCCTCAGACGCATATACCCGATAGATTTGGTTGGGCTCAAGCATCGTTGCCTGCTCATCTTTGAAGCCTGCAATCATCTGGGGCTGCTCACTTGAAAGCCTTTTTACTATTTCGTTGACTTCTTCGGTTACTTTGCTTGTAACGACGATAATCTTCGTTTCTGTGCAGTCTTCGTCAATTTTAATTTCAATCTTCATCCGATTACCTCCTTTCCACGGCTATATTATAAGAAATTGGGAAAACAACTTCCACTGTTTCACGATAGGCGGTAGTTATTTGCTCATAGGTGGTAGATTAGAGCAAAGAATAACGCACATTGATATACCGTTTCATCGGTGGATATACATTCTGGACATATCGGGTTCGCCGTCGCCTTGTACCATACACAAAAACTCCCAACCGTATCTTTCGTAGAAGACCGTATGGTCTGTAAGCAGATAAATCGGGGTAATTCCTTTAACCGCCTTTTCATCCGCATTTACGAGGACAATGTCGCCGGTCGACTGGATGATGAACGCTTTGCCATGATGAGTAGGAACTACCCCGAGGAACAGAAAGACCTCAAAGCCGAGGTCAAGGGTCTGCAACAGCAAATCCATGAACAGGAACAGAAGGCAGAGAATATAGAGCAGTTTGTTCAGCGGGTAAAGAGGAACAGCACCCTCACGGAGCTGACGCCCTATGCCCTC
>CAKUAM010000035.1 GCA_934636305.1 uncultured Oscillospiraceae bacterium
CCTCGCTTCAAGGGGGCTCCGGGGGGAAATTCGAAATCCCCCCGGCCGTCTTTTTTCTTTTCTCAATATTTTCTTTTTTGACGGAACAAAAAAGAAAATGTTGAAAATCGTTCCTCCCGCAAGTGCAGTGCTGCCTTCTATCATACCGTCGACACCATCAAAATCCCATAACTAGAATAAATGCTCCTCTTTAGATATCCTCCGGCATGATGAGTGCCGCAACAATATACAGTACAATCCCCGTGCCGCTCAGGCCCAGCGCCGCCCAGATGAGCCGCACAATCGTCGGGTCAATCCCCAGATATTCCGCCACGCCGGCGCAAACGCCGCAGAGCATACGGTTGCTGCTTTTATGAAGCTTTTTCATGATTAAGAAACCTCCTCCCCTGTGATATCCGCTTGTAAGCGGGTTTGTACTATCTTAGACGCGCCTGCAGCGCGATTGTTCCCGATTTTTACGAAATCCCCGCCAGCGCATTGAGATACCGCACAAACGCCTTGCTGTTTATCATATACGGATAATTGATTACAATCAGATCATCCACGCCCTGCTCAGCAGCAAACGATGCAAGGTCCAAAGATGGCTTGCCATCCTGATTGAACTCACGCGGATCAATGACAATGATCCTGCTGTAATGGCTGGTCAGGAACGGGACGAACGCGTTGCCATAGGACTCCTTGAGCACTATGCACGTCGGCCCCTGCACCTCGGATTCAATGATGCAGATGGGCGTATCACCGCCGATAAAGCAGAGATACTTATTGGACACATTCTCATCAAGCTTCGTATAGACCACGCTGACCGGCGTACCGTTTTCGAGGCTGCCGTCCGCATAATACCGCGCGTGCGTCTCTACAATGGGCAGATAATACTTCAGATAATCCGGATTCTGCTTTAATACCTCACTTTGCGGATAGCCCTTTGTAAAGGTGTACATGGAGCCGAGGAACGTGTCATATCGACCAGTCTCAAACTTCTCCAGCGGGACAGCGTCAAAGCCAGCGGCCTCGCAGAAGGCTGTGTAGGCATAATATGCGCCAAGCTGCGTCCAGTGATGATCCGTGCGGAAGTAGATATCCTCATCTGTATGACTGCGGAGCTTTGCATATGCATCGACGGTGATGATCGTATCCTTCATCTGGCTGTAGCAATACTCGATCATTGCCTTCTGGTCATGCTCGCCTGTGTGCAGGCTCTCCGGCGAATAGAACTGTCCGCCGTTCGGCGTCAGCAGCGAGATGGTTCGCACATCCGGGCCAAGCGCAGCAGAAAGATTGTTGATTGCGCCGGCATAGCTCTCAATGATGTCATCAAGCCGCGTGGGGATCTCCATCGCCCGGTTTCCGACCACAACGACGGAGCCGGCATAGCTGGCCTCTGATTCACTCGGGTTATCCAGCGCCGGATCCGTGTCGTCTGGCTGCTGCATGTCCTCCGGCAGCTTGTCTGCGCTGTCTGCGGCATCGGGCTGGTCTGCCGTGTCCGTCTGTGCGCCCTCTGCGGTCGGCTGCTGCTCTATCTGGCCCGGCGTCTGCTCCGGCTTCTGGCTCTGCCCTGTCTGCTGCAGTGCCTGCTGCACTGCGTCAAGCGATTCACCGCCGTTGGCTGCGCTGTCCGTCTGACCAAGAATCAGGACACTGTCCTCTCCGGAGCCAGAGAAATAGTAAAACTTATTGAGCGTGCGGTTTGCCGCAAGCAGCGGCTCACGCCCGGGAAAGGTATCGGCATAATACTGCTCCAGTGCCGGGATATAGGTGCCGTCCAGCAGCCCCTTCCACGAAAACTCCGGCTTGACAAACGTGGTCTTTTCCGACAGGGAAACCGTCTGATCCACATCGACCAGAGAATAAATCCCAACGCTCAGCATGGCAGTCAGAAACAGAAGGAGCAGCACCGTATACAGCTTTTTCATGTGTTTGCCTCCCCTCAGAATCTGAAATACAGAAATGCGTTGTAGGTGCTTCCGACCAGCGCAATGGTCGACAGCGCCAGCAGCGCCGCATCAAACAAAAATACCGTCACCGCATAGACCACCTGCCCCGCTGTACGCTGGCTCTGCGCGCACAGGCCGCCAAACAGGTTGCCGATATTCTGCGGAATGGACGTCGAGCCGAGCGCACATACCAGCAGCAGCGGCAGATTGTTGATCAGGGAGATTCCGGCTGCCATATTGCTGAAGCCGCTGCCATACAGCCCGAACATCACCCCTAAGCTGTGGATCAGCTGCGTCAGGTCTGTAAAATAGAAAATGTTCCAGCCGAAAATAATCAGCAGCATCGTCACAATATGCCGCACAAGGCCCGGAATCCGGCGCAGCGTTCCATTCAGCTGTTTTTCGATCACAAGGATCACAAAAAAATACACGCCCCACAGCACAAAGTTCCAGCTTGCACCGTGCCACAGCCCCGTCAGGGCCCAGACAGCGGCCATATTGAACACGCGGTGCTTCTTTTTTCCGCCAAGCGGGATGTAGACATAATCCCGGAAGAACGAGCTGAGCGAGATATGCCATCTGCGCCAGAACTCGGTAACTGAGCGCGAGGTATACGGCAGGCGGAAGTTCTCCATATACTTAAAGCCGAAGATCCGTCCCATGCCAATGGCCATATCCGAATAGCCGGAGAAATCAAAGTAAATTTCAAACGTATAGAGTACCATGCCGAGCCAGGCAGAAACCGTCGTTGTCGTGGCGAGGCTGCCGCCCAGAATCTGCGAGGCGACCTTCCCTGCCGCGTCAGCCAGCAGAACCTTCTTGGCAAGGCCCATGCAAAAGCGCGTCGCGCCGTAAAAGGCCTGCGTCGCATCGAACGAGCGCTCGTCAATCTGCGCCGCCACATCCGCGTAGCGCACAATCGGTCCCGCAATCAGCTGCGGAAACAGGGAGATATACAGCAGGAACTTGGCAAAGGACGGCTGCGCCTCCACATCCCCGCGCCATACATCCACCGTATAGGAAAGCGCCTGGAAGGTATAAAAGGAAATGCCGATCGGGAGGGAAATTTCCGGCACGGCAAGCGCAGTGCCAAGCAGTGCGTTCAGATTCTCCACAAAAAAACCTGTATATTTGAACACTGCCAGGCAGCCAAGATCCGCCACCAGCGCCAACACCAGCATTGCGCGCCTGTGCTGCCGCTGCAGAAGCAGGCCAAAGCCCCAGTTGGCCGCCGCCATGGCGAGCATCAAAAACAGATAAACCGGCTCTCCCCACGCATAGAAAATCAGGCTGAAAATGATCAGAACGACATTTTTCGCGCGGATATCGCGGCACAAAAAGTACGCTGTCAGACAAACAGGCAGAAAGATATATAGAAAAATCAGGTTGGAAAAGACCATGGTGAAAACACTCCGAGCAGCAGTTTTGATTTACATAATGTCATATATAATAATCTATCAGATTGCCCTCCCATTTGCAAGCGGATCCGACAAATTTTACATAAATTTATGACTGCAACACGCGTCTTGCTTTTATTCTTGTTTCATGCTATATTGATATTGTTTTATGTGGATTCTATACATTAGAAAGGCGTGAAACTGAAAATGCTTGCGATTGAGAGAAAAAATGAGATCCTCGACAAGCTGCGTACCGAGCAGCGCGTGCTTGTCAGTGATCTGGCAGAATACTATAACGTCACGGAGGAAACGATCCGCCGGGATCTGGACAAGCTGGAGAAGGAGGGCTACGCCACCAAGACCTACGGCGGCGCCATCCTCGGCAACAGCACCAAGACGGATTTATCCTATACCATCCGCAACAAAACAAATGTAGAGGCGAAAAACGTCATTGCGTCGATGGCCAGCCGCCTGATTGAAGATGGCGACCATCTGATGCTTGACGACAGCTCCACATCGCTGTATCTTGCCAAGAAGCTCAAGGATAAAAAGAATCTCACGGTCATTACCAACTCCGTGGAGCTCGTTGTTGAGCTCGGCAGCATTGACGGCTGGACCATTCTGCTCACCGGCGGCCGGCTGAAGCCGGATTCTCTGGCGCTCGTCGGCGACCAGACGCAGCAGATGCTGCGCCACTATCACGTCGATAAGGTTTTCATGTCCTGCAAGGGCATCGATTTTGACGCCGGCGTGACAGATTCCTCGGAGTTTCACTCGCAGACCAAGCAGTCCATGCTCCACTGCGCAAAGACAAAGGTGCTGATTCTTGACAGCACGAAATTTGACAAGGTTTCGTTCATTGATATTGCGCCGCTCGATACCTTTGATACCATTGTTACCAACAGCGTGCCCAGCAGCCAGTGGCTGCAATACTTTGAAGATCGCGGCATTACGTGCATGTATCCAAATACAAAATAATATTTATGAACCCGGAGCTCTGGTCTTGCAGCAGAACTCCGGGTTTTTGCGTTCATATGCCTCCGGCGGCCCTATCTTTTCTTTTTTTATGTCTTTGAAAAGGAATGCGCCTTTTCTCCCCTGTCTTTTCCGGCAAGGCAGAAAAGACAGGGCCGCCGGAGACAGATCTGATCATTTTATATGCCGGCGCGCAGACACCAGGGTGTCTGCGCGCTTTTGTTATTATTTCTGTTCCTGAATATAAAGGCTGACTCGGCTCTGGATGAGCTTGGAAACCTCCTCCACGCTCTTGCTGCCAGAGAAATAGGCGCTGGCCTCGTCCGAAATGATGCTGAGCACATTCTGATCGTAATTCAGATAGCTCGTCGTATCGTCGATCAGCTTCAGAATTGCGTCATACTGCTCCTGCGTCATGGCATAGAGCTCAATCGGCTCCTCGTCGTTGTAGCTCATGGCGCCAGTGGAAATCGGAATCGGATTGCCGTTTTCGTCGAGAACCTGATTGCCGTTGGCATCCGTCTCGTATTCCTGCGTCATAGCCTCCGCCGCCTTCTTTTCAAAGGCCTCCTTCATGATGGGGAAGCCCCAGAGACCCTCCTGATACTCCTCGGACAGAAGCGACCGCACAAACGACCAGGCTGCCGTCTTATCCTTGCAGGATGTGGTGATGGCAAGCGAGGTATCGCCCACAAAGCAGTTGCCGTTGCTGCCGTCCTCTCGCGGGAACCCGACGAAGCAGACATCGTTGTTCAGCGCAGCAAATGTGTAATACACATCGTCAAAGCCATAAATGCCGGTGGGATACAGCAGCTGCTTGCCGGATTTCAGACGGGAGTAGTCGCTTTCGTAGCCATCATCATCCGACTGCCAGTCATAGCTGTCCGGGAACGGATTGACAAACTCCAGCAGCGCACGGAACTCATCGCTGTCAAAGCTGCATTCACCGGTCTGCCAGTTCATAAAGCTGTCTGCGTTCATGGCCACGCAATACTGCAGCATCTCGCCTCTGGTGTAATATTTGTTAAACACGGTGGCCCCCTCGGGCAGCCTGGACAGCGCATCGTTGACATCCGCCAATGTCCAAGTATCGTAGCCGCCGACAACCTTTCCAAGGCCGATGGCCGTTGTGATCTGGAACGAGGTCGGCATCTCATAGAGATGGCCGTCAATCTGCATGGCCTCCAGCGGCTTCTGCATAAAGCTTTCCCGGGTAAACTCAGGGTCGGCATCCACAAACGACCACATGTCCTCAATGATCCCCTTGGCAACATACTGCCGGACGGGCAGCTGCTCGGTTACAAGAATATCCGGAATATTGCCGGAAATGATCTCCGTGTTGAGCTTTGTCAGGCCCGGGCTTGTCTCGGCAGAGGTGCTGTCACTTCCGGTATACTCGGAATAGTCCTTCACCACGATGCGGTACTCGCTGCTTTTCTTGTTGAATTCCACGATTTTTGCACGCAGATTATAGTCGAGGTAGAAGCATGCCAGTGTCAGCTCTGTCTTTTGCTGGATCGTCGATGCATCCACACGGCTCAGCACAATCACCTGCTGGGTGCTGTCGGTGGAACTGTAAGAGCTGGACATTGCCACGACACGGCCATCGGCCAGGAACGCATAGCGGTCAGAGCTCAGGTCATTGCTGTTGATATCGCAGGACATCCAGTCCACAACCTTTTCGGCCTCCCCGTTATCCTTCCGGATGCCGAAGATATTGCCGCTGGAAATATAATAGTATTCGTATACGTCGTCCCCCGGATAGATGCTCCAGGCGCTGCCGCACAGCGGGATGTCCTCGCCCCATGTCTTGGCCGCAACGTCAATGGGCCGGAACGCCATAGAGGAATCTGAGCTGGTGCTGTCGGATACCACCATGCCGATCTGATCGTCGCTGTACTTGCAGATATTCCCGCCATTCATGCTGCTTGCATCAAGCGTCATAAGCAGACTGCCATCCGTGCCATAGACCTTGATATCGGAATAATCATAGGTATAGACATTTCCTGCTGTATCCGAATAAATATTGCCGACATAGCCGCCATAGCTGCCATAAGAGCCATCGCTGGAATCGCTGTCGCTCTGCTCCTGTGCCATCGGGATCGTGCGCAGCAGCGTTCCATGCGAATCGAGCTGAATCAGCTCCTCCACATTTGTAACTTCGCCATCCTCTGCATCCGTCGCGGTGGCATTCACGCTGCGGTAGATCCAGAGCGTGCCGTCTGCGCCCGCCGCCATGGCCTGCGTATTGCCGGTGCCGGGGAGCGTCGTATAGGCATGATCGCCGGTCTGCACAATTGTCACGCCGGCAGCCTGCTCCCCATCGCTGCCGATGGGCTGCTCGTCATAATTCTCCAGCTGTGTGCACGCGCCGGTATTCAGATCCATCCGGAACAGCTTTTCCACATAATTGTCATAGTAATACGTTTCGCCGGTCTGCTCGTCCACGGACGACTGCTGGCCCTCCTTCACGCTGGCCGCAAAGTAGAGCATCTCGCCCTGCACGCAGCTGGCGTTGACCCAGTTAACCTCCTCCGGCAGGTCCAGATACTGAGCCTGATAGGCATATTTCGCACTTGGGACAGACGTATCATCCGCCTGCTGCTTATTGTTCGTTGTATGATCTGCTGCCTGCTCCGTCTTGTTGCCCGAGCAGCCTGCAAGCAGTCCGACAAGCATCACAAGCGCGAGACACAGCGCAAGAATCCGTTTGGTCATTTTGTGTCTCCTTTCAAAAAGACATTTTATTTTGCTGCCACATCGTATCAGATTTTTATGGAAAAGGAAACCCTTCCCGTATCTTTTTAAGAAAAAATTAAGCAGTCGCTTCTGGTTTCGCTTTCATCCTGCTTGGCAATTTCTCATTTCCATGCTATGATATTTGTCATAATAAAAACGAATTTGTGAGGTTTCTTATGCCGGCACATACCATCTCCTGTGCCGAGCAGCATGACCGTATGCTGCTGACACCCATTCCCAAGCTCATTTCCTCCCTGGCCGTGCCCACGGTGGCCAGCCAGCTGATCTCCGTATTTTATAATACTGCAGACACCTATTTTGTCTCCAAGCTCTCGACAAGCGCCTCCGCCGCAGTCGGCGTGGTCTTTTCCCTGATGTCCATCATCCAGGCCTTCGGCTACGGACTGAGCATGGGCGCAGGCTCACTCATCAGCGTCAGTCTTGGCGGCAATGATACCAAACGCGCCAACTGCATCGGCAGCAGCGCCTTTTTTGCTGCCATTGCGGTGGGGCTGTTCCTTCTGACCGGCGGCCTTGCCTCGCTGACGCCGCTCATGCGTCTGCTTGGCTCCACTGAGACGATTCTTCCCTACTCCGTCTCCTACGCGCGCATCATCCTGCTTGCCGCGCCGGTCATGTGCGCCTCGTTCATTCTCAGCAGTATTCTGCGCGCAGAGGGCGAGGCCTCTCTTTCCATGTGGGGGCTGTGCACCGGCGGCTTACTGAACGTCGCGCTCGATCCGCTGCTCATCTTCGTTCTGGACATGGGCATTGCCGGCGCTGCTCTCGCCACAGCGCTCAGCCAGCTGATCAGCTTTCTGATCCTCGGCTTCTTTTTCCTCCGCGGGCGGAGCATTGTAAGCATCCATATCCGCTCAGTCAGCCGCCATCCACGGGACTATTTCCGGATCGTCCTGACGGGCTTTCCCACCATCTGCCGGCAGGGCTTTGCCAGCCTGTCGTCCGCGCTTCTCAACAACGCGGCAGCCAGCTACTCCGACGCAGCTGTCGCTGCCCTGACAATTTCCAACAAGGTCTATCTGCTCATCCGCTCGATCATCATCGGTATCGGGCAGGGTTTCCAGCCTGTGGCCGGATACAATTACGGCGCCGGCAGCAAAAAACGCACCCGCCAGGCCCTCTGGTTCTCCACACTGCTTGGCACGCTGGTCTGCATACTCTGTGCCGCAGTCATTGCGCTGTTCCCCGCCCAGATCATGCATTTCTTCCGCGACGACGCAGAGGTCACGCGCATCGGCTCGCAGGCTCTGCTGTACGCGTGCATGGTCATGCCGCTGATGGCGTATTCGACTTATGTCAACCAGCTTTATCAGTGCCTCGGCTTCCATCAGGCAGCAACGCTGCTGGCCAGCTGCCGCAACGGCCTGTTCTATGTTCCTCTCATCTGGCTGCTGCCGCGGCTGCTGGATCTGACCGGCGTGCAGATGAGCCAGCCGGCAGCAGATCTTCTGACGTTCGTCGTTTCGATTCCGTTTCAGATCTGGTTCTTCCGACACAAGCTGTCGGAGACTGCAAAAAAGTAAACATTGCTGATAGATATCAAAAACAGGGCGCTTCTGACGCGCTGCCGGAGGCTGGACATGCTGATACATCCCCCTCTGTTGGACCAGACACAGACGTTCTTTCTCGCAAAACAATCCGACTGTCGGTAGAAACCGGCAGTCGGATTGTTTTTTATCCTTTTGATTTATTCGTATTCTATGCCATCATGCTTATGCACGCCCGTGACGGAAAACTCCACCCACTCAGAAAGGTTTACCGCATGGTCGCCGATACGCTCGAAATACTTGGCGATCATCAACAGATCCAGCGCGACCTCACCCTGCGCCGGCTCCCTCGCAATCGCCGAAATGAGCGCCTGCTTGACCGCCTTAAAATCCTCGTCAACCAGATCGTCCTGCCCCGCGACAGAGCGCGCCAGATATACATCGCGCTTCACATAGGCATCGACGCTCTGCGTAACCATCGCACTCGCCTGCTGCGCCATCCGGCAGACCAGCGTACAGTCAAATGTGTTATGACTGAGGAAAAACGGGATGATCTCCGCAATGTCAGCGGCCTGATCGCCAATGCGCTCCATATCCGTAATCATTTTGAGTGCCGCAGAAATCTGCCGCAGATCGCGGGCCACGGGCTGCTGCTGCAGAAGCAGCTTCAGGCACAGCGCCTCGATGGTGCGCTCCTGCTCGTTTGTCTGCTCCTCGAACTCGGACACCGGCGCCGCCCTGGAAATGTCCTGCTCCTCCAGCGCCTGCGCGGCAAGACTGATTGCCCTGGCACACGTTGCCCCCATCTGCACCAGCTCGTCATTGAGTGTCGCCAGCTGCTGGTCAAATTTGCTTCTCATTATCCGAACCTCCCGGTAATGTAGTCCTCGGTGCGCTTTTCCTTCGGCTGGTAGAACAGCCGCTGCGTGTCGTCATACTCAATGAGCTCACCAAGCAGGAAGAACGCAGTCCTGTCGGAAATGCGCAGCGCCTGCTGCATGTTATGGGTCACAATAATAATGGTATACTGCTCCTTGAGCTGTGTCGCAAGCTCCTCGATCTTGGACGTGGAAATAGGGTCGAGCGCGCTTGTCGGCTCATCCATCAGCAGCACCTTCGGCTCGACGGCCAGTGCACGCGCAATGCAGAGTCTCTGCTGCTGGCCGCCGGAGAGGCCCAGCGCGCTCTTTTTGAGCCGGTCCTTCACCTCATCCCAGATGGCAGCGCCGCGCAGAGATTTTTCCACAAGCTCGTCAAGCTGTTCCTTCTTTTTGATGCCATGCGTCCTGGGACCATAGGCAATATTATCGTAAATGCTCATGGGAAAGGGGTTTGGCTTCTGGAACACCATGCCGATCTCGCGCCGCAGCGCATTGACATCCACCCCCGGTGCAAAGATATCCTGGCCGTTATACTGGACGCTTCCCTCAATCCGCACGTTCGGCACAAGGTCATTCATGCGGTCAAGCGTCTTGAGAAACGTGGACTTGCCGCAGCCGGACGGACCAATGAGCGCAGTGATGCTCTTTTCCTGAATATCCATGGACACGGATTTCAGCGCCTTTGTCTGTCCATACCACAGACAAAGATCCTTTACCGTAATAATTTGATTCATGTACGTTTTCCTTTCAATACCGGTTCAAACGCCAGGCCGTACCAGTGGCCCGGCTGCCGTCTGGCCGTTTCCTGAATGCAGCTGTCACAGAACTCTGCGGCATTAATAAGTGCCTGCTGCATGCTCCGGCCGCAGAGCAGCTCTCCGCACAGCGCCGCAGAAAATACATCGCCTGCACCGTGGAGCGTCAGCTCCAGCCGCTTGTTCTGCACGCGGCTGATCTGTCCGTCAAGTCTTGCCAGATACCCGATGGTATCTGCCGTGCCCACACTTGTGAGAATCACATTTTTGACCTGCTGCGCGTAAAGAAGCGTATAATCATCGCTTGAAACCGCCATTCCGGCCAGCAGCGCAGCCTCGGTGCGGTTGGGGGTGATCAGATCCGCCAGGCTGCACAGCTCCCGCATGGCATCGACATGCGCATCGGAAAAGCCCACATAAAGACGCCCCTGATCTCCCAGCACCGGATCAACCAGAACCAGCGTCCCGGGCTCTGCAAAGCTCCGGATAAACTCCGCAGCTAGCTGGATCTGCTGCACCGAGCAGCAGTAGCCTGTGGCAATGCAGTCAAACTGGATGCCGATTTGTTTCCAGTGCGCGGCAAATGCCTTCATATTCTGCGTCATGTCCTGCACAACATAGCCGGTAAATTCACCGGTGTGGGTGGACAGCACCGCCGTCGGCAGCGGCACGGCCTCCACCCCGTAGCTGGCCAGGATCGGCATAACCACGCTCAAAGAGCAGCTTCCGAAACAGGACAGATCACTGATGAGCGCGGCCCGCTTCAGCCCGCTTCCATTCACCGGCTTCATTGTGCGCTCCGTTTCTGGATCTGCCGGCCCACGAGGCTTGCAGCCAGGTTAATCAGCAGCGTCAGGATCATGAGGATGGCCGCAATGGCAAATGCCACCTCAAACTCCCCCTCCTCCTTGGCATAGGCATAGAGTGCAACGGTCAGTGTCGCACCCGGGCTGGTCAGGCCGATCACCAGCTTATTGAGCGTATGGGCAAAGCCCGCCGTAAACAAAAGCGCCGCCGATTCCCCCAGAATCCGCCCGGCAGAGAGAATGCAGCCGGTCACAATGCCGTCAATGCAGCCTGGCAGCACCACCGTGCGCACCACGCGCCACTTGCCGGCGCCAAGGCCAAACGCCCCCTCCCGGTAGCTCTGCGGCACGGTGCGCAGGCTCTCCTGCGTGGTGCGCAGCACCGTCGGCAGATTCATAACGACAAGCGTGAGCGCGCCGGCAAGCAGGCTCGTTTTCATGCCGAGAAGCTCACAGAAAAACAGCATGCCTACAAGGCCATAAATGATTGACGGAATGCCGGAGAGCGTCTCTGCGGCGTATTCGATGACTGCAACCAGCTTCTTATTCTGCGCATATTCCGTCAGATAGACCGCAGCGCCGACGCCAAGCGGCAGCACAATGAGCAGTGATGCCATCAGAATCTGCAGCGTATTGAGGATATCCGGCCAGATGCCGATCTCGCCGGAGACATAGCTTGGCTTGGTGGACAGCAGCTTCCAGGTGATATTCGGCAGACCCTTATAGAGCACATATCCGATCATGAACAGTACCAGTGCCGCTGTCAGTGACGCTGCCAGCACCAGAAGCACACGCATCACCGCAATATAGGCCCGGCGGGGGCCGGAAAGCTTTTCCTGCAGCATATCAGCCCTGCTCCTTTCTGTGCTTGAACAGCAGATTCATTGCCGCGTTGATGAGCATGATAAACAGATACAGCACCAGCGCGATGGAAAACAGCGCCTGCCGCTGCAGGCCGGAGGAATACGACATTTCACTGGCAACCGCCGTAGTGAGAAAGCGTACGCTCTGAAACAGCGACGGCATGTTGGGTGCGTTGCCGGAGACCATCATGACCGCCATTGCCTCGCCGATTGCGCGGCCCACGCCGAGCACGACTGCCGCGGCAATGCCGCTCCTGGCTGCCGGCGCGGATACGCGGAACCAGGTTTCCACCGGCGTTGCACCAAGCGCCAGCGACGCGTCCTCATACTCCTTTGGCACCGCGTCAAGCGCGTTGACCGATACCTTGATGATGGACGGCAGGATCATAATGGCCAGAACGATCATGGCCGCCAGCAGGCTTGCGCCGTCCGGCACATGGAAAAGCTTCCGGATCCCCGGCACCAGCACCAGCATGCCGACCAGGCCATACACAACCGACGGAATGCCAGCCAGCAGACTGACCGCTGACTCCACGACCACGCGCACCCGCCTCGGTGCCATCTTCGACAGATACACCGCCGTCAGAAAGCCAATCGGTACGCCGATGACAATCGCGCCGCAGGTGCCATAGATACTCGTCAGGATAAACGGCAGAATGCCGAATTTCGCGTCTGCCGCCGTCGAAGCCCACTGGGCGCCGAACAGGAACTTCCCAAGCCCGATTTTCCCGATGGCCGGCAGGCCGGAGATGACAAGATAAACCGTAATCAGCAGCACGCAGCCGACTGTCACAAGCCCTAGTAAGAGGAAGACGCCGTGAACGACGTCTTCCATTGTTTTTCTGCGTTTCATAGGTCAGTGGATTGCAACTGCGCCGGCCGTGGTGATGTACTGTGCAGCCTCAGAGCTCAGCGCAAAGTCGAAGAACTTCTGTGCATTGTCGGAGAGCTTTTCGCCGGTCTTGGTCACAAGGACGAACGGGCGCTGGATCACGTAGCTGCCATCCTTGACAGTTTCTTCCGTCGGGGTCACGCCGCCAACCTGCAGAGCCTTGACATTGTCCTTGAGCGCAGCCAGGGAGGCATAGCCGATGGCGTCCGGGTTCTGGGAGACGGTGGTGATGACGTCGCCGGTGGAGGTCAGCTCCTGCCGGTACTGGCAGGTGTCCTTGGTGCCGGTGATGGACTCGAAGCCATCGCGCGTACCGGAGCCGGCCTCACGGCCAATGAGAACGATCTCTGCATCGTTGCCGCCAACCTCAGACCAGTTGGTGATCGTGCCGGTGTAGATATCGGCAATCTGCTCAACCGTCAGATCCGAAACGGGGTTCTCGGGATTTACGATCATGGCAATGCCGTCCAGGGCAACAACCGTTTCGGTCAGTGTCGCCTTTTCCTCATCCTTCAGCGAGCGGCTGGAAAGGCCGATATCGCAGCGTCCTTCGGAAACGGCCTGGATGCCGGAGCCGGAGCCGGTGGGGTTATAGGTTACGTCAATGCCTTCTTTTTCCTTGAACGCCTCGCCAAGCGTGCCGATCACCTTTTCCATGGAGGTGGAGCCGTCGGTCGTGACAGGCGCGGTATCCTTCTTTGCGCAGCCTGCAAACGTCAGAGCAGCAAGCGCAACTGCAAGCACAGTGGTCAATCCTTTGGTCATCTTTTTCATCTTGATGATCTCCTTTCAATTTGTTTGACATCTTGTCTACGCTCAAGAGGATACTGCCAGCACCTAAAATGCAAAAGCACGTTTGTGTAAAACTTCTATCAAATTTTCAGCACGTTTGTAAAATCAAGCAAAAACGCCTTCCCGGGTGGGAAGGCGTTTTTGTATTTACGCTTTTTTTGCTTTCTTTTCCTGCTTTGGCAGCGCTTCGCCGGAGGCAAAGGCCCAGATTTTATTGAAAAATGGCCGGTTGAAATAGAACAGCCATACGCCGACTGCGCCAAGTCCGATCGCCAAAAGCGAGGATACAGCCACATCCGACAGGAAATGCGCGCCCATATTGAGCCGCGTGAACGCGACCAGCAGCGTCCAGCCGGCGCCGATGGCCATGAACAGCTTTTCCTTGTCATGCAGGCGGCGATAGAGCGTGGGAATGAGGATCATCAGCATGGCGCACGCCGCGCATGCCGTATGGCCGGACGGGAACGAGCGGAACTCATCCGAGGCAACGCCATCGGCAACGAGCTTTTTCTTGAGCGCAGTGCCCGCCTGCCACCAGTTGGAGAAGTAGCTCTCGTTGCCCGTGGCGACAATCAGACGCATGCGCGCGCGGCCCCAGGGCACCTTGATGACATTGATGAGAATCATAATCCCGACGCAGACAAAAATCACCGTACAGATAAACCGCAGCAGCGTCTTTGTCTGGCACTCCCGTGTCAGAAACAAGAACGCGAACGCCGCCAGCACATCGACAAACACCGTCACCAGCAGCGCCACCGCCATCGGCAGCGCCGGGACATTGTCCGTCGCCTCGTGCACGGACAGGAAGATGCTTGCCAGCGTCAGGCAGATCCCGGCTGCGAGAAAAATTGTCCGCAGCTCCTTGCGGAACTGACCGCGCTTCACCGCGAGCAGCACCCCGCAGCTCGACAGCAGCGCAAAGGCCGGCAGCTCGCCGAATGCGGCAAAGAACTGCCCGAAGGAGCTCTCGTGCCCCGGGTACAGAAATTTCGAGATCGGCAGGTCAAAAAAGGAGCCCGCAATCAGCAGCACCAGCAGCACACCGGCCGCCAGCAGCGCACAGCGGGAATAGGTTCGCTTCAACTTTTTCATAGAAAACCTCTTTTGTGAAAAAATGTAGTTTTTAGTATAGCATATCCCTGCAAAAAACTCAAGTTGACGCAGCGGCCCGCCGCATGCTATCATCGTTCGTGGTTTTCTGCATAACGCCCCGCAGCCCTTGCCGGATCTTCTGCAAAGGCCACGGGCACAAAACCAGACCTTCCCCGGAAATGAGGCGATGTGCATGAAGCATGCGCAATTTGATTATGTCAACCAATTTCACTGTCTGGCCGGGCACTGTCCGGACACCTGCTGCAAGGACTGGCAGATTCTTCTGGATCCCGACGCCATTGCCCGCTACCGCGCCATGTCCGGAGCACTCGGCGAGCGCGTGCGCGCAGCGCTTGTGACTGAGGACGGACAGACGCGGTTCCGCGAGCAGGACGGCAAATGCGTGCTGCTGCAGCCGGATGGTCTTTGCCCCATTCAGGCGGCCTATGGCGCTGAGGCGCTCTGCCGCACGTGCTTCATGCACCCGCGCTTTATTGAGGAATATGGCCAGAACGCGGAGCTCACGCTCTCATGCTCCTGCCCGGAGGCAGCCCGCCTGCTTCTCACGCACCAGGCGCCCCTTCGCATCGAGCAGACCGACGACGGCCAGCCCGTCACCGCACCAAATGAACTTGATCCGCAGCTGTATCTGGCGCTGCTTTCCGCCCGCACTGCCGCCATCACGCTGGCGCAGGACCGCACGCGCCCGATTGCCGACCGTCTGGCGCTCATTCTGCTGCTTGCGCGCCGCGTGCAGCGGCTGCTGGACGCACGGCAAGAGGAGCTTGTGCCTGTGCTCACGCGGCGGTTCCTCTCGCCTGGTTATCAGGCGCGCAGTCTTGTGCGCCTGTCCCGTCTGCGGCGCAGAAACGGACGCTTCTTCCCCTGCTGGATGGTTCTCAACAACATGGAGCACCTGACGCACCGGTTTGCCGTGATGCTGGATGCGGCCGCGCATCTGGAGGGGCCGCCGGCGGCGTTTCGTCCGCAGCTGTCTGTCCAATATGAAAATCTGCTCGTCTATTTTCTTTACCGCTATGCGCTCAAGGCTGTCGCCGACCGGCAGTATGCCGCCCGGATTGAAAGTTGCGTCTTTCACCTTGTCTGTCTGCGGGAGCTGATGGCCGGCGCTGACGATCCGGCAGCGCTTGTCCCCATTGTGAGCCTCTACAGCAAAGAGTTGGAACACTCGGAAAGCAATCTGCAGCTGCTGCAGAAGCTGTTCCAGCGCGGCACGCTCACATGGACCTATCTGCTGTCCATCCTTGATATGCAGGGCTGATCTGCGCATTCTATACAAATTAAGTGTGTACTTCCGCCGCATATTCGCCAAAGTGCCACTTGCAATTTTTTCGGAATCTGCTAAAATGTAGCGTGCTACCAAAATCGGTAGCACGCTACTATTTTTAAAAGAAGGAGGCCATTATGGAAGAATTGTCTGACCACCTCAGTCCGCGGCTCCGCCTGCTCACGAACAGCATGACGCAGTACATGGATCAGCAGTTTCTCCAGCTGGATCTGACCTCAACGCAGTCGCTCGTGCTGCATTATCTGGCCCTGCATGAAAATGAGCCGGTCTATCCCAAGGATATTGAAAAGTGCTTTCACCTGACGCATCCAACCGTATCCGGTATTTTACAGCGTCTGGAGGCAAAGGGCTTTCTCACCATCGAGCCGGACGCCAACGACCGCCGCTGCAAGCGCGTTTCCCTCACCGCCAGAGCCCACTGCTGTGAGGCCGCCGTCGGCAGCGCACTCCATCATCTGGATGAAACCATGACTGCCGGAATGAGCCCCACGGAGCATGAAACGCTGCTGCGCCTGCTTGATCTGGCGCTCGCCAATCTGAAACAATCCAAACTGCAGGAGGAATGCAACCTATGATTAAAACTCTGGCCGCCTGCATCCGCGAGTACAAAAAGCCCACCATTTTCACGCCCGTGTGCATGGTTGGCGAGGTTGTCTGCGAATGCATTATCCCGCTGCTCACGGCCCAGCTGATCAATGCCATCCAGGCCGGCTGTCAGATGCAGACGATTCTGCAGTACGGTCTGAAGCTGTTTGTCATCGCCATGCTGTCGCTGGGCTTCGGCGCGCTGTCCGGCTGGTTCGCTGCTTCCGCCGCTGCCGGCTTCGCCAAAAACCTGCGCCATGATCTTTTCTATCAGGTACAGAAATTCTCATTCTCCAATATTGACCGTTTTTCCACCTCGTCGCTTGTCACCCGTCTGACAACAGATGTATCCAACATCCAGAACGCATTTATGATGTGCATCCGCATTGCGGTCCGCGCGCCTATGATGCTGGTGTTTGCAGTCATCATGTCCATCAGCGTCGGCAAGCAGCTGGCCTTTATCTTTGCCGGTATCATCCCGGTTCTCGGTCTGGCGCTTGCACTCATGATCCGCAGCGCGCTGCCGCTGTTCCGCGCGGTATTTAAAAAGTATGACGCGCTCAACAATTCCGTACAGGAGAATGTGCAGGCCATGCGCGTGGTCAAGAGCTTTGTGCGGGAGGACTACGAAACAGAAAAGTTCTCCGCGGCCTCCGACTCTGTGCGCAGAGACTTCCTGAAGGCGGAGAAAATTCTTGCGCTCAACACACCGGTTATGCAGTTCTGCGTCTATACCTCGATGATCCTGATCTCGTTCTTTGCCGCAAAGCTGATTGTCACCACCGGCGGCACCTATCTGAACGTCGGCAGCCTCACGAGCATGATTACCTATTCCATGCAGATTCTCATGAGCCTCATGATGCTCTCCATGATCTTTGTTATGCTCACCATGGCGCAGGCCTCCGGCAAGCGTATCTGCGAGGTGCTCAGCGAGACCAGCAGCCTGCAGAACCCGGACGCCCCTGTCATGCACGTTGCAACCGGCGATGTGGATTTTGAGCATGTCAGCTTCAAATACTCTGCCAGTGCCAAGCGTGACGCCCTGTCGGATATCGACTTCCATGTTGCCTCCGGCCAGACTGTCGGCATCATCGGCGGCACCGGCTCGTCCAAAACCAGTCTGGTGCAGCTCATCTGCCGCCTGTACGACGTCACATCCGGCAGCGTCAGGGTTGGCGGCGTGGATGTGCGGCAGTATGATCTTGACACGCTGCGCAATCAAGTCGCCGTCGTACTGCAGAAAAACGTGCTGTTCTCCGGCACCATCAAGGATAACCTCCGCTGGGGCGACGCTGACGCCACCGACGAGCAACTGCAGCACGCATGCGTGCTGGCCTGCGCGGATGAATTTATCCAGCAGATGCCGGACAAATATGACACCTATATTGAGCAGGGCGGCACAAACGTCTCCGGCGGCCAGAAGCAGCGTCTTTGCATCGCACGTGCGCTGCTGAAAAAGCCGAAGATTCTCATTCTTGATGACTCAACCTCCGCTGTCGATACCAAAACCGACGCGAAGATCCGCGCGGCCTTCCGCACGGAGATCCCGGACACGACCAAGTTCATCATCGCCCAGCGAATTTCCTCCATTCAGGACGCAGATCTGATTCTCGTCATGGAAAATGGCCGGATCGACGCCATGGGCACACATGAGCAGCTGCTCGCGTCCAATGCAATCTATCAGGAGGTCTACTATTCTCAGAACAAGGCAGGAGGCGACAACAATGGCTAATCATCCCCCCAAGGGCGCGCCGATGGGCGGCAGCAAGGCTGATCTGAAGCCGCTGGGCCGGCTGATCCGGATGCTGTTCCACGATTATCCCGTCATGCTCACCGTGACGATCATCTGCATTGTTCTCAGCGCCGTCATCGGCGTTTTGCCGGCTCTGTATATTGAGAGCATCACCTCGTATATTGAGGAGGGTCTTTTATCCGGCTGGGACGCTGTCAGCGCAAAGATTCTTTCCTCGCTCGTCACCATGGTCTGCATCTATCTGGTTGGCCTTGTCTGCACGGCCATCTATACGCAGCTTATGGCGCACGTCACGCAGGGCTTTCTGCACAAGATGCGCACGCGGATGTTCGCCGGCATGCAGAAGCTCCCCATCCGCTATTTTGACCAGAACAGCCGCGGCGATATCATGAGCTATTACACGAATGATATCGACACGCTGCGCCAGCTCGTCTCGCAGAGCCTGCCGCAGCTGTTCTCCGCGGGCATCGTCGTACTGGGTCTGCTGCTGTTCATGCTGTATTTCTCGCTGCCGCTCATGCTGATTGTGTTTCTCGGCATTTTCTTCATGACAAAGGCCACCAAAAACATCGGCGGCCGGTCTGCAAAGTACTTCCTCCGCCAGCAGAAGTCTCTCGGCAAGGTCGAGGGCTACATTGAGGAAATGATGAACGGTCAGAAGGTTGTCAAGGTGTTCTGCCATGAGCGCGCCGTCGAACAGGATTTTGACGCCATCAACGAGCAGCTGTACAACGACGCAAACCATGCCCAGCGCTACGCCAATATTTTCATGCCCATCATGGGCAACATCGGCAACATTCTCTATGTTCTCACCGCGTTTGTCGGCGGCATTCTCATCTGCTCCGGCGGCAGCGTTCCCAATCTCTCGTTCCAGAACCTGTTCGGGACAGGCAGCATGATTGCTCCTCTGAAAATTGCCGTCGTGGCGTCGTTTCTCGGCATGACAAAGCAGTTCACCGGCAATGTCTCTCAGGTCTCCCAGCAGATCAACTCCATCGTCATGGCCGCTGCCGGCGCAAGCCGTGTCTTTGAGCTGATTGACCAGCAGCCGGAGGAGGATGCCGGCCATGTCACGCTCGTCAATGCGGCGGAAGCTCCCGATGGCACGCTCTCTGAAAGTGCTTCGCGCACCGGCACCTGGGCCTGGAAATGCCCGCAAGCGGATGGCAGCAGCAAACTTGTCAAGCTGTGCGGCGACGTGCGGTTCTTCGACGTGGACTTCGCCTACGAGCCGGAAAAGCCCATCCTGCACAACATTTCTCTCTACGCCAAACCCGGTCAGAAGCTTGCTTTCGTCGGCGCGACCGGCGCCGGCAAGACGACCATTACAAATCTTATTAACCGCTTCTATGACATTGCCGACGGCAAGATCCGCTATGACGGCGTCAACATCAATCACATCAGGAAAGCAGACCTGCGTCACTCGCTGGGCATCGTTCTGCAGGATGTAAACCTGTTCACCGGCACAGTCATGGACAACATC
>CAKUAM010000036.1 GCA_934636305.1 uncultured Oscillospiraceae bacterium
CGCGCCGCCGGAGGCTGAACAAAGTTGAAGCTTTCAGCAACATCTCATCCTGTTCAGACAGCTTCCAGAGAAATTTTTATTTAGAAACATCGCTCATATCATAGAGCGTTGTTTTGCCGTCTCTCTGCCGTTGAATGGCTGCAAGCGCATAGAGTGCCTGCGTTGTGGCCATCAAATCTGCCTCCCCGTCCAGCGTGTGGGCAAAGCTCCCATCCTCCTGTGCAAAGCGCAGCAGCACGTCCTCCAACGTCGCACCATGTTTGGCAAAGCGTTCATCATCCAGTGAAATGCCCAACTCCGTCAGCGCCACAATGACCTGACAGACCGATTCGCTGTTTACCTCCTCCCAGGAGATAAACGTCCCGTCCGGCTCCTGCTGCCACGCCAGCCACGCAAGGCCACGCTCCACAGCATCCGAAACAGCCGTATCACTGCGGTATTTTGCCAGCGCCTGCAGCGCCATTGCCGTCAGATCCACATCGGACGCACCGCTGCCAAGCCCCCAGCCGCCATCGTCATCCTGTCGGGACAGGATCTCCTTCACATAGCCCTCGCGCGTCGCCTGGACTGCGGCGTCCGGATTCTCCGGGATTTCATACTGCGCAGAATCAAGCGCCAGCAGCGCGAAGATCGCACCATTGACCCCCTGCAGCGTAGCCCGCTCCAGATCGGCCAGCGGCACAAGCAGATTATAGCCGCCCACGTCGCGCGGGTCGCGGCCGATGGCCGTCAGGGCCAGCACCAGCCGGGAATACTCGGTGTATTTATTCTCGCTGAGCCGTCCCCCGGCCGCCTGTACCGCCGCCCCGACATTGGCGTAATAGGTTTCGTAATACTTCCCGGAGCCCTGCACACCAGACCGTGCAAGGCCGAACACCGTCCAGTCGCCGCTCAGCGAGCCGTATGTCGGCTCCGGCGTGGCCGCCATGAGATAGGCTGCTGTCCGTTCCAGAGGTGTCTTTGCCGCGCTGCAGGCAGAAAGCAGGAGCAGTCCTGCAAGGAGCAGTGCCACGATTCGTGTTTTTTTCATTCCGCAGCTCCCTTTACGGCCGTTTTCATACAAACGGGCTTTCCATTCTCATCGAGCAGAAACAGCAGAATCTTCGCGCTGTCCTTCTGCAGCGCCAGTACATCCGCATTTCGCAGCGCCTGCGCGTGCGTCATACGGCCATTTGCATCATAACAGACGGCAAGCAGCATCTGCCCCTCCTGAAACGCTCCGGTCACGGTCAGCTTACCGCTGACAGCTGCATAGCTCCACGCAAGATTACCAATGGTCCCGGTCTGCGCGCTTTCCCGCACTGTGATCGGAATTTCAATCGTGGGGAATCTCGTTTCTACACCAGCTGTCGAGCTTCTGTCATCCTCCGTCCTGTCATGATAGAGCCCATCCGGCACGTCCAGCCGCAGCGTCACGGCGTCCATTCCTTCTGTCACAGTCTGATCGGACGGCAGCATCCGCGCCGTAACATTGCGCTTTGTGCCGTTTTTATAGACCGCAGTAACCTGGAGACTACCGAGGTCAAAGGCGTCGCCGCTGTCGTATTCGGTCACGGCCACGCCGGTCTGCTCATAATGATCCAGCATACTGCCGTAGGCCATAAGATAGCCGGTGTCATTTTTGAAGTACATTGTGCCGTTTTCATCCACAATCGGGCTGCAAATGGCATACTGCGCCTGTACGCCGGTCGGTGTGAAAATCGTATAGGCGGTTTCCTGCAGGCTCCCGGTTTCCGGGCTGATCTCCGCCGTCAGCAGATCCGCCGCCGTCTGGCCTGCCTGGTCGCGCAGGACGCGCAGCTTACCCGGCGTGTAGTTGTCGAAGAAATAAACGTACACGTATCCATTTTCCTTCTCATAGCCCGTTGTCAGAAGGCCGCTTGTCTGCGGGTAGCCCTGTGTCTGCACGCGATAGGCAATGGACATCTTGCCGTCAAGGTCGATCACCGTGATATTGTGGCCGGTATACATTTTGAACTGGCTGCTGCCGCTCACACCGACATAGGCCCGGCCATTGTATACAACCGGCGTGGATGTACTCATTGCCGCGCTTTTTGCGTTTCCATTCTGCAGCGCAAGCGTTTCGCTCTGTGCAATGCTCCGCTTGTCCGCCGACAGCGTAATCCGGATGAAATCACCGCCCTTGCTGGTGGCATAATAGGCATCCGTTGCCGCGTCGTAGCAGACAGAGCTGCGTACATCGCCGCAAAATCCGCTCCGATTATCCAGCTTTTCGCCGGTTCTGGCATCCAGCAGCAGAATCTGCCCTGTCATATGGTCATATCCGCTGTACCCATCGTCCGTGCCGACCAGCAGCACCCCATCGCCCACATACGCGCCGGCCCAGTAAAAACCGCCCTTTTGCGCATAGGTCCAGGATGCAGGCTTTTCCTCATTTTCCTGCGTGGGATCTTCATCCGTCACAGACAGGCAGACATAGTTGGCCTTTTTCGTCTCCCCGCCCCAGAATCCGGTGTAGAGATAGCCATCCCGCACGGTGATCGGGCAATTCGGCTGCCCGCCAAGCGGATCGGTGTAGACCCAGAGCGATTTCAGCGTTACCGCGTCAAAGGCCTGGATCTGTCCATCCCGCAGGCCGACGAATACCATGCCGCCGCTGTAGGTTGGCGGCACAATGGAATAGCTGGAATTGCTCACCATGGTTCCCGTCGCCAACGTCTTTCCCGTGTCCGGATCGATCCGGTAAATGTGATTCCCGGAGTATGTGATGAGCGCGTCACCTGCGAGGATCGGGCAGCCAACCGCATCCTTGCCATAACCGCTGCCAATCTGCACCGCCCAGTAAAGCGTCCCGTCGTCCGCATAGATGGGCGTCCTTGCCGCTGTCACACCATTGTTGCTGTAGGCTGCAGCGCCCGGCTTGCCGGTATCATACTGTGTTCCGCGGAAATCCGCCCACGCTGCACCAAGCGCCGTCTGCAGGCGGTCATTGCCCGGCGCAGCAGACAGTGCAACCAAAATCGTCTCTGCGGTGCTCTGGCTGCGGGCAACTGCAAATGCACCGGTCGCAGAAACCATTCCAAGCTCCACGATTTGCCCATCGTCGCTTATCCGCATCGCGCCGCCCTGGCCGACATAGCCGGTTTTGGTAACGAAGTAGTCATAAACGAAGCCCTTGGACAGCGCAAAGCTGCCGTCCGACCGCTTCTGCAGCGGCTGGTTGGCGCTGTGCTCCCGCAGAAATACAAGTGCCTCTGCCGGCTCCGCCTGAATACGGACAGCCGTACTCTGCTGCTTGTGGACAGTCAGCGTAATCGTCGTGGCTTCTTCAGCCGGCACAAGGCGGTTTGAAACCTGAATGGGAATGCAGTCATCCACCTCGGTTCCGCTCAGCGCCACCGAAATGGTTCCAGCGGCCGGAACCGTTTCGCCGCCCGCACTCACAGCATATCCGGACTCCTGCTGGCCGTAGACCAGATTTTCCGTGTAGGTGCCGCACTGCAGCTCCAGGCTTGTCGCAGCAGACGGCACCCAGAGCGTATATTCCGTCACAGACGGTGTGTATTTCTTTGTCCCGTCGCTGCCCTGCAGCTCCACCTCGCTGCCGCCGCACGATGCCTTCAGACTGCTCAGAGAGAAGCTCCGCTGCAGCGTCACAAGATAATCGGTATAATATTTCACGCTGCCTGCCGTCCGCGACAAACGGAAGGTCAGCAGATTGCCCAGCGCATTTCCGGACAGAACCGCCTGCCGCAGCGAAACGCCAAGGTCGCTGCCGCTGGTCAGGGGTGTCTCCTGTATTTTCCCGTAATTATTTCCATCTGCGGCCATTTTTGCATACTGCACCGTGCATGTTCCATCTGCAAATCCGGCCCACGCCGCCACAGTATATGCGTAGTCCGATACCGTCACGGTATACTGATGCACCGCCGGCGCAAAGCCCGGCGACAGGGTATACGCCTTGGGATTTTTATATTCCGCGCTTGCGCCGAGCGCAAGTGACTGCAGCTGGGCATCCGTCGGGACATCGATACTGCTGAAGCTCGCTGCGTTTTCCAGCTTAAAGGTCGCTGTCGCGTGATAATAGGTATCCTTCGTTGCCACGTAGGTGTAGGTTTCCCCGCTGACCAGCGTATAGAAATAGGACTTCCCGCCGGTCGTGCTGTTGCGCTCACTGTCATAGTCGAGCACCTCACCGGCTGCATTTGTCACACAGAGCGTCACGTCGCTTGCCGTATTGAAGGTCGCGCGCTTGCCCTCGCCGGGCCGCAGCGTCAGCGTATAGTGATTTTCATATCCGCCGCCCGAAACTGTCACATCCACTGTCGTATTGCCCTGCATTGTCACCGGAATGCCCTGCCCGGATGCAATTGCAACCCCGCCGACCTGAATCGTATAGCCGGGCCTTGCCGCTGTCGGGCAGATATTCACGCTGCTCAGTGTGTTGAGAATCTTATACGTATAACTGGTCTGCAGCGGAGAAAATGCCCCCTCCTCCGCAGCCTGTGCAATCTGCTTTTTCCCGTTGGCGCTTGCGGCAGTCACGCTCAGGGAAGCAAGCGTCGGCATCCGGTCAAGGCGCAGCGTCAGCGTCATGCGCTGTGTGCAGCCCGCTTCCTCCCGGTCAAGGGAAAACACCACCGTGTTCCCCTCCGTCCCAGGCTGGAGAACATCCAGGATCGAGGAAATTCTGCTGTCCTCGGTAAAGGACGTGTCGTATGTAGTTCCGGATGCCCCTGTGTAGCGCACACACAGTGCAGCATCCGCCGGTGCCTCTCCGCTGCGGCGCACATGCGCATAGAGCTTCCCGGTAAAGGCGTCCGGAATTGCCGCCGTTGCCGTGTGCGCATCCAGCCGGAGCGTATAGCGTCCGTCATCGAAGCTTGCGTCATTGTCGTTGGTTGAGGACAGCGCAAACGCGGTCTCATCAAACCAGCTGCCCGTGGGCAGCTGCAGCCCGGTGATCCGGGCAGCGCCTGTAATGTTCTGCGTCATGCTGGCCTCGCGCTGCTCCTTCCGCGCAGTAATCGTATACTGCCCTGCCGGAAGCTGCAGAACGCCGTTTTCCGCCGTATACACACGGCCATATTCATTTTCCGCCGTGATGACGCAGTCATCTTCCGAGGCAGAAACCGTCACGCGGCAGGCTGCCCCGGTCAGGCTGTTTTTGTAATCCTGAATAGCCTTGGCCAGCTCCGCAGCGCGTGTTTCCGCCGCGTCGTCGGAAATTCCGCAATAGGCGGCAAGCGCCTGCGCATAGCTGGCCTGTACAGCGGCGCGGACGTCCGCTTCTTCTCCCGCATAATCTGCCAGCGCCTGCATCAAAGCCTGCCGGCCCGCGCCGATGCGTCCGTCGCCGGCCGCGCCATAAAAGGCAAAGAATGTTACATCTTCGGCCAGATCGGTCAGCGAACGCTTTGCCGGAACGCCCGCATACGTATATTCGCCCTGTACGCCCGCAATCTCGGTGACAAAGCCGCTGCTGCCGTCAAAGGTCAGCCCGATCCCAGCCTCCTGCAGCGCATCAAGAATCGTCTGATTGGGGGAATACGCAATTTTCTTTGGCGCAGCCACCAGCTTTTCATCTGTTTCCGCAGAGAAATAGAAGTATTCGCCGCCATTTTCTGCAAGCGCAATGACCGGGAAGCACCCAATCAGGAGCGCAAGCAGCAGCAGCGCAGAAATAAACCGTTTGAATTTCATTGTGATCCTCCCATCAGTACAGGCAATCCAGCCATTTGAGGCGCAGCTTTCTCAGAAATTTCGTGTTGGCTCTCAGCAGATCCAGCGCTGTTTTGCGGAAGCTCTGCATTGCCTCATATTCGGCGCCGGCCACCGTTTTTGAGGAAAAGAGCGCCTTTTCGTTCAATAAAACCATGCGTTGCAGCCACTCTGCGTTCTCCTCGCCAAACCGCTCCCGCATCGGGGCATAGAGCGCAAGCATGGAGCCGTTTCTCCGGTTGAGGCCAAGGGCAGAAAGGAGCCGCGCGGCGTCAGAAAACAGACTGGAAACAGCCTCGGCACGGTCCGGATTCTCAAATGTCTTTTTACGTCTTTGCAGAACGATATGATGTCTTATGAGAAGAAGCAGCACGCACAGCAGCAAAATCCCAGCCACAAGCAGGAGCCAGAATACGGGCTTATGGAGAAGTCCTGTGCGCTGGCCGCCGTCCGGGGTGTTGTCCTCCGAACTGTCCGGCTCGGCGTCGTCCTGTTCCCGCTCCTGTCCCTCCGTTACGCGCGGGCCGTCGCCGTTGCCTTCTTTTCCTGCGCCAACCGGCTTGATGCCGCTCTCGGTCTGCTCGGCGGAGAGGTCCTCCAAACCCGGCGTCAGCGCCAGCGGCAGCCAGCCCACGCCGTCCTGATAGACCTCGACCCAGGCACCCGCGGCACTTGCGTCTGCATTCGTCGGCTCGTTTTCTGCTGTCTTAACCGTGTACCCCTCGACATAGCGGGCAGGGATGCCGTAGTACCGCAGCGCCAAGGCCGCAACGGTAGCATATTGATATGTCGTGCCGTCCGCGGTATCCGCCAGCGGCAGCGCAATGTCGCCGCTTCCGTCAAAGCAGCGCTCCAAAAAGGTCAGCGCGGCCGTCTGCGCCTGCTCTTTCGTCAGGCTGTCTGCCAGGCCGTAGCTCTCACAACAGCCGTCCAGCACCGCACCAAGCTGTGCGCGGAACTCCGCAGGAACGTCCAGCGCGTAGGAATACACGAACGCGCGGTACGCGCTTTCCATTTGCAGATACGTGCCTACGCCGTTAGACGTATCATTTTGCAGGAAGTCCAGCAGCTCCGGCAGAATCGTCTGTGCGTCCGAAACCGTCTCATAGGAATAGCCGCGCTCACCGCGCAGACCGGTTGTTTCGACCGCAGACGGCCGAATTCTGTTTTTCGCCAGTCCTGCGCGCTCCGGCAGCACCGTACACGGCTCGTAGCGGTACAGGCTGCACCCGGTGAGGTTCTGGACGCTGACGCTGCCGGACTGGTAATTGCCCATCAGCCGCGCGGCTGTTGCCAACTGACTCTGCGGATAGAAGCCGGACTGATGCAGCCAGTAGAAGAGGTCTTTTTCCTCTGCGGCGGTTTCTGCGTCCAGCGTTGACCATACGCCGTTTTCGTATGTATCACCGACAAAGCCGCGCAGATAGAGCGTCTGCGCCGTATCCGCCGTGACAGACAGAATGGTATCTGTACTTTCTGTCTGTGTGACTGGCTCGGACAAATCGCCCTCCGGCAGAGCTTCTTCCGCTTTTTCATAGCGCCAGTGATGCAGGCTATCCTTCGCATTCCGAGAAAAATCCTGCATTACATCTGTCTGCATGCAAATTGCGGCAATACTCACCACAATTACACCGCACACGAGAGAACCGACTGCGGATACCGCATTTTTTTGCCATGCGAGCAGCAGGACACTGATTCCGGCCGCCACCAGAAGCCACACCGTACCATGGACGAGTGCTGCCGCGACAGTCAGCGCCATGAGCAGCGCCGAGGCAGGAACCGGCACCCTGGCAAGGAGCAGACTGAGCGCAGCAAGGAGCAGCCCCAGAAAGGCCGCAGCAAGCCAAAGGCCGGTGCCGTTGGTCTCCGCCAGCGGCAGAAGGATTCCTGTCTCCGCTGCCCAGAGGCCGCGCAGCATGTTCCATGCCGCGCCGAAGCCGCTCAGAAGCTGGGCATGAACGAGGCATGCCGTTATTATGAGGAGCACAAGGGCAATGGGAAGTACCATGGTCTCCTTATGCACATGCTTTGCGGCTGTAAAAATGGCAAGGAACAGGAGCCCGGCCGAAAAGAGCGGCAATGCACTTTGCAGGCCTGCAGCGGTAATGAGCAGCCCCGCAAGGGCGCAGAAGATGAGCGCCGCCGGGATCGTAACCGTAAGCAGCTCAGATGAAATTGTCTGCGGCTTCTGGCAGGCTCCGATATGGAGGCCGGATAATTTCTGTTTCATATGGCCTCCTTAGATGGTCAGCTCTGAGAGCTGATTTTCGTAATCCGTCTCAGTATAGTCCACGCCGCAGACAAGCGGCGTAAGATGCCCCAGCGCAGAAAGCTCCGCCGGCGCAGGGCGCTCGCCGCTGAGATAGACCAGGTGGGAAAAGGCCCCGGCAGGGACCGTCTGCAGCAGCTGCTGCGCACCGGAAAGACCGGCCTCAGGTTTTGCCGTCAGCAGTCGCGGCAGGAGCGCAATCAGCGCATCCAGATCACGGACAAGATGGCGGACCAGCTGTCCATGCTCGTTCCAGCAAAGGGTAAACTGCACAGACTGGGAAAGCAGGCTCCGGCAGAGGGAGACAAGGATCTCCGCCTCCGCATCGGTGCGGGCGGCAGTGGGATGTTCCTCTGTGCGCTCCCAGAATACCGCCGCAGAGCGCGTAATCGGCAGCGACGGATCTTTGACGATCAGCTTGCCGTATTTCTGGCTGAGCTTCCAATGCACCTGACGCGGGCTGTCGCCGGGAATATAGTCCCGAATCTGGAAAATTTCCGACAGATCGGCGCCGGCGCGCTCAGCCGAATAGTCCTCGGCTTCTTCCACGCGGGCCGACGCCGCCGTGAGGATGAGCGACTGCGGGAAGGTATCCGGCTGGATAACTGCGGCGGCATGCGCGTCAATCCTGGCCTTTGCGCCGATGAGGCCGAAGCAGTCATACAGGCGCACAGACTCCACCGTCAGGTGGATACGGCCGCAGAATGTGCTGCCAAAGGCCGCACGGACAGTCTGCGTGCGCTTTGGCCAGACGCCGCAGGAAAGATTTATGGCTTGTGCTTCACCGTTCAGCTGGTTTTCCAGGCGCACACGGCAGGCAATCTGACACAGAGGCAGCCACGTTGGGTTCTGCACGGTCAGCTCCGCCGCTCCGCTCTCTGCCTTGCGGAGATTCACAGGCAGCTTCGCTGTCAGCCGGATTCTTTTCGCCGCGTACAGGTTGGCCGGCAGGCACAAAAGCGGCAGCAGCACCAGGCATGCCGCAAGGCCAAGCGCGATGGGGCTGGCCGTCTGCACGGCAAGGATCAGAAGGCCAAACAGAAGCAGCAGCCAGACAAGTTTTCGGACAGCTTTCATCACTTCAGCACCGGCATATCCACAGATTTCAGAATTTCTGCAAGAATATTCTCCGTCTTTTCCTCCATCATGCGTGCTTTTGCGGACAAAATCAAACGGTGGGCGCAGACATCCGGGAATACGGACGCCACATCCTCCGGCACAACGAAGTCGCGACCTGCGAGGAAGGCATGCGCCTTTGCCATGCGGCAGAGGGCCAGCGCGCCGCGGGGGCTGACGCCAAGCTCAACCATGGGATGGGTGCGCGTTGCCTCAGCCAGCGTGGTAATGTAGTCAAAGATGCGATCCTTCGCCTCGACGCTGCGGGTCTGCTGCACAAGCTGGAGCAACTCCTCCTTTGTCACAACGGGCATGACACGGTCAAGGGGATTGTCGCTGTGGCGGTCACGGAGAATGTTGATCTGGCTCTTATGATCCGGATAGCCCATGCTGAGGCGGATCAGGAAGCGGTCAAGCTGCGAAGACGGCAGCAGCGTCGTGCCCGCAGAGCCGGTAGGGTTCTGCGTGGCGAGGACGATAAACGGTTCCGGCAGATCATACGTCTTGCCGTCGACTGTGACCTTGTGCTCCTCCATGGCCTCCAGCAGCGCGGACTGCGTCTTGCTGGAGGTACGGTTAATTTCATCCGCCAGCAGCAGATTCGTCATGATCGCGCCGGGCTTATAGACAAAAGCATCCTCCTTCTTGTCATAGACAGAATAGCCGATGACGTCGGACGGTACAGTATCTGACGTGAACTGCACGCGTCGGGTATCAAGCCCCAGCACCTTGGCAAATGTGAGGGCAGTCGTGGTCTTGCCGACGCCCGGCACGTCCTCCATGAGGACATGCCCCTGCGCCAGAATGGCCATCAAAATCTTCTCCACATTTTCGTTTTTACCGACGATGACGGATTCAATCTCCGTTAAAATATTCTGAATCTTCTCATTCATTTTTTACAGTCTCCTCGTTTTCAGTTTCAGTGGCCGGATCTGTTGGTGGGTCAGGGGGCGTCGGCTCGGTCGGCCCCGCTGGCCCGGTGGGGTCGGTGGGGTCAACAGGTTCTGTCGGGTCGACCGGCTCTATTGGCGCGGGCATATAGCCGCAGGCGGAGCAGGCGCCGTTTTCTCCCTGTGTATCATGGCTCTCGACGCTGTGGATCAGCGAGCAGCCGGTACAGGAAACAGTGTGCGTTGCACCGTCGTGATTATCCGAACTGGTAATCTGACCGGAGCAAACGGCATCGTGCCAGTTCCCGCAGACTGTGCACTGGTAATACTGGCCGTCGCCGGTATAGCTGTGCTGCCCTTCGTCGACGCGTTCATTGCAGCGCTGGCACAGGCGATAATGCATTTCTGCACCGTCCATCAGCCATTCGTTCACTTGATGTCCAAGCGCTTCACTGGTCTGCGTCTTTTCTGCGCCGCAGTCCTCGCATCGCAGGGTCTTTTCTCCTGGGGCTGTGCACGTGGCAGTATCGCTGTCCGGGACCTCCTGCCAGCTGTGCGGGAGCAATTCCTCGCGGCCGCAGTTTTGGCACGTTGCCGTGTGGCCGTCATCTCCTGCCGCGGCATAGGTCCAGTCGTGCGGCATGGGCTGCCCGATTTCCTTTCCATTTTCGTCGTTGCAGATCTCCACACAGGTGCCGTCCTGGAGATCCTTCCATTGGCTGTTCGTATGCAGGCACTCCTGCTCCAATCCGCAGCTGACGCAGGCATAACGGCCGGAGGGCGTTTTCTGGAAGTTATGATGCAGCGACCAGCCGCTGCCGTTCCACTGGGCACAGTAGCCTACGGATCCGCCGCGGTCGGAGCTACCGCCGACATCCCAGCCATAGGCCAGCGTGAAGCGGATGGTCAGCACATCGCCATCCTTGAGGTAATAATCCGACATGCCTGCGCCGGGATAGAAGGTGCTGCCGCCCACGGAATAGAGCCAGCCGGAGGCCATGGTGTAGCTGTACTCTCCCAGGCCGTCGCCGGGCTCAGAGAGTTCAATGCCGTTGCGGTAGATGCAGCGCCAGAACGAGGCCAGCGCCGTACCTGCGCCGAAGCGGGCGTCAATTGCAGAGAGGATCTCCGCCTCATTGCTGCCGTAGTCGCTCCAGCTGCCGCTGAGCGTCACAGAGGAATTGCCGGACAGCGGCAGTTCCCGGAGATAGAAGCCGCTGTCAAAGGTGCCGCTATAGAGGCACCGGCTTTCCGGCAGATAAAAGCTTTCTCTGGCCGTGCCGAACGGCTCGCCTGCGTCATAGCCCCAGACAGCCTTGGCCATGGAGTAGGAGACGCGCTCGCCGGACAGAACATCATAGCAGATCGGGCCCATGATTCCGCCGCCCACGACACCGGCGTCAATATAGACGGTAGCGGTGCCGATTTTCTGTCCTTCCTCCGTGCGTTTTCCGATAAATTTTATCGTCTTTTCGCCGTAATTGCCCGCTTCATCCTCGGCGTAAATGACAAGCGTATGCTCGTTGCGGTCGCCGGTCTGCGGATTTTCCGGGACAAGAATGTATTGCTGCGTCGTGCCGGACTGGCTGGTCATTCGGCAGCTCACGCCGTCGAGCGTAACCGTCAGCTTTGTGCCGACGCCGCTGGCAAGGATGTAGGCGCGGCTGCCCTGTGCGTCCTCGCTCCATGCCTCAACCGTCAGATTGACCGGTTCTCCATTCGTGACCTCCATATCATCCGCCAGATTCGTCGTAATCACGACTTTATTTTCGCCGCGGTGCTTATAGGGCAGATCGAGCGTGAAGGTGTAGGTCTCGCTGCCGGAGGCCGCGGTAACCGTGAAGGTATTGCCGCCCGTTTTCCCATCCTTCAAAAGAAGCGTAAGCGTCCCGGAGGGCGTGAGCGTCTGCGTGCGGCTGGAGCCCGTCTGATAGCATTTGACAGACGAAATGGTCACATCGGCGGTTTCCTCCCCCGCAATGGAAAACTGGTAGGACAGCAGGCCGTCCGTCAGCTGGTCATCATAGATGGGATCCGCGGTAACGGTCCGGCCATTTTCACAGGTCAGCAGGCACTGCTTCGCGGCGGTGTCATCCCGGATTGTATAGATCATCTCCAGCCGAACATCACTCTGGTAGCGGAGTGTAACCGTGAAGGTGACCGTCTTGCCTTCCACCATGGCCGCGACAAGGATGGTGTAGGTTGTGCCGGATTCAGACGCGGACAGCGGAAAGCTCCCCTTCTCGGTGTTCAGCGCCGCACCGTCAACACTGGCAGATACGATCTTCGCGTCAGGCGCGCTCTTGCCCTTGAGCTCAAATTTATAGAGCAGCTCTGCGTTCTGAATCTGGTTGTGCTTGATGGTCAGATTCACACGCTTATCCGCATCACACAGAAGGGTCTGCGCCGTGACGGATTTTTCATACCACGTGAATTGAAGCTGCAGGTCAAGGCCATCCTCATAGGTCAGGACAAATGTATAGCGGAGCGTCTGCCCCTCCACACGGACAAGCACGTTCAGCACATAGCTTTCGCTGTCCTGTCCATCCGCAGGGGCCATCTGGATCGTGCCGGACTGCATCAAGGTGCCTGTTTCGCCGTCCGCCGCGCGATAGTCCGCGCTCACAAGCTCTGCATCGTCCGCGCTCTCGCCCAAAAAGTCAAAGCTGTACTGAAACAGACCATCCTGGATCGTGTCACCCTTGATGGTCCGCGTGACAGAGCCGTTGGCCGCGCAGGTTGCCTGGGCCGGAACGGTCAATGTCTGCCAGCCCAGCTGAAGATCAAGGTCAATGCCGGATTCCAGACGCAGCAGGAAGGTAAACTCCACATCTGTCTCGGTGCTCTCCCCCTTCTGGTTCTTCTGGGTCACATGGGCCTGCAGAAGAAACACATAGTTCTGGTATTCCGCGCCATCCGGGAGGAACATCGGAGCCGCGCCGCGGGCAGCAATCTCCGTGGGAACCGCGTTTCCCTGCGCAAAGCGCACACCCGTAATGCTGGCATCCTGTGCGTCAAGTCCGGTCAGCTCAAATCCATACTGCAGCGCGCCGTCATCAAGCTGGGCAAGCAGCACGCGCTTGCCGGCAGATTGATTGGCCGCGCAGACGATGGATGCCGGCTGGGAACCGTATTTGTACCACGTCAGAACCGCACCGAGGTCGAGCGGTGCAAGCGGCAGATCCTCGTCGGCTTCGCCGGTCTCGCCCGCTTCTTCCCCGTCATTGCCCTGATTGGCGTCGGTATTTGTGCCGATATCGGCCTTGGAATAGTCCTGTTCGGCGGGCATTTGCTGCGGAAGCGTCTGTGCTTCGGAGTCCTGCCCGGCCTCCTCCCCGGTTTGCTCCGGGTCTGGCTGTTCCTGCTCGCCGGTCAGTTCGCTGTCGGTGCTGCCGCCGGAACCGGCTGCGCCGGTGCTTTCTGCTTCGCCGGTTCCGGCGCGGCCGGGCGACTGCCCTGCCTGCAGAACGGTAATGTCCTGCGGCTCCGCCTGCAAAATCGGGTTTTCCGGCTCGGCAGAGCGCATGCCCAGAAGCGGCAGGCAGATGCTGAGCACAAACGCACAGACAAGCAGCCCGCAGCCCAGCGGCCGCAGCCATGGATGCTTCAAGAAAAATTGATTCATGTAATTTTCGCCCCGTGGGAATCGGGGCATCCCCCTTAGAAATGTGCAGTTTATTCGTAAGCTCAAGAACTCCCTTAAACGCACGAATAAGCCGCACGGTTCCCCGCGCGTTTGCGCGGGGAACCGCCCAGCTTGGGTGGTCAGACGAGATTCAGTTCAGAATATCGTTTTTGCATCTTATTTTGTGTACAACTCCATGAAGCGCATGAGGATCGTGGCAACCTGTGCGCGGCTGGCCGTAGCCTTCGGGGAGAGCTGATTGCCGCTGCCCTGAATCAGGCCGTTCGCAACAGCCCACTGCATCGCCTCGGTCGCATAGCTGCTGACCGTACCCGCATCGGAGAAGCCGGTCAGGGCGGCGGACTTCGTCACGTCGTAGCCCTTCTGCTTCGCATAGCGGTACAAGATGGCAGCCAGCTGCTCGCGCGTGATGTCGCCTGTCATGTTCGTGCCGTCGGAGATGCCGTTGTCCATCGCCCACTTCTGGCCTGCCGCGTACCACAGCGCACCATTCGTATTGACGCCCTCGACACGGGCAAGAACCGTGACGATCATGCCGCGCGTGGTGGTGGCGTTCGGGCTGAACATATTCGCACCCGTGCCGTTCATGAGTCCCTTTTCATAGGCGAACTTCACGCCGTCATAGAACCAGCTGCTCCCGGCGACATCCGCGAACGGGAGGCTTGCGCCCGTATCCGGCTTCTGCGTCGGCTTGGACGGCGTGGACGGCGTGGACGGTGTGACAGGTCTGGTGGGCTTCATCAGATCTGCGTACTTGACCTCGGCATCGGTCAGCTTCTTCACAGCGTCCGCCGGGACAAGCGCCTTTGCGGCCTCGTTCAGTGCGTCATATGCCTTGCGGGCTGCCTTGATGGCGTCGCCGCTGGCCTTGGTGATCTCGCCGGGGATAGCGTTGATCTTCCGAACTGCTTCGTCCGCAGCCTTCTGATCCAGAATTGCCTGGTAGTCCCTTTCTGCCTGCGTCAGCTTATCCTGGGTCGCCTGCGGGATCTGCGCCTTCTGCTCCGGGGTCAGTGCATCAAACGCTTTGCGGGCTGCCTTGATGGCGTCGCCGCTGTTTTCATCCACGTCGCCGATGGCGTTGATCTTCGCCACTGCGTCTGCAACTGCCGTATCCGCAAGCACAGTTACCTTGCAGATGCCAGGTGCGCGCACGCTGGTGCCCGGGACAGCGATGTAATACGTGCCGGGCTCGCGGAAGGAAATGCTGATTTTGCCGTCTGCATCCGTCGTGCCGAGCTTCGTCCAGGTGGTGACGTCGCCGCTCGCCTGGTCAGGCGAGGTCGTGTAGTAGATCGTGGTATTGGGGTTCAGCTTTTCGCCGCGTTCGCCGCTGGCATCCGCCTTGGCACGGGCAACCGTCAGCGTCGTCGACGCATTGGCTGTGAGCGTCAGAGAATCCACAATGGTCTTACCCTGACGGAAGTACGGGAAGCCGGCCTCCTTGTTCTGCGTGAAGCTCCAGTCTGTGAACATGGCAACCTCAACGGTATCGCCGTCCTCCAGAAGGATCCAGTCTGCCGTGGAGCCCCAGCCCTCATACATCAGCGGGTACTGATGGTTGACGTAGTAGAGCAGGTTTTCGTCATGGCCCCAGAAGTTCGTCATGTACAAAGACGTAGCGGTGCCGGAAACGCGCAGTGCCTTGTAGATCTCATCCGAGTCGTTCCTGCCGTACTGCAGATCCGAGCGTGCGCTCTGGCCAACGACAAGATCGGTGCCCAGATACTGATCCTCCAGCATCTTGATGAACAGGTGCAGCAGCGTCGGGTGGACGATTGCCTTGCCGTCCGATCCGGTCCGATAGAAATCTTGCAGACCATAGTCCTTGAGGTCAAAGTAGTTCAGCGTCACAGGCAGCTGTGCCAGCATCTGGCCGGTGATATCGGACTTGAGGTATTCGCCGTCGTTGGAGAGGGAGAAGTAAACCGTGACAGAGTCCTTCCGCGCCGGATCCTCCTCCTTTTCCCAGTGTGCATAGATCTTGGTGTCCTTGGTGTAGACGGTGTCCAGCGTGACCCGCTCGCCGCCGTCCTTTTCCGTGAACCAGCCGAGCATCGTATAGCCGTCGCGGCGGGCCGAAGCCATTGCCGTCAGCTTGCCGGTCTGAACATCCGTATAAGCGGCGCTTGCACCGATGTTTCTGCCGCCGTTGGCGTCAAATGTGACCTTCCAGCCGCTTGTACCGGTTGCGCGGGCAACAGCGAACATGTAGCCGGAGTCATTCTTGAAGTAGAGCGTGCCGTCCGCGTCGCAGACGATCGGGCAGAGGCAATACTGTGCGGTATTGCCGGTGGGAACATACAGATCCTCGATGGCAAGCTTCTTTGTGGCCTTGTCATAGGCTACAACCTGAACATTGCCGGGGGTGTAGTTGTTGGGTGCGTACAGGTAAAGCGTGCCGGTGCTTTCATACGCCGTGGTAAGGAGCATGCTGGCCTGCACATAGCCATAGGATGCCACGCGGTCAAGCTCCGTCATGGTTGCGATATCAACCGCAATCACGAAGCCGGCATCAAACTGGGACGTGCCCTTGCCGGAGCAGCTGACAAAGCCGATACCGTTATAGACAATCGGCGTACCGGTTGCCATGTAGCCCATGTTGAAGGACTGCAGATCGGAGAGCATGCCGGTGTCGGACAGCGCAGCCTTGTAGAAGTAGCCGCCCTTGGTTGCGAAGTAGACGTGGCCATCGTCATAGGCGATGGAGGTACGGACGTCGCCCTGGATGCCGCCGATCTTGCTGATGGTGCGTCCGGTGAGCGGATCGACCGAGTAAAGCGTTGCGGTGCCGGTGTCGCCTTCGTAGGTGCCGTCGTCAGAGCCAAAGACAACATACTTGTCGGTTGCATAGGAGCCGGCCCAGTAGAAGCCGCCCTTGTGCGTGACTGTCCAGATGGGGGACTTCACCTCATCGGTGCGGAAGGGATCTTCATCGGTGACGGAGAGCGCGAAATAGGTGCCTTCCGAGCTCTCGTTGTTCCAGGTGCCGGTGTAGATATAGCCGTTGTGATAGGTGATGGGAGAGATCATCTGACCGGCGAGCTTTTCGCTGACCCAGAGCTGCTCCAGGGTATCCGCGTTGAGCGCTACGATATAGCCGCTGGTGGCGCCCACGGGTACTTCCATGCTGGCAAAGATCATGCCGTCGCCGTAGGCCACAGGGTTCATGGTGTAGCGGCTGCTGTCGGGGATCGTGGCGCTGGCCTTGATCTTGCCGGTGGCCTTATCAATCTTCATGACCTCAGTGCCAGCCTGGACATAGAGGTCGCCGTTGATGATAAGGGGCGGGGTGACAGAGGCATCCCAGCCATGGCCAAGCTGCACGGCCCAGCGGAGCTCCGTCTGTGCGGCGCTGGTGGGCGTCTCGGCACTGGTGACGCCCATGTTGGCATCGTTGCCGCGGAAACTCATCCACTCGCCGTTATAGCTGGGCAGCGGGCTTGCGATAGCGGTAAGCTTGATGGTGAATTTGCCGTCCGTCAGATCCTCTGCGCTGGTAATTTTCGCCGTTGCAGTAAGATAGCCGAGCTTGGTAGCCTTGACGGTGTAGGTGCTGCCCGCATACAGGCGGTAGCTGCCGTCTTCGTCCGGGAGAATCGTCTCGTTGGCGTCGGTGTTGAGGACGGTGACGGCCGCACCGGCAGGATCGGAAATGATCTGGGCGAAATAGGTCTCGCGCTTGTTGAGGGTGATGGTATAGGTGGTCTCTGTGGGAGCCTTACCGACCTTGATGGTGAAGCTGGTCAGGTTCGTGATGTCCAGCTTGCCGTCGGTGGTGCCCTCGGGGAGGGTGACGGGTGCAAGCTCGTCGCCCATCTTGGACGCGGCCGCGATGTTGATCTCGGTCACGCCGCCGGGAATTTCCAGCGTGTAATCGGTAACGCCGGAGTTAAAGTTTTTGTCCATCTTCAGGGTCTCTTCCCCGGCGGTGAAGCTGAGAGAGGCGAGAGAGGGCTGGACATTGACCTTGATGGTGTAAACAGTGGGTTCGCCGCTGGCAGGGGTGACGATGAGCTTGAAGTCATTTTCACCCAGGTGCATGGGCTGGGTCTCCGAATCATGCAGCCAGACCGGGACCCGGCCGCTTTCATCGTCCAGGCTGGTCGCGCCCTTCAGCGCGACGGGGTCGGTATCATTGACCTGGGCGGTGAGGGTATCGTTGGGGTTCGCCAGGATGGCATAAACGCGCACCTTTTGGCCCCAACTTTGGGCCACGGTGGCATCCGGGACATTCAGGGTGTAGGTATGGGTCTGCTGCGAGAAGTCCTCGGCGTTGAAGAAGGGATCCCCATAGCCGATGGTCATGCGCAGCGCGGCCAGACCGGAAGCGGAAGATGCCACATTGGCATGGAGCGTATAGGTGGTTTTATTGGTGCCATTTTCTGCAGTGACGACGAAGGAAGCCGTGCCGCTGGAAATGTCAACGCTCTCGCCGCTGGCGGGAGAAACGGTGGCCTTGTTGCTGATGGTGATGTTGGGCGTGATAGTGGTCGTGCCGCTGGGGAGGATGATGCTGATGTCCGTCCCGCTGATGGTAGCCGGATAGGTCTTGCCATCCAGCGTGACGGTGAAGGACGAGATCTTGGTGAAGTGGCTGGGAATCTTCTCCACCTTGGCGATGGTGGGATAGCCGTTTTCGCCCTGGACCCAGGTGGTGTAATAGAGGGACTGGGGCTCGGTGTAGCTGTTGAGCGCGTTGAGCGCGGCGCTAGACTTGAGCCAGCTCTCATCCACGGGCATGAGGACCGCCTTGGTGGGCTCTGGCATACCGTTATTCTTGCTGCCATAGCCTTCCTTGATGTCGTTGCCCAGGAAATAGTTGCCCGCGCCGGTGCCGCGGAAGTGGCCGAAGAGGAGGC